>NZ_CALXFV010000016.1 GCF_944387675.1 uncultured Flavonifractor sp. | reverse complement strand
ATCATTGTGCTCTCCACCATGAAGGTGGGCGGACTGATCCTCTCCGAGGCCACCCTTTCCTTCCTGGGCGTGGGCGTTCCGGTGACCGAGCCCTCTTTGGGCATGCTGGTGAAAAACGGTTTTGACGTGCTTTTCAGCGGCTACTGGTGGATTGCGGTCTTCCCCGGCATTTATATCATGCTGCTGGTCTTCGGAATCAACCTGCTGGGCGATTTCCTGAGAGACGAGTTTAATCCAAAACTGAAGTAAGGAGTGGAAATCGTGGGAAAGACACTGCTGCAAGTAGAACATCTGCGCACCTATTTCCACACCTTCCGCGGCGTGGTCAAGGCGGTGGATGATATCAGCTTTTCCCTGGATGAGGGGCAGGTCCTGGGGATCGTGGGGGAATCCGGCAGCGGGAAATCCGTCACCAGTTTCTCCATTTTGAAGCTGGTGGAAAGTCCCGGTGTGGTCCAGTCCCAGCGCATCCTGTTTAACGGCGAGGATATCAGCCGTAAAAATGAGAAGGAAATGATGAAAATCCGAGGCAAGGACATCGCCATGGTGTTTCAGGACCCCATGACCTCCCTCAACCCCCTGTATACCATTGAAAAGCAGATCACGGAAATGCTGGATCTGCACCAGAAGGGCATGTCCCACAAGGAAAAACGGGAGCGCTGCATCCAACTGCTGCACATGGTGGGCATCCCCAATCCGGAGGACCGGCTAAAAAGCTATCCCCATCAGTTCTCCGGCGGTATGCGCCAGCGGGTGATCATTGCCATCGCCCTGGCGGCCAATCCCAAGCTGATCATTGCCGACGAGCCCACCACCGCGCTGGATGTCACCATCCAGGCCCAGATTCTGAATCTGATGGACCGGCTGGTGAAGGAGCAAAACGCCTCCCTGATTCTCATCACCCACGATCTGGCGGTGGTATCCCAGATGGCCGACCGGGTTATCGTGATGTACTGCGGGAAAATTGTAGAGAGCGGCTCCAGGGACGATGTAATCCGCCGGGCCAGCCACCCCTACACCGTGGGCCTGCTCAATTCCATCCCCAGGATCTCGGAGGAACAGGACCGGCTGGAGTCCATCCCCGGCATGGTACCCAGCATGCTGGATCTGCCCCAGGGCTGCTACTTCGCGCCCCGGTGCAAGTACTGCCAGGAGATCTGCCGCACCCAGGCGCCGGTGGATCAGACGGTAGGGGAGGGACACACGGTGTGCTGCCACTTCCCGCTGAAAGGAGGGGACTGAGATGAGCCGTATCCTCCAGGTGGAAGATCTGATCCAGGAGTTTGACCTGACCCAGGACCTGCTGGACCGGATCAAATTCAAGCACGGCCGCTTCTCCGTGGAGCAGCAGGTGGTGCATGCGGTAAACCACGTGAGCTTTGAGATTGAGGAGGGGGAGGTATTCAGTCTGGTGGGGGAATCCGGCTGCGGCAAATCTACCACCGCCCGCACCGTCATTCGCCTCCAGGAGCCAAAAAGCGGCCGTATCCTGTTTGAAGGGCAGGATATCACCCACAGGAAGCTCAAGGACCTGCGACCCATCCGCAGGCAGATGCAGATGATTTTCCAGGACCCGTACGCCTCCCTGAATCCCAGGCAGAAGGTGCTGGACATCCTGACCGAACCGATTTTGTTCCACAAGCTGGCGCCCTCCAAAGCAGCCGCCGAGGAGAAGGCGATCTATCTGCTGGAACGGGTGGGGCTGAGCGCGGAGCAGTCCAACCGGTATCCCCATCAGTTCTCCGGCGGCCAGAGGCAGCGCATCGGCATTGCCCGGGCGCTGGCTGTGGAACCCAAGTTCATCATTGCCGACGAGCCGGTGTCCGCACTGGACGTGTCCATCCAGGCCCAGATTCTCAACATCCTCATGGACTTGAAAGACGAGTTCGGCCTGTCCTATTTGTTCATCGCCCATGACCTCAGCGTGGTGAAGCACATCAGCGACCGGCTGGGGGTGATGTACCTGGGTACCATTGTGGAGCGGGCGCCCAAGCGGCAGCTGTTCCAAAAGCCGCTGCATCCCTATACCAAGGCGCTGTTTTCCGCGGCACCTACCATTGATGAGAACAAACTCAGCCAATCTCAGGAGCTGAAGGGTGAGATTCCCAGTCCCATCCATCTGCCCTCCGGCTGCCTGTTTCATGACCGCTGCCCCCTTGCCCGCCCTGAGTGCGCCCAGACCATGCCGCAGCTGCGGGAAGTGGAGCCGGAGCATTTTGTGGCCTGCCACCTGGCAGGGGCGGAGGGGAGTGCCGCTGATTCCGTGAAGGGAGGAATCTGTCTGTGAAACTTGATCTGTGTATAGGCTATGAGCAGCGGGCCTGGGACGGCGTGGTGGTCCCTGTCCGGGAGGGGACGCTGAACCGGCTTCGCCTGCCCTGCGACGGGGAGCTCCAGGCCATCTGCGGCCAGGGTGCCTTTTCCGGCCGGCGGGATGAGGTGTACCGCTTCACCACCCTCCAGGCCGGACGCATCGTCCAATATTTCCTGCTGGGCCTCGGTCCTGTGCCTGACCCGGAGACCATGCTGCACAGCTGCGGGACAGTCTACCGCCAGTGCCACGGGCTGAGCCTGAGCCGGGTGGTAACCGATTTGCGGGGGCTGGAGGGAATGACGCCCCCCATGCTCCAGAAGGCCGCCGAGGCCATGCTGCTGTCGGGGTACCGCTTTGACAAATACAAGTCCAGCCCGGACCCGGCCGGCGTCTCGGAGGCCGCTTTCTGCTGCGCCTGCCAGGAGGAGGCGTTCAGGCAGGCCCTGGATCAGGCGGCGGCGGGCGGAGAGGCTGCCTGCCTGGCTCGGGATCTGATTAACGAGCCGCCTACGGTAATGACCCCGGAAAAGCTGGCGGAGGCCGCCGGAAAAATTTTGGCGGATACCCCGGTTCAGGTGCGGGTGTACGGCCGGGAAGAGATCAGGCAGCTGGGGCTTACCGCTTTCCTGGAGGTGGGGAAGGGCTCCATTCAGGAACCCAAGCTCATCGTAATGACCTACAACGGCGATCCGGGCCGCCCGGAGCGCCGTCTGGGACTGATCGGCAAGGGTCTGACCTATGACAGCGGCGGCTATTCCCTCCAGTCCTCTGAGTTTATGGAGACCATGCAGCACGATATGAGCGGCGGCGCGGCGGTGATCTGCGCCCTTTGGGCCGCCCAGGCCAGAGGGCTGGCCCTGAACGTCACCGGAATTGTGGCGGCCTGCGAGAACAAGCTCTCCGCTACCGCCTATGTGCCGGGCGATGTGATCCATTCCATGTCGGGCCGGTACATCGAGGTCAACAACACCGATGCCGAGGGCCGTATCACCCTGGCCGATGCGGTGACCTACGCCAAGCAGTGCTGCGGTGTGGACCGCATCATTGACATCGCTACCCTGACAGACGGCATTCAGACCGCCCTGGGCGACCGGCGGTGCGGCCTGTTTACCAATGACCACACCCTGTCCGCCTATGTGGAGGCCGGAGCGACCGCCTCCTGCGAGCGGGTGTGGGAGCTGCCCTGTGATGAGAACCTCCGCCGGGTACTGGATTCCAGGGTGGCCCACCTGAAGAACAGCGCCATGGGTTCCAGCGTGGGCGGCTACGCCACGGTAGGCGCCATGTTCGTCAAGGAGTTTGTCGAGGATACCCCCTGGGTCCATTTGGACATTGGCGGCACGGCCTGGAGCCGGAGCTGCGAGGGGATTTACGCCAAGGGCGGCATCGGATTCGGCACCCGTCTGCTCTTTGAAACCATGTGTGAAATGGAGAAGGGATAAGAGAATGGAAAGACTTCAGCTGACCGACTTTCTCAAATACCGCTATCCCTCCGCGCTGGCTTTCTCCCCGGATGGAGCGCGGCTGGCCTTCGCGCTGAAACGCATTGATGAGGAGAAGGACTGCTACCGGTGGAGCCTGTGGGTATATACGCCGGAAACAGGTGCCTGCGCGGAACTGCCCGGCAGCGAGGGCCAGCGCAGGGCGGTGTGGGACGGACCGGAGCGGCTTCTTCTCATAGAGCGCCAGAGCGATCCCGAGCTGCTTGCCCGGGGAATAGAAGAGTCTTGGAGCACCCTGGTTCGCCTGAACGTCTCCAATGGGGGGCGGGAGGAGCTGTTCCGCCTCCCGCTCTCTGTCACCGCCGTCTGGCCGGCGGGAGCAGGGCGCTACTTCGTCACCGCGGAGACCCATCTGGACCGACCCAACCTGCTGACCCTGGCCCCACCGCTTCGGGAGCGGGAGGCGGCGCGCAGGCTCCACACCAAGGGCTACAAAACCCTGACGGAGCTTCCCCTGTGTGAAAACGGCGTGGGCATGTACAACCAGACCAGAAACACCCTCTTCCTGGTGGAAGCTGACGGCGCCTTCCGGCAGCTCACTCCGGAGGATTGGGATGTGAACCGGGTCAGCGCGGGGGAGGGGCAGGTGCTGTTTACCGCCTTTCCCTTCCGGGACGTAAAGCCTGTGACCGAGGGCATGTACCTCTGGTCGGTGGCGGAGGGCCTGCGGACCCTGATCACCCCGGATCAATACAGCATTGACTTTGTGGGCTTCCACGGGCAGGAGTTTCTCTGCCTGGGCCTGGTGATGAAGGATTACGGAGTCTACGAGCACCCCACCTTTTTCCTGGTGAATGAGGACGGAGCGCACAGTCTGGGCCGGTATAACCGCCGGGTCAATTCCGAGGTGGTCACCGACAGCTTTGACGGCGCCGTGCGCGGACAGAAGATGGTGGGGAAGGCCCTTTATTTCCTGAACACCAACGGCGTGGGGACCCAACTGTGCCGCTGGACCAGGGAGGAGGGGGTCTCTGCCCTACTTACCACCGACGACTACCTGATCGACTTTGACACGCTGGACGGGGAGCGGTTCGCCCTGGTGGCGGCCACCGGTCTGGACCTGCCAGAGGTCTATCTGTGGCAGGGGGGCGCGCTTCTGCGGACCTCCCATTTCAACGACCAGGTATCCGCCGGACGGACTCTGTCTGTTCCGGAGGCCTTCTCCTTCCTGGACCGGGACGGCGTGGAGATCGACGGCTTTGTTCTCAAGCCGGCGGGATACCGGCCCGGCGCCTCCTATCCCGGCATCCTCCACATCCACGGCGGCCCCAAAATGGTCTTCGGACCCGGCTTCCACCACGAGATGCAGCTGTGGGCGGCCCGGGGATATTTCGTCTTCTACTGCAATCCCAGGGGCAGCTGCGGAAAGGGCAACGACTTTGCGGACCTTCAGGGGAGGTACGGCACCGTGGATTTCCAGGATCTGATGGACTTTACCGATGAGGTTCTGGTCCGTTATCCGGATATCGACCCGGAGCGGCTCGGCGTATGCGGCGGCTCTTACGGCGGCTTTATGACCAACTGGGTTATCGGACACACCCACCGTTTCCGCTGCGCGGTCTCCCAGCGGAGCATTTCCAATTATGTTGGGGACTATCTGCTCTCCGATATCGGCTATTACTATGTGCCGGACCAGCAGCTCGGCACCGTGTGGGACCATCCGGAGCGGCTGTGGACGGCCTCGCCCCTGTCTTACGCCGACCAGGTCAGGACGCCCACCCTGTTCATCCACTCCGACAAGGATTACCGCTGTACGCTGAACAATGGACTGGAGATGTTCGCGGCACTGAAGCTCCACGGGGTGGAGAGCAAGCTGTGCCTGTTTTACGGGGAGGATCACGGGCTGAGCCGCACAGGAACTCCGTCGAACCGCATCTGCCGCATGGAGGAGATCCTGGCCTGGCTGGACAGATACCTGAAAGAGGGAAGCGCCCATGATGAAATGCCTTGATTTCGACACCGCCGTTGAGCGCCGCGGCAGTCAGTCCTTCAAATGGGACGGAACGCTGGAGGAGTTTGGAAAAGAGGACGTCATTCCCCTGTGGGTGGCCGATATGGATTTCCCCTGTGCGCCTGAGATCCTGGACGCCTTTTCCGCCCGGATTGACCACGGCGTTATGGGCTATACCATGCGCACCCAGCGGTACCTCTCTGCGGTGCGGCACTGGTTCCGGCAGCGCCACGGCTGGGAGGTGCCGCAGCAGGCGCTGGCCTTTGCGCCGCCCGGTGTGATCTTTGCCGTCAATGTGCTCATTGACCTGCTCTCCCAACCAGGGGACCGCATTGTAATGCAGACGCCCAACTATGATGCGCTGATGAATTCCGTCACCGCCGGCGGGCGGATCATTTCAGAAAATCCTCTCAAGCTGGTCAACGGGCGCTATGAGCTGGACTTTGACGATCTGGAGCGGGTGCTGGCCATGCCCCGCACCAAGATTCTGCTGATGTCCAACCCCAACAATCCCACCGGCAGGCTCTGGACCTGGGCAGAGCTGGAACGGCTGGGGGAGCTGTGTCTGCGGCATCATGTGACCATTCTCAGCGACGATATCCACGCAGACCTGGTAATGCCCGGCTATCACTATACGCCGCTGCCCTCCCTCTCGCCCCAGCTGGCCCGGAGCTCCGTGCTTCTCACCTCAACCAATAAAACCTTTAATCTGGGGGGACTTCAACTGGCCACGCTGGTGATCCACGACGAGACGCTCCGGAACCGCTTCAACCAGGTCATGGCGCGCTACCAGACCAGGCTGGATAATCTCTTCGGGGCCATCGCTCTGGAGACCGCCTATGAATCCTGCGGCTACTGGCTGGATGGGGTGATTTCCTATGTGGACCAGAACCGGCAGGCCCTGGAGGCCTTTATCCGCACCCATCTGCCCCAGCTGACCGCCTATCCCATGGAGGCCACCTACTTCTCCTGGATTGATTTCTCCGGCCTGGGGAGGGGGGAGGAACTGGAACGATTTCTGGTTGACACCTGCGGGGTGGCTTTTACGCCGGGCAGGGAGTTTTCACCGGAATACAGCCAGTTTATGAGGGCTAATTTGGCCTGTCCACGTGCGCTGCTGCTGACCGCGTTTCAGCGGATCGCAGACCATATCCTATGAAAAACCGCCGGAACCGAGAGGTTCCGGCGGTTTTTTAACCTTTTCCGTTTCTGATTCGCTGGAGATAGCGGTAAACGGTGGGTTCGGAAATCTGAAGCTCCCGGGCGGCCTGTCCCACAGAGCCTTTGGTTGCGAAAACCCCCTGCACCTCCAGGGTCCGGATGATGTTCAGCTTGTCGGAGGAATTCATGTCAGCCGGCGGCACATCGTAGCGGTGTACTGTGGTGTGGATGATATTGCTGGACAGCTCCGAAATAGAGTCGTCCAGGTTTTCCGTGTAGGAGGTATGCCGCTCTCCCTCCATCAGCAGGGGATAGGCGTGCATCAGCTTGTCCAGATGCTCGGAGAGGAGGAAGAATTCCTCCACATCGTGATTGACGCAGATCAGTCCACGCAGCTCTCCATCCTCCTTGATGAAAAAGGTGGAGGACACGAAACGCTTGCCGCCTCGTGTGCGTCCCTCATAATTGGCCACGTAGTCGTGCTCCAGATAGGCCCCGGTCTGGATCAGCTCCTTTGCCAGCTCGGTCATCGGGTCGCCCACCCGCCGGCCGCTGAGATGTCCGTTGCAGGCCACGATTACCGAGCGCTCCGGAGTGGAGACATCATGGAGAATGATCTCATAGTTTTTACCGCAAATCTCTCCCATAAATTCAACAACGGGAATGTAACGTTCCAAATAGGCGTAATTGCTCAAATTATCCCTCCTTTCCCCGCATCATCTGCCAATTGCGACATTCATTGTAACTGATTTTTATTTTAATTGCAATCGTTTAATAAAATTTTCTTACCATTTTTAAGGGAACTGCCCCCCGCTGCGATATTGACAAATTATTCACTTTCATCCATAATCGAGGCATAGGGTGGAGAAGCCTAAATCCGCAGATTTATCGGAGAAGCACATATGAAATATGATTTTGACACCCCTGTTGACCGAAGGGGTACCTCTTCCTACAAATGGGACACCGGCTCCGACTTCTTCGGGCGGGATGATATCATCCCCATGTGGGTGGCGGACATGGATTTTGCCTGTGCACCCTGCATTGTGGAGGCGATCCAGAAGCGTGCGGCCCACCCTGTCTATGGATATGTGGTCCGTCAGCAGCCCTATTATGACGCGGTACTGCACTGGCTGAGTCGGCGTTATGGCTTTACGGTCCGGCAGGAGTACCTGGTTTTTTCTCCTCCCGGCGTGATTTACGCCATGAATATTGTGCTGCGCATTCTGACACGGCCTGGGGACAGGGTGCTGCTTCCCACGCCGAATTATGACTCCCTGTTCGACATGGCGGAGCGCAGCGGAAGAACGCTGGTGGAGAGTCCCCTGGTCTGGAGGGAGGGCGTCTATACCTTTGACTATGACGATCTGGAGCGGAAAGCGGCGTCTGGAGTTAAAGTGCTGATTCTCTCCAGTCCTCACAACCCCACCGGCCGGGTGTGGACGCGGGAGGAGCTGGAGCGGCTGGCGCAGATCTGCCTGAGGCACCGCATTTTCATGTTGGTGGATGAGATCCACTGCGACTTTGTCTCAAAGGAGCATCCCCACACCACCTTCGGCCTTCTGGGCGAGGAGGTGCTCAAGCAGTCCATGATCTGCTATTCCGCCAGCAAAGGGTTCAACTTGGGCGGCCTGGGCATGGCCACCATCGTTCTGGCGGATGACGACGTCAGGCAGCGGTTCAAGGAGGAACTGACCATTGCCCAGACCCGACTGGACAACGTCTTCGGTGCGGCCGCCCTGATGGCCGCCTATACGCCGGAGGGGGAGGACTGGCTGGACCAGGTTATCGAATATGTATTTGCAAACAAGGCCTACCTTGCGGACTACCTGGCCAAGCACATTCCGGAGATTCGGCTTTTCCCGTCGGAGGGAACCTACCTGGTCTGGCTGGATTGCTCCGGCCTACCCTACAAGGGAATGGCGCTGGAGCATTTTATGATCAACAGGGCCGGCGTGGCCTTCAGCGCCGGCTATGAATTCGGTCGGGAAGGGGAGCATTTTCTCCGCATGAACCTGGCCTGTCCCCGGAGCACCCTGAAAAAAGCCCTGGAGCGGATGGAGGCTGCGATCCATGCCCGCTGACGCATGTCTGTCCCCGGATTCGCCAGAGTCCGGGGACGTTCCTTTTGTACGCTTTGCTTCCCCGAAACGCTGGAAATGCACCACCTCGCGGGCGCGGAGGAATTTGATCACGTTGCTCACGTCCGGGTCGTCGCTGAGCCGCAGGATGTTGTCATAGGTCACCCGGGCCTTCTGCTCGGCCGCCATGTCCTCCGTCAGGTCGGCAATCACATCCCCCTTGACCCCGATTCCGGCGGCGTTCCAGGGTGCGCCGGAGGCTGCGGTGGGATAGATCCCGGTGGTGTGGTCCACAAAATAGGGGGCAAAGCCGCTGGTGCGGATCTGCTCGTCGGTGAGGCCCCGGGTCAGCTGATGCACAATGGAGCCGATCATTTCCAGGTGTCCCAGTTCCTCTGTACCTGGCGTGGAAGCGTCCCCGGCCCGCTCCATTGACGGCGGAGTTCCACCGGCTTATAATGAAAGAGATCACAGACAGGGAGGAACCGCCTATGCTGGCCTATACCTATGTTGCACAGGGAGATTTTCAGCTGCTGGACAAGCCCATGCCCGTCCTGCTCCATCCCAGGGACGCCATTGTGCGGGTCACCCTCAGCAGTATCTGCACCAGTGATCTGCATATCAAGCACGGCTCCGTCCCCAGAGCGGTACCCGGCATAACCGTGGGACATGAAATGGTGGGAATTGTGGAGCAGGTTGGGGAGGGCGTCTCCACCGTCGGGCCGGGGGACCGGGTGGCGGTAAATGTGGAGACCTTCTGCGGCGCCTGCTTCTTCTGCCGGCGCGGCTGGGTCAACAACTGTACCGACCCAAATGGCGGCTGGGCGCTGGGTTGCCGGATTGACGGGGGGCAGGCGGAGTATGTGCGTGTCCCCTACGCCGATCAGGGGCTGAGCAAAATTCCGGATAGCGTCACGGATTTGCAGGCTCTGCTGGTGGGAGATCTGCTGTCCACCGGCTATTGGGCGGCCAAACGCTCCAGAATCGGCCCGGAGGATACCGTACTGATTCTGGGCGCCGGCCCTACCGGCATCTGCACCTTGCAGTGCGTCCGCCTGTTCCGGCCCGGCGCCGTCCTGGTCTGTGACTCGGACCCGGAGCGGCTCCGGTTTGTCCGACGCCATTATCCCGATGTTCTGACCAGCAGCCCGGAGGGGCTGGAGGCACTGGTGCGGGCCAACAGCAGCCACGGGGGTGCGGATGTGGTGCTGGAGGTGGCGGGCAGCCCAGACACCTTCCGCATGGCCTGGCAGTACGCCCGCCCCAACGCGGTGGTGACGGTGGTGGCCCTGTATGACGGCCCCCAGAACCTGCCTCTGCCCGAGATGTACGGCAAAAACCTGACCTTTCAAACCGGCGGTGTGGACGGCTGCGACTGCGGGGCCATTCTGGCGCTCATCGCCGCAGGGAAGTTGGACACCACTGCCCTTATCACCCACACCTATCCCCTCAGCCGCATCGGGGAGGCCTACGACCTCTTTGAGCACCGCCGGGACGGGGTGATGAAGGTGGCCATCACACCGGACCGGCCGGAGAGGTGAGGCGGCCTATGCAACTTGTAATTTCTCCCGCTAAAAAAATGCGGGCGGATACAGATACTCTGCCCTGGCGGGACTTGCCACGTTTTCTGGAGCAGGCAGAAATCCTTTACACCAAGCTGCGCACGTTGCCGTACCACCAGCTGAAGGCGTTGTGGCGGTGCAGCGACGCCATTGCGGCGCAAAACGTCCAGCGGCTGGCTGCCGGTGATCTGCGTACCGGCCTGACTCCCGCTATTTTGGCCTACGAGGGGATTCAATACCGCTATATGGCCCCCGGAGTGTTCTCCCGGGGGGAATTTGACTATGTGCAGGAGCACCTGCGCATTCTCTCCGGGCTGTACGGCCTGCTGCGCCCCTTTGACGGGGTGATTCCTTACCGTCTGGAGATGCAGGCCAAGCTGGATGCGGGGAATGGGAAAAACCTTTACAGTTACTGGAATCACTTAATTGCAGACAGCCTCTACCAGGAGAGTGACTGCATTGTGAACCTGGCTTCCAGAGAGTACAGCCTCTGCATCTCCCCCTATCAGCGGCCCGGTACGCGGCTGATTACCTGTGTGTTCGGCGAAGTGCGGGCGGGGCGGATCGTGGAAAAGGGAACCCTCTGCAAGATGGCGCGGGGGGAGATGGTGCGGTACCTGGCGGAGCGGCAGGCCGCCGAGCCGGAGGCAATGCAGGAATTTTCCCGCCTGAATTTCTCCTTCTCGCCCCGGCACTCCGATCCATCCACCTATGTTTTTCTGTTGGGAGGCGCACATGGCCCGCATCATTGAAATTACGGATCTCTCGGCGCCCGGCCTGGAGGCCTACACCCAGTTGACCCACGCCCAGCTGCGCAACCGGCTGGAACCGGAGCGGGGCATATTTATTGCGGAGAGCGCCAAGGTCATTGCCTGTGCGCTGAAGGCGGGGTGCCGGCCCCTCTCGGCGCTGATGGAGCGAAACCACTTGGCCGCTTTTCTGGCCTGCCTGCCGGCAGGGTATGAGCAGCTGCCTGTATACACTGCGGACCGTGAGGTGCTGGAGCGCCTCACCGGCTATCAGGTAACCCGGGGGATGCTGTGCGCCATGCGCCGCCCCGTCCAGCCCGATGTGGCGGAGCTCTGCCGGTCGGCCCGCCGGATTGCCGTGCTGGAAGATATCACCGACGCCACCAACGTGGGTGCCATTTTTCGCTCCGCCGCCGCTCTGGGAATGGACGGAGTTCTGGTCACGCCCTGCTGCTGTGATCCTCTCTACCGCCGGGCGGTACGGGTCAGCATGGGGACCGTCTTCCAGATCCCCTGGGCGCGGATCGGGGAGGACCCCTCCCAATGGCCCCAGCCCGGCCTTTCCCACCTTCGGACGCTGGGCTTCCGGACCGTGGCCATGGCCCTAGGGGACGACTCCATCCCCATTGATGATCCGGTGCTGGCCCGGGAAGAAAAGCTGGCCATCGTTCTGGGTACGGAAGGCGACGGCCTTTCGCCCCGCACCATCGCCGGCTGTGACTACACCGCCCGGATTCCCATGCTCCACGGGGTGGACTCCCTGAATGTGGCCGCCGCTGGAGCGGTCATTTTCTGGCAGCTTCGTGCCGGACGTTGAACCAGCGCCCCGGGGGCCGTTTCCCCGGGGCGCTTTCCGTCTCCGGCAAGTTTTTCTCCCCCTGCGCATAGGGATACAGGGAAGGGAGGGGAAGAAGATGAAAGCTGGATTCCCACGCCGTTCCAACGGCAGGAGGGGGCCGTGATCCGGGTGGCAGCCTACTGCCGGGTATCCACCGACAGGGAGGACCAGGCCAATTCCTTTGCCAATCAGCAGCAGTACTTTCTGACGTGGATTAGCCGCAACCCGGACTGGGTCTTGCAGCGCATTTACGCCGACGAGGGGATCTCCGGCACCAGCACCAAAAAGCGCAGGCAGTTCAACGCCATGATCGCCGCGGCTCGGGCGGGGGAGATCGACCTCATCCTCACCAAGGAGGTGAGCCGCTTCGCCCGCAACACCCTGGACACCCTGGCCTATACCAGAGAACTCCGCCGCCGGGGGGTGGGGGTGCTTTTTCTCATCGACAACATCGACACCCGCCAGCAGGACGGGGAGCTGCGGCTCACGATTATGTCCTCCATCGCCCAGGAGGAGAGCCGCAAGACCTCCCAGCGGGTCAAGTGGGGCCAGACCCGGCGGATGGAGCAGGGGGTGGTGTTCGGCGGTTCCCTGCTGGGCTACGATGTGCGGAACGGACAGATGCGCATCAACCAGGCGGGCGCGGAGACGGTGCGGTATATCTACGAGCTGTGTCTCTCCCGGCACATGAGCACCGCCGCCATCGCCAGACGGCTGCGGGAGGAGGGACGTCCCTCCAGCCGGGGAAACCTGGTCTGGTCGGCCGCCACCGTGTGGAAGATTCTGAAAAATGAGAAATACTGCGGGGATCTGGTGCAGAAGAAGACCTATACCCCGGATTATCTCACCCACGAGAAAAAGTACAACCGGGGAGAGGAAACCCTCATTGTCATCCGGGACCACCACACCCCCATCATTGACCGGGAGCGCTGGGAGGCCGTCCAGCGGGAGCTGGCCGGCCGTGTCCGCCGGTCTCGGGCGGGGCCGGACGGTCTATAAACACATCCTCTGTACCGATATCGGTAAGCAGGCCCTGAAGCTCCGGATAGGGCATGGAGTACCGCTGGGAGAGATAGCGCAGGGAGGCGCCCAGCTCGCCGTCCGGTCCGCCGTACTGGCTGATGATATAGCTGGCCAGCTTGGGGTTTGCATTGGTGATTTTGACCGGGTATTGCAGCTTCTTTTCGTAGAAAAACATCAGCGGCCGCCTCCTTCCGTCTGCTGTTCCCAGGGCCAGGGACCCTTCAGCCAGGCACTCCAGCTCTCTCCGCCCGACGCGGCTGACTGGGTCAGGGGACCGTACATGGTCTCATAGCGGGTCCTGGCCTGGCGCTCCATGTCGGCGTACTGCCGGTACAGGGCGAAGGCCTCCTGGTCGCCCTGATGGGTATCCAGGTAAAGGCCCAGCTCCAGCAGCACAAATTCCAGGGCCTGGAGCTCCGCCAGAGGGCCGCCCAGGGCCTGCTTTGCTGTACCCTTGACCTGGAAGGGCAGGTTCAGGCCGGGAAACAGGGTGCCGCTGGCCAGGGCTTCCTGCTGGGCATAGCGTTTGGCGCCGGTCTGCTGGAAGGGAACATAGGGTACGGCCAGCGGTGCGCATTCCGGCAGTGTGCCGTTGGCGTCGTCACAGACGCCGGCCGGTGTGTTGTTGTTTTCAGGGTACAAGGGAATTTCCTCCTCCTATGGATTGGGACGGCGGATTCCGCCCCGTTCCATTCTATGCCGCCGGTCGGAAATTGTCAGTTCCTGGAAACGAAAAAAACTCCCCCGCCGGCCGGCGGGGGAGAATGGGGCAGTTCAGTTCAGCTTGACCTTGGCCACCAGGCGGCGAACGGGGATGGGCTGCTCCACCGCCACCCGGGGGGCGTGGAGGTCCTGCGGCCATACGATGTAAAAGGTGCCGGGCCGGATGGTGAGCGTGTCCCACTTGGTGGTGTAGAACTGGATGTCTCCGGCGGCGTCATATTCCGTCAGCTGCTCCAGCGGTGCGTCCGGCAGAGCGTATCCGGCCCCCTCCAGACCGGAAACCAGGTACTGGATGTCGGCATAGTTTTTGTGGCACTCCAGCTTGCACGCCTCCACAGGCAGGGTATCCACATCAAAGAGAAAGGCGTAGATATCGCTGCCCTCCACCTCCACCCGCTGACCGGGGGTGAGGGTGTTCGGGTCTACCGTTTGCAGCCACTCCAGCGCCTTCTGGAAGCGGGGACCCAGTCCGTAATACAAGGATGCATGCTCCATTTTGTCAATTACCATGGAAGTCCACCTCCGTCATATTCTGCCTCTATCTTAGCGCGCTGGCGGACAAAAGGCAATACAAATTTGGACAAGGGGCGGAAACCGTGGTACAATAGCCTCTGTGGCAGCGGATGTTTTCCACGGCCCGACCTTCTATTTCCTCCAGGCGGCGCATACGCTGGGAGGAGAAAGGGGAGAGGGGCATGGGAAAGGCCGGCCACTGGGCCATCTTGATCGGCTTGATTGCCGCTACCGCCGTCTGTCTGGCGCTGCATCCACCGGAAGAGGGGGCCACCGCTTTCGCACCAGCCGGATCGGGCCGCACCCTGGTGTTGGACGCCGGACACGGCGGGGAAGACGGCGGCGCGGTCTCCCTCACCGGTGTGACGGAGAGTACACTCAACCTGTCCATTGTGTTGAAACTGGATCAGCTCCTGGGCCTGTACGGACAAGTGCCGGTGGTCCTGCGCACGGAGGACCGCTCCCTCCACGATGAGAGCGCCGAAACCCTGCGGGAGAAGAAGGTGTCCGACCTGCACAACCGTGTTTCCGCTGTGGATGAGACGGCGGACGCCGTGCTGCTTAGTGTACATCAGAACACCTTTACAAATCAAAAATACCACGGTGCTCAGGTGTTTTTTGCGCCCACGGACCAGAGCCAGGACTTTGCTGTTGCCATGCAGGAGACCCTGCGGACCGCACTGGACCCGGACAACGCCCGGCAGGCCAAGGCCATACCGGACACGGTGTACCTGATGACCCATATCTCCTGCCCCGGTATTTTGGTGGAGTGCGGCTTTCTCTCCAATCCGGAGGAGGAGGCGCTGCTGCGCTCCGCCGCCTATCAAAATAAGCTGGCCGCCGCCATGGCGGCGGCGTGGCTGCAATACGACTGGCAGGTATAACAAAAGAGAACGGGGGAACCCATGGATGAAGGCCAAGACCATGTTTTACTGTACGGCATGCGGGAACGAGCTGCCCAAATGGGCAGGACAATGCCCCGCCTGCAAGGCGTGGAACACCATTGTGGAGCAGCCCCAGGAGTCCAGGCGGCGGGGACCGTCGCCCGGACCGGAGGGGCATTCCGCCGGCAGCAGACCCAGACCCATTGCCCAGGTGGAGACCGCCAGAGAGCTGCGGTTTGAAACCGGCATGCGGGAGCTGGATCGGGTGCTGGGAGGAGGTGCGGTGCAGGGTTCCCTGGTGCTGGTGGGTGGCGCGCCCGGTATCGGGAAATCCACCCTGATGCTCCAGATCTGTGAGCACCTCTGCCGCTTTGCCAAGGTCCTGTATGTCTCCGGCGAGGAGTCGGAGCGGCAGATCAAGCTTCGGGCCGACCGGCTCCACGTCCGGGGTGAGCAGCTCTACCTTCAGGCGGAGACCAATCTGGAGGATGTGGTGGAGTCGGTGCGGGAGCTGGGGCCTGACGTGCTCATTGTGGACTCCATTCAGACGCTGTATCATGGGGATCTGTCCGCCGCGCCGGGCAGCATCGGCCAGGTGAAGGACTGCACCATGGCTCTGATGCAGCTGGCGAAAGGGCAGGGGGTTACTGTTTTTGTCATTGGCCATGTAAACAAGGAGGGCTCCATCGCCGGCCCCAAGGTGCTGGAGCACATGGTGGACTGTGTGCTCTACTTTGAAGGGGAGCAGCAAAACTCCTATCGGATTTTGCGGGCGGCCAAAAACCGGTTTGGCGCTACCAACGAAATCGGCGTGTTTGAGATGGGGGATTCCGGTCTGAGGGAGGTTCCCAACCCGTCGGAAATGCTGCTGTCCGGCCGGCCCCAGGATACGCCGGGTACCTGCGTCACCTGCGTGATGGAGGGTGTGCGACCGGTGCTGGCGGAGGTCCAGGCCCTGCTGGCCCCAACCAGCTTCAACGTACCCAGACGTACCGCCAACGGCTTTGACTTCAACCGCACCAACCTGCTGCTGGCGGTGCTGGAAAAGCGGGGTGGGCTGATGGTGAGTTCCTGCGACGCCTATATCAATGTAATCGGCGGCCTGTTCCTGGACGAGCCCGCCGCCGATCTGGCCATGGTGATCGCCATGGCCTCCAGCTTCCGGGACAGGCCGGTACCGGGCGATCTGGCGGCCATCGGGGAGGTGGGACTCACCGGTGAGCTGCGCTCCGTCAACGCCCTGGGGCAGCGGCTGAGCGAGGTACACCGGTTGGGCTTTACCAAATGCCTGGTTCCTGCCCGCATAAGCGGGAAACTGGACGTGCCGGAGGGACTGCAGCTTATCAAGGTGCGGAACATCCGGGAGGCGCTGGCGGCATTGCTGTAAAAAATCCGGCCCTGGGGAGCATCCACAGGGCCGGATTTTTTTGCAGGCTCAGCCGTCCAGATCGGTGGTCAGAACCTTTTTCAGCTTGGCAAAGCGGGGAAGGGCGAATTCCTTGGGGGCCTCTGCCTCGCCCTGGATGAGGGGGAGCACATAGTCGATGAAGGGCTGCTCCACGCCGTTCCCAGCGGCGTTGATCCACTCCCGGGGAACCTTTTTCTCAAAGTTGGCCACAATATCCAGGGGCTGGAGCACCGTCTCACAGCGGTAGCCGTTCTCCCGGCTGCACCGGAAGGCCACCATTTTGTCGGTAACGCCGGAAACGGCGGCATCCACAGCGGCCTTGCCGGCCAGATAGGCTTCGTCAATGTCGGTCTTGGAGGCCACATGAGAGCCGCAGCGCTGGAGGAGGGACAGCTCGATGCCGCGGACCTTGGCGCCGGTCTCCATCTTGACGGCGTTGGCCAGCATGACCGCCAGGCCGCCCAGCTGGGCGTGGCCGAAGCCGTCGGTGGCGGAGGTCTTCGCCTCGGATACAAAGGAGCCGTCGGCGTGGTGGATGCCCTCGGAAACCGCCACCATGCACTTGCCGGTATTGCGGTAGATGCGGCCTACGTCGTCCAGGAAGTCGGTCAGGTCAAAGTCGGTCTCCGGCAGGTAGATCAGGTCGGGGCCGTAACCGGCCCAGGTGGCCAGGCCGGCGGAGCCGGCTAACCAGCCGGCGTGGCGGCCCATGATCTCGATCACAGTGACCATACCGGTGTCATACACATGGGCGTCGCGGTGGACTTCCATACAGGTGGTGGCAATGAACTTGGCGGCGGACGCAAAGCCGGGGCAGTGGTCGGTGCCGTTCAGGTCGTTGTCAATGGTCTTGGGTACGCCCATAATGCGGCACTCATAGCCCACCTTCTGCATATATTTGGAAATCTTGTTGCAGGTGTCCATGGAATCATTGCCGCCATTGTAGAAGAAATAGCGGACATCGTACTTTTGGAAAATCTCCAGAATCCGCTTGTAATCGGTATCGTCCACATCGGGATCGGCCAGCTTGTAGCGGCAGGAACCCAGAGCGGAGGAGGGGGTGTATTTCAAAAGCTCCAGCTCGGCGGCATCCTCCTGGTCCATGTCGTACAGCCTGTCGTCCAGCACACCCTTGATGCCGTGGGCCGCACCCAGAACACGGGTGATGCAGTCGGTATCCAGCGCGGTGCGGATCACGCCCAGCGCGCTGGCGTTGATGACGGCGGTGGGGCCGCCGGACTGACCGATGATGCAGGCGCCTCTCAGTTCACTCATGTAGTTGCCTCCTGATAACTCAATTTTGAAAAACCTGGGTTTTTGCGGAAATATCATACCACGTCCTCTTGAAATTATCAATGAGAACTGTTAAAATCATGGAGGATTAAGAAAAGGAGATGAGCCTTATGCCACTGGTTACTACGAAGGAAATGTTTGAGAAGGCCTACAACGGCGGCTATGCCATCGGCGCTTTCAACGTCAATAATATGGAGATCGTGCAGGGCATCACCGAGGCCGCCAAGGAGGTCAACGCGCCTCTGATCCTCCAGGTGTCCAAGGGCGCCCGGGCCTATGCCAACCACACCTATCTGGTGAAGCTGGTGGAGGCCGCCATTATTGAGACCGGTCTGCCCATCTGTCTCCATCTGGACCATGGCGACAGCTTTGAGACCTGCAAGAGCTGTATTGACGGCGGTTTCACCTCCGTGATGATTGACGCCAGCTCCCAGCCCTTTGCCGAGAACATTGCGATCACCAAGAAGGTGGTGGAGTATGCCCACGACCACGGCGTGGTGGTGGAGGCTGAGCTGGGTGCTCTGGCCGGCGTGGAGGATGAGGTCAACGTGTCCGCCGCCGATTCCCACTACACCCGTCCCGAAGAGGTGGAGGAGTTTGTCACCAAGACTGGCTGCGACTCTCTTGCCATCGCCATCGGTACCAGCCACGGCGCTTATAAATTCACCGCCGCCCAGTGTACCCGCAATGAAAAGGGCGAGCTGGTTCCCCCGCCCCTGCGCTTCGACATTCTGGACGAGGTAGTAAAGCGCCTGCCCGGCTTCCCCATCGTGCTCCACGGCTCCTCCTCCGTGCCTCAGGAGTTTGTGAAGATGGTCAATGAGAACGGCGGCAAGATGCCCGATGCCGTGGGTATTCCCGAGGAGCAGCTGCGCCAGGCCGCCCGGGGTGCTGTGTGTAAGATCAATATTGACTCCGACCTGCGCCTGGCCATGACCGGAACCATCCGCAAGTTCTTTAACGAGCACCCCGACAAGTTTGACCCCCGTGAGTATCTCAAACCCGCCCGCGCCGCCATCAAGGAGCTGGTGAAGCACAAGCTGGTCTACGTGCTGGGCTGTGACGGCAAGGCCTGAGCAGCAGTCATATTTAGCGTATCAGAAATATGGAACAGCCTTCTGCCTATTGATCTTGATCAAATAGATGGAGGGCTGTTCCATTTTTCTCGATTTATAAGAGAAATTTGATCCTGACGGAGCCGCTTATTTCTGTTCCGGGGGATCTGCATCCGCCCAGGAAGGCATACCATGGTGCTGGCGGATAATTGAAGATTCATACCGTGTAGACAGGTAGGACTCCAGCATGGGCTTGCGCTTCATGGCAAACTCAAGAAAGTGCGGAGCGCTGTTGTGGCGATTTACATCCTCCTCTGTTTCCCAGCATTCAAACACAAACATGTCCTGGTCATTTTCAATTGATGGGTAGTGTACATAATACAGATTCCCTTTTTCTTTTCTGGTATTGATCACGTTATCCATTACAAATTGGAGCAGCTTTTCCCGCTCACCCGGCTTTAACCGGTATTGTACTGCGATAGTCACCATTTCGAGACGCATTTTTGAGGCTTTTAGAATCAAACAGCCTGGCTGACATTTCCTGCATTAGTATTTGTACGGAAGCAGAAGTTAGTCGAAGCTCTTTTTACGCCTATTATGAGTCGAAATATGATGTGCTGACGGAAATTGAGCAGGAACTGATTGATGGATTTTTGGATATTATGATTTCACTTCGCACAATTGGGAAAGAAGCATATTATGGAGATATCAATAAAAACAGAAAAGTTTATTTTACACAGTACTTTCAATATATTAAAGCGCATTATTCCACGTTTAAGGTTCTACTAAACCAAAGAAGCGAAACCGGGTTTTCGGTACGTTTCTCCAGGGCTATCTCATAGGCGAGGTTGGAGACGCTTCAACTGTGGAACAATTATCCACAAAAAGATGATCTGGAACAGCTGCGTGTTCTGGCGTATCGGGAAGATGCCCTCTGTTCACTCTATGTTACGTTGTTTTCCTCCTGGTGCAGTAGAAACATGGATTTGCCTGTGGAAAAAATGGCAGATATTTTAAATGAGATCTGGAAATCTTTTTCTTCTATTGGAATTATATAAATGGGAGGAACCCTGGCCGGTGCCGCATATGCGGCACCGGCCAGGGTTCCTCCCACGTTGTGTCTTCCTATGGTATCTTGGCATAGAATGTCGGGAAAGGGGGGAGGGGATATGCTGGAACGGATCTCCTACAATCGCCGGGCGGCGGTGGCCTACGCCCACCGCTGGGCTTTCCAGCGCAACCCGAGGTATTATGACTATGAGGAGATAGGGGGGGACTGCACCAATTTCGCCTCCCAGTGTCTCTATGCCGGTGCGGGCGTCATGGATTTTACGCCGGATTTCGGATGGTACTATCGAACCGCCAATGACAAAGCGCCGGCCTGGACAGGGGTGGAATACTTTTACCGTTACCTGACCCGCCAAACACCCACACCCGGCCCAACCGCAGAGGCCGTCCGGCTGTCGCAGCTTGTGCCTGGGGATTTTGTGCAGCTCAGCGCCATGGGAGACCGGTTTACACACACCGCCATTGTAGTGCAGATCTTGGGCCGTCCCACGGTGCGCAGCGTCCTGGTGGCCTCCCACTCCTATGACGCGGATTACCGGCCCCTGAGCACCTATCTGTTTCAGGATGCCCGCTATCTCCATATTACCGGCGTCTGGCGTGAGCAGGAGCCAGCTATTTCTGATGTTTAGCCTTTATGCGGCCCAGCGGATTGGCTCTGGCCGCCGCCCGCAGGTTTTCGTTGTCCACATGGGTGTAGATTTGGGTGGTGTTCAGGTGCTCATGACCCAACACCTCCTGTAGGGTGCGCACATCCACGCCGTTTTGGAGCATCAGGGTGGCCGCCGTGTGGCGCAGCTTGTGGCTGGAGTATAGAGATGCGTCCAAGCCGGCCTTTTTCAGCCGCTGCTTGACCATATAATGTACCGCGTCCGTGGTCATTCTGGTGTGCTTGCGGGTCAGAAACAGAGCGTTTTTATCTGCTGCCGCGCTGCGGCTGCGCTCGGCCAGCCAATCCGCAAGGGCCGCCTTGCAGGCATCATTGAGAAAAATCATCCGCTCTTTGTTGCCTTTTCCCAATACACGCAGCTGCTCACCCCGGATATCCGTCAAGTTAAGCGCAACTAACTCTGAAATCCGCAGTCCACAGTTTAAAAAAAGGGTCAAAATGCAGTAATCTCTGGCCCGGTTCGGCTCATCCACCGACTCCAGCAGCTGAATGCTCTCGTCCAGATCCAGGTAGCGAGGCAGCGCCTTTTTCAGCCGGGGCGAGTCCAGATCCTGCATGGGATTTTCGGCCACCAGCTTGGCCTTGTTGGTCAGGTATTTATAAAAGGAACGAATGGCGGCAATTTTGCGCGCCCTGGCGGAAGCCTCCAGGCCGTAGCCGGTCATAGGGCTGTTGGCATGCTTGGCCCGGTCGCGGCTGAGAAAGTTCATGTAGGCGTACACATCGCTGAGCGTAACAGCCCGCACAAACTCCAGGTCCACATCGTCGATTGAGACATCATCCAGCGCCGCGCTCTGGGGTGCGCGGCCTTTTTCTATTTTCAGAAAGCGGAGAAAATTGCGCAGATCCAAATAGTATTCATCCACGGTTCTGCGGGAATGTCCCTGAATGGTCTCATGGTACACCAAAAAGTCCCGCAGGATGGGCGGTGCGTCCCGCCGGTAGTCTGACACCTGTTTTGCCTCCCTCCAACTCAACAAAATTTTTATTTTGTTGAGTTCATGGTTTAAATTCATAGCCGCCCCCTTCTCGGGGTCGGCCATGAATTTCACCGAGCTTATTGAATGCCGGTCAAGGCGCGCATGACAGTATAGGTCTGCTGGTCCAGACCCTTGTGCATCTTCAGTGCCTCTTCAATGTCGTAGTCCACGTAAGACTCACCATCCATGGCTACCACGCGGCAGGACTTGCCCTCGGCCAGCAGCCGGACGGCCTCATAACCCATGTATGTAGCGGCGTTCCGGTCGCGGACCGTGGGTGCGCCGCCCCGCTGCACGTGACCCAAAATTGTCACGCGGGTGTCCAGCGAGGTGGCCTCCTTGATCTGCTTGGCCACCTCATAGGCGCCGCCTTCCACGCCTTCCGCCACAATAATCATGAAATGGGTCCGGCCGGCCAGACGGGACCTGCGAATGGGTTCCATCAGATCCTCTTCGTAGTTGACCTTCTGTTCCGGTACCAGCACAGCTGTGGCGCCGCAGGCCACACCCACGTTCAGGGCCACGTGGCCGGCATGGCGGCCCATCACCTCCACCACGGAGCAGCGCTCATGGGATTGCATGGTGTCCCGGAGCTTGTCAATGGACTCCAGAGCGGTGTTGCAGGCGGTATCATATCCGATGGTATAGGTGGAGCAGGCAATGTCGTTGTCAATGGTGCCGGGGATGCCGATGACGCTCAGCCCCTGCTGTGCCAGGCTCAGAAGGCCCCGGAAGGTGCCGTCGCCCCCAATACCTACCAGAGCGTCCAGCCCCAGCAGCTTACAGGTAGCCACAGCCCGCTCACGGCCCAGCTGGGACTTGAAATCCTCGCTGCGGGCGGAGTACAGCATGGTGCCGCCCCTCCTGGACAGGCCGCTGACGCTCTCAAAATCCAGCGGCACAAAATCACCGTTGATGAGGCCGTGATAGCCGCGGCGGATTCCGATGCACTCGATTCCCATATGCAGGGCGGTTCGGACAACGGATCGAATGGCTGCGTTCATGCCGGGGGCGTCGCCTCCGCTGGTAAACACACCGATGCGTCGAACAGTTTTTTCCATGATACGACTCTCCTATCTTTATACCTTCAATTCGGCGTCCTGCTTTTTCAGGGCCTGGGAATAGCGCTTCAGCACGGGATAGACATCCTGCTCCAGGAAGGCATCCACCTGCTCGGGACAGCGGCCGATATAACGAGACGGCTCCATATGGGCGGTGAGCTCCTCCCGGGTCATGCCAAACAGCGGGTCCTCTGCGATGAGATCAATTAGGTTGTTGGCCTCCCCCCTGTCCTTCACATTGGCGCCCGCTTGCTGGGAGAGAACCCGGATGCGCTCGTGAAGCTGCTGGCGATCCCCTCCCCTCTTGACGGCGTCCATCATGATATTCTCGCTGGCCATAAAGGGCAGCTCTTCCCTCACATGCTTTTCAATCACCTTTTCATGGACCACCAGCCCGTTGGCCACATTGGCGTAGAGATTCAAAATGGCGTCCACCGCCAGGAACGCCTCCGGGATGGACAGACGCTTGTTGGCGGAATCGTCCAGCGTCCGCTCAAACCACTGGGTGGCGGCGGTAATGGCAGGGTTGAGCGCGTCGGCCATTACATATCTGGCCAGGGAGCAGATCCGCTCACAGCGCATGGGGTTGCGCTTGTAGGGCATGGCGGAAGAACCGATCTGGTGGGCCTCGAAGGGCTCCTCCACCTCCTTCAGGTTGCACAGAAGGCGCATATCGGTGGCAAACTTGCTGGCGGACTGGGCAATGCCGGACAGAACGGAGAGTACCATGTAGTCCGTCTTTCTGGAATAGGTCTGCCCGGACACCGGCACCGTGGCCTCAAAGCCCATCTCCGCGGCAATTTTCTGGTCCAGGGCGGCGCACTTGCTGTGGTCGCCGTCAAACAGCTCCAGAAAGCTGGCCTGGGTGCCGGTGGTTCCCTTGCAGCCCAGCAGCTTCAGGGAGGAAATCCGGTACTCCACCTCCTGGAGGTCCAGCAGCAAATCATTCATCCACAGGGTGGCCCGCTTCCCCACCGTCACCAGCTGCGCCGGCTGAAAGTGGGTAAAGCCCAAAGTGGGCAGCGCCCTGTAGCGCTGGGCGAACTTGGCCAGATGACCCAGTACCCGCACCAGCTCGTCCCGCACCAGGCAGAGCGCCTCCCGCATAAGGATGACGTCCGTATTGTCCCCCACATAGCAGCTGGTGGCGCCCAGATGGATAATGGGCATGGCGGTGGGACACTGGAGCCCATAGGTATGGATATGGGCCATGACATCATGGCGCAGCTCCCGCTCAAACTGAGCCGCCCGCTCATAGTCGATGTCCTCTATGTGGCGCTCCAGCTCCGACACCTGCTCCTGAGTGACCGGCAGTCCCAGCTCCATTTCCGCCCGGGCCAGCGCCACCCACAGCCGCCGCCAGGTGGAGAACTTCTTATCGGGAGAAAAAAGATACTGCATTTCCCCGCTGGCATAGCGGGAGCAGAGCGGCGATTCATACTTGTCTCGATTCATGGACACCCTTCTTCTGTGAACAAAATGGCAGGTTATTGCTGCGGGTAGTATACCACAAAAGCCTTTCCCCCACAAGAGTGACTTTTCCCTGCTCCAACGGGAAACGGCCCGCGGCGTCTGCACCATCGCAGACGCCGCGGGCCTCTCTGCACCGCTTGAAAAACAGGGTTTACTCCCCCGCCAGGAACCGCTCCAGCCGGTCCAGACCCTCCTTGATGTTTTCCATGGAGGTGGCATAGGACCAGCGGACAAAGTTGGGAGCGCCGAAGCCGGAGCCGGGTACCACCGCCACCAGGCCGTATTTCAGAAACGCGTCGGCAAACACGTCGTCATTGGTGATCTCCACTCCGTGAATGGTTTTTCCGATAAGCTGCTCCAGATTCATCATCGCATAGAAGGCGCCCTCCGGCTTGATGCAGCTGACCCCGGGGATGGCGTTTACCCGCTTCACAAAATAGTCCCGCCGCTCCTCAAAGGCCTTGCACATGACATCCACCTGGTCCTGGGGGCCGGACAGGGCCACCGCCGCCGCCTTCTGGGAAATGGCTACGGGAGAGCCGGTGGAGTGGCTGACGTAGTTGGCCATGATCTTGGCAATTTTCTCGTTGGCGCAGGCATAGCCGATACGCCAGCCGGTCATGGCGTAGGACTTGGAGACGCCGTTGACCAGAATGGTCAGCTCCCGCATCTCCGGCCCAAGGGCGGCAAAGCTGGTAAACTTCAGCCCGTCATAAGCCAGCCGGTAGTAGATCTCGTCGGCAATCACATAGAGCTCGTGCTTGAGACACACGGCGGCGATGGCCTCCAGCTCCTCCCTGCTGTACATCATGCCGGTGGGGTTGGAGGGATTGTTGATCATCAGAGCCTTGGTCCTGGGGGTGATTGCCGCCTCCAGCTTTTCGGGAGTGAGCTTGAACTGCTCCGCCTCGGTGGCATGGACCACCACCGGCTCGGCACCCACCATACGGATCAGCTCAATATAGCTCACCCAGTAGGGCGCGGGCAAAATGATCTCATCCCCCGGATTGACCAGGGCGCGGAGGGCCAGATAGACCAGATGCTTGGCGCCGCTGCTGATAACCACCTGACTGGGCTTGTACTCCACGCCGCAGTCCTCCTTCATCCGGTGGCACACCGCCTGGCGCAGCTCCACCGTGCCGGCGGCGGGGGTGTAGCGGGTCACGTTGTGCTCAATGGCCTCAATGCCGGCCTGCTTGATGTTGTCCGGCGTATTGAAGTCCGGCTCACCGGCGCCGAATCCGATCACGTCAATGCCGTCAGCCTTCATCTGCTTGAACATGGCGTCAATGGCCATGGTGGTGGATGCCTGGACGGCCTCCGCGATCCTGGACAGCTCTTTCAATGGAATCTCTCCCTTGTTCTCAAAGTTCTTGACATATTATATGCGCCGACTTGCAAAAAAGCAAGTGTTTCTTAAAAAAAATTGGCGTTTTTGAATGCTTGTGAAATTGTTGATGCAAAAACAGGGCGTCCGCCGGCCAGCGGACGCCCTGAGGGAGCTTTATGCGTGACTTCTTGCAGAGACAACCCGGACAATCACCGTGCTGAGCACCAGATTGACGGCCAACTCCACCAGGAAGTTGATGCCGGTGAGGACAAAGATGATATAATAAACCACCTCGGTCCCCGCCGCCCAAGCGATCAGAATATCATGGAACAGCAGGGTCAGGCACAGGCAGAACAGGCCGGTATTCACCACCGGGCTGACGATACCGGCCAGGATAGCGCCTGCCATGGGGGTGTTGGAGAGACGCCGGTATACCGCGCCGGCACACAGGCCGGCCAGAATGCCCTTGCCCAGGCAGATGACAGCGGTAAGGAAGGGGTTGGCGTTCCACAGGACGCTTCCGCCGGGGTCCCAGCCCATGATACAGGCCAGCAGCACCACGAAGCCGAACACGCCGCCCAGATAGGCCCCCGCCTTGGGGCCGAACAGGGCCGCCCCGATGATGATGGGTGCCAGAGCTAGTGTGATGGGGAACGGGCCGAACTTGATGAAGGTGGCGACTACCTGCAGGACCGCGACGATGGCCGTCAACAGGGCCAGTCCCGTCAGGCGTCTGGTTTTCTCGCTTGCTCTCATATGAAATTCCCTCCTGCTGCCGCTCCTCCCGGAGAGGATGCAGCGCATGTTTATTTACCCACGGCTTGCGCCGTTGAGTACAAGTTTTCAGACCTTCCTGGGCTTTTTGGCGTTCTTCTGATAGAGCAGATAGAGCCCTTTCATCACCAGGTCGGCATCGTACTGGATCTGGTGCCTGCAATGGCACAGAATTCTGGGGGCGTTGCCCCCGGTGGCCACTACCGTCACCTTCTGACCGATCTGCGCCTCAATCCGGTCCAGCATTCCGTCCACCATGCTGGCGTGTCCATAGAGTACGCCGGAGCGCATGGCCTCCTCCGTGGTGCGGCCCAGCAGTTCCACCTGGGTAGGACTTTCAATGGAAATGGGCGGCAGGGCGGCGGCCCGCTCGGACATGGCGTCCAGCGCCAGGGTCAGGCCCGGCATGATAATGCAGCCCTCATACACACAGCCCCGGATCAGGGACAGTGAGGTGGCGGTTCCCATATCGATGGCGGCGATGGGGCTTTCGTAGCCCGCCATGGCAGCCACCGAGTAGGCCACAATGTCGCTGCCCAGCTGGTCATGGATCTCCGCCTTGATGTTCAGGCCGGTTTTGATCCCCGGCCCTACCACCAGGGGCGGACGCCCGGTCAGACGGTGGATGGTGTCGGCAAAAACGGCGGTGAGGGGCGGCACCACGCTGGACAAAATGGCGCCGGTCACCTCCCGGATCTCCGCCCCGTACAGGCGGAATACACCCAGCAGGTCAATGGCGCACTGGTCCCGGGTTTTGCTCCGGGAGGTCTCCAGGGTGGAGCGGAAAATCAGCCGGCCCGCCAGGTCAAACAGACCTACCGTCGTGTTGGAATTTCCAATATCCAGTCCGAGGATCATGGTTCCCCTCCCCTTCCCTGTCGTTGTCCCTGGGTATTGTACCAGCAATTTGCCCTTCCGTCAAGCGCAGAGCGGCGGAGCGGCTGCAAAGCCGCCCCGCCGGTTTTTCAGATCTTTTGGCAAATGAGTGCGCCCATCTGTCTGGTGCCGATGGGCGTCACGCCGGGTTCGGCAATGTCGGCGGTACGCCAGCCCTCGGCCAGCACCCCGTCCACCGCCGCCTCCACCGCATCTGCCTCGGTGGGCAGCTGGAAGGAGTAGCGGAACATCATGGCCACCGACAGAATGGTGGCGATGGGATTGGCCTTGTCCTGACCGGCGATATCGGGGGCGGAGCCGTGGATGGGTTCATACAGGCCGGGGGCGGAGTCTCCGAT
>NZ_CALXFV010000015.1 GCF_944387675.1 uncultured Flavonifractor sp. | reverse complement strand
GGTACCTCCATGCTGTATGTGGCCAAGCGGTTTGCCGACGGCATGATCGGCCGGGCCTCCATGCCCCTGTCCTCCATTGACTCTCTGGTGGCGGGCGGTCTGTGGGGCTTTGTCATCGCCTCCCTGGCGGCGGTGCTGCTGGCCCTGCTTCTCTCCCGGCGCACCGCCAATCGGGTGGTTGCCCCCCTCAGCGCCGTCAGTCAGACCCTCCAGGGGGTGCTGGACGGCACCGGCAGGCCGGGACTGGATGCCTACCAGTCCGACGACGAGCTGCGGCCCATCCTGCGCTACATCGACAAGCTGGTGGAGCGGCTGGGGGGCTACATCCAGTCCATCACCGACGAGCGGGACAAGGTGTCTCTCATTCTGGACTGCATGGCGGAGGGACTCATCCTGTTGGACGAGGACGGCAAGGTGCTGGCCATCAACCGCTCCGCCCGGGCTATCTTCGGCTTCCCCGAGGGGGACGAGGAGGACGGCGCGCTGCTGCTCACCCGCAGCCGCCGCCTGCGGGAGGCCATCCGCAGCAGCCAGGACAAGCACGCCCCCGTGGTGTTGGAGGTGGACGCCCTCACTGAGGAAGCCCGCTCCCTGCGGATGTTCATCTCCCCCGTCTCCGGCCGGCAGTATGAGGGGCAGGCGGTGGGGACCTCCATCCTCATCTCCGACGTTACCCAGTTGAAAAAGGCGGAGGGCATCCGCAGCGAATTTACCGCCAACGTCTCCCACGAGCTGAAAACCCCTCTCACCAGCATCAAGGGTTTTACCGACATGCTCTCCGGCGGCATGGTGGCCTCCCCTGAGGACCAGAAACGGTTCATCACCATGATCGGGGTGGAGGTGGACCGGCTCATTGACCTGATTAACGACATTTTGAAACTCTCCGAGCTGGAGTCGGCGGCTATCGACCAGAGCAGTGAACACTGCGACGCTTTGGAGGTGGCGGAGGACACCGCCGCCCTTCTCACCCCCGCCGCCAGAGAGGCGGGAGTGAGTCTGGCAGTGTCCGGCCTGTCTGCGGAGGTGGCGGTGCCTCAGAGCCGGCTGAAGGAGCTGCTGCTCAACCTGATGAGCAACGGCATCAAGTACACCGAAAGCGGCGGCAAGGTGGAGACCACCATCCACCTCCAGGACAATCAAGCGGTTATCACCGTGGCCGACAACGGCATCGGCATCCCCACCGAGGCCCAGGGCCGGGTGTTTGAGCGGTTCTACCGGGTGGACAAGGGCCGGGCCAGGAAAAACGGCGGCACCGGCCTGGGGCTGGCCATCGTCAAGCATATCGTCCAGCTCTACGGGGGTACCGTGACCCTGGAAAGCAAGGTGGGCAAGGGCTCCACCTTTACTGTGAAGCTGCCTCTGGCCCGGTAAGCTGGCAGCTCTCTTTCAAGGACGGCTGAGGATTCGGCCGTCCTTTTTGCCGCCCTGGGCGGGCCGATGTGGGCATGGGTCCCTGCGGGGTAACCTGTGACCGAAAAAGCGGGTTGGTACACAACAGGCGCGGGGGCGGATGCCCTCATCCGCCCGCAACATTTCCAAAAACAGGCCCCGACGTCCTGCCCCACATACGGGGAGAACGCCGGGGTCTCTTTCCTTCTCCTGTTAAAAGTCCGCGTTGCCCACCGTTCTGGGATGGGGCAGGACGTCACGGATGTTGGAGATTCCGGTGAGATACATCACCATCCGCTCAAAGCCCAGGCCGTAGCCGGCGTGCTTGCAGCCGCCGTACCGCCGCAAATCGCAGTACCACCAGTAGTCCTTGGGGTTCATCCCCAGCTCCTGAATGCGGGCCTCCAGGATATCCAGCCGCTCCTCACGCTGGGAGCCGCCGATGATCTCCCCGATGCCGGGTACCAGGCAGTCGGCGGCGGCCACGGTCTTGCCGTCGTCGTTGAGGCGCATATAGAAGGCCTTGATCTCCTTGGGATAGTCGGTAACGAATACAGGGCGCTTGAAAATCTGCTCGGTGAGATAGCGCTCGTGCTCGGTCTGCAAATCGCAGCCCCACTCCACCTTGTAGTCAAACTTGTCGTTGTTCTGGCGGAGCAGCTCCACCGCCTCGGTGTAGCTCACCCGGCCGAAGTCGGAGGAGGCCACATGCTCCAGCCGCTCCTTCAGGCCCTTGTCCACAAAGGAGTTGAAGAAGTTGATCTCGTCGGGGCATTTCTCCAGTACGGTGTTGATGATGAACTTAATCATGGCCTCGGCCACATCCATGTCGCCCTTCAGGTCGCAGAAGGCCATCTCCGGCTCAATCATCCAGAACTCGGCGGCATGGCGCTGGGTGTTGGAGTTTTCCGCCCGGAAGGTGGGGCCGAAGGTGTACACGTCCCCGAAGGCCATGGCAAAGTTCTCGGCGTTGAGCTGGCCGGACACGGTGAGGTTGGCGCTCTTGCCGAAGAAGTCCTGGCTGTAATCCACCTTGCCCTCCTCGGTGCGGGGCAGGTTGTCCAAATCCAGGGTGGTCACCTTGAACATCTCGCCGGCGCCCTCGCAGTCGGAGGCGGTGATGATGGGGGTGTGGACGTACACAAAACCACGGTCCTGGAAGAAGGTGTGGATGGCGTGGGCGGCCACCGAGCGCACCCGGAAGGCGGCGGAAAACAGGTTGGTGCGGGGCCGCAGGTGCTGGATGGTGCGGAGGTACTCCACACTGTGCCGCTTCTTCTGGAGGGGGTAGTCGGGGGTGGAGGTACCCTCCACCACTACGCTGGCCGCCTTCACCTCCATGGGCTGCTTGGCCTCAGGGGTGAGCACCAGGGTACCGGTGACGGTGAGGGCCGCCCCCACGTTCTGCCCGGCAATCTCCTTATAGTTATCCAGCACGTTGGCGTCCAGGACAATCTGCAAATTCTTGAAGCAGGAGCCGTCGTTGAGCTCCACAAAGCCGAAGCCTTTCATGTCCCGGATGGTGCGCGCCCAGCCGGAGACGGTGACGGTCTGGCCCCCCAGGCGCTCCTTGTCGGCAAAAAGCTGTGCGATTTTGGTGCGTTCCATGTTCCTTCCCTCTGTTTCCTTGAAATAAAGTCTCAGTGGGCATTAGTATATCATTTTCCCCTGATTTTGCAAGGGGTTTTGGGCAATTACCGGCGCAGCAGATCTCCAAAGATCCGTTTTTCTTGCTCCCGGGGGGACACCGACCGGTCCCGGCGGAGGTAGAGTCCCGCCCCCAGGGCGGTCAGCAGGGCGGCCAGGGCATATTCCAGGCCGTCCAGGGCGCCGGGACTCATCGGCAGCAGGATGTTCCCCGCCAGAAATACCGACGCCGCGCCCCCCAGTACCGCCGTCACCGCGCCTCCGGGCATAGATACCGGACGGGCCAGCTCCGGCCTGGTCCGCCGCAGCCGGAGCACGGCGGCATAGGTCATCACCCACATGACAATGGTGGTGAGGGAGGCCACATTGATGAAAGGGAGAAACAGCAGCTTGCCGGTGAAGGGGGTGACCACCACAAAGGCGGCGGTAAACCAGATGCACCGGGCGGGGGTATTGTATTTGGGATGGAGCTCCGCAAACCGGGGGGACACCAGGGCAAACCGGCCCAGGCCGTACAGCATCCGGGCGGAGGAGTAGAGGGTGGAGTTCATCACCCCCACCGCCCCCACAAAGGCGGTGACCAGGAAGAGGGGCCGCACCCAGGCCTGGCCGGTGAGGCCCGCCAGCACGTCGGCAAAGGGGGCGGTGCGGCCCACCGCCTCTTTCCAGGGCATACACCCCGCCACGGCGGTGGACACCAGGCACAGGATGCCGGTGACCAGGAACAGGCAGGTGATGAGGGCGGCGCCCGCCTTCCGGGCGGCTGGTCCGGTGGCGTCGGCGGCGGCCTTGGACACCGTCTCCCACCCGGCCACCGAGAACACCAGCAGGGAGAGCAGGGCCGCCGAGCCGGAAAAGTCAAAATCCAGGCCCCCGTCGGCGGCGTAAACAGCCGGGTCAAAGCGGGCAAAGCAGACGGCAAGGCCGATGGCGCACATCACCAGCAGCACCACCGTAGCCAGCTTGGCCAGGGAGGCGCACACGTTGGCCCCCCGCAGCTGCACCCACAGGATGCCGCCGGCCAGGGCCAGCTGGAGGAGCACATTGGGCAGGGTGACGGCAAACTCCCCCACGTGGTAGAGCACCAGCGTGGTACCCAGGGCGGGAAAGAGCCCGTCCAGCAGGGACACCGCCGCCAAATCCACCCAGCAGTATACGATGGTGTTCATCAGAATCCCCGCCCAGCCCACGGCAAAGCCGCCGCCGGGACCGAAGGCGGCGTAGGAATACACCACCTCTCCCCCAGGCAGGGGGAGCATGGGGATGGCCTCCATATAGGCGAAGGCGAAGGGCAGCTCAATGACGATACACAGGGCGAAGGCCACCGCCAGGTTGAGGGGTCCCCCCGCCGTGTCCAGCCAGGTGCCGGTGAGCAGCAGCCAGCTGGTACCCAGCATGCATCCCACCCCCATGGCCACCAGGCCAAAATAGCTGATGCCCTTCTTGCCCATGCCCATCCCCCGTTCTGTGGTTGATACCACCATTATAATGCCCGCCGGACAAAGCCGCAAGGCCTTGTCCGGCGGGCGCCGCATTTACCAGTAGAGGGGAATCAAAAAGGTCCAGGGGGCGGTGACGATGGCCATGGTGAGGGCCACGATGTGCCGCTGCCGCCCGTCCAGCAGGGTACAGGATTTCATGGCCCGCTCGTCAAAGAAATAGATGCACACACCGGCAATAACCACACCCGCCAGGGTATACAGGAAGCCGGGCAGGGTACGGAAGGGGTTGAGGAAGGCCTGGGAAATGATGCTGTCCACCCAGGAACCCACCGGATCGGGCAGCAGAGAGAGGTACCAGAAGCCGAAGAGGAACACCGCCCCCACGAAGTCGGCCAGAAAACCCAGCAGCCAGAACTTCCACCACAGCTTCTTCAGCACTTCCTTTTTCTGGGTGTGCTTTAAAACCGCCAGGGTAATCAGCAGCACCGCACAGTCGATGAGCAGGTTCCCCGGCAGGGTAATGATCCACACCTGGGGGAAGAAATACAGAATCCAGATGGGCAGCAGGACGTTATACAGCTTGACCTCCCGTTTCACGGCTCTCTCCTTTCTCCGGCAGAGCCTCCATCCTACCAGCCAGCCCAGAAGGATGGCTCCGCCGATCATGGCCCACAGCAGGACCCCCAGTTCCCAGAAAAAATCGCCCTGCAGCCACTCATACACGCTCTCCGCCAGTGGGACGGCCAGAAAACCCAAGGGAAGCAGAATCAGTCCTTGGAGCCGTCCTTTGGTCAGGCGGCCAATCAGCAGGGTGAGGGCCAGTGTGGCCACCAGCGGCCCCCAAAACAGCAAAAGCAGTTCCATTCACTCCTCCTTCCGTTCCCTTGCCAGTTTGAGCGTCAGGCCGGGTACCTCGCCGATCAGGGCCGCCAGAAAGGCTACGGCGGCATAGGGCAGAGCACTGGCATGATACAGCCAGAATACCGTTGGGATGAGGAGCAGGCCGCACAGCACGGGGTACAGCAGGCAGAAGCCCCGGCGCTTTGCCAGGAAGGCGCCGGAGAAGAAGCACCCGACTGCCAGCAGCATGGGGTAGAGGATTCCGGACAGCACCGGAACATCAGGCGCGTCAAACGCCCGCAGCAGGGCGGGGAGCACCAGACACAGGCCCAGGGCAAAGGGGACATAGGGCAGGGTTTCCTTCCATTTTAATGGAGAGGGGCCGGGAGGCAGGCCCAGCTTTTCCCGGATGGCGGCCACCTCGGCGTACCAGCCCACCCACCGGGCCAGCCAGATGAGCAGGTAGACCGCCGCCAGCAGCCCCAGATAGACCAGCAGGGGAGCCAGCTCCCCCCAGTTCCACCCACACAGGCACACCAGCAAGGCGAGCGCCCCGGCGGTGACGGCGAAGTGGGCCAGGGAGCGGCGGACCAGGGTGGCCCCGTCGTCGGCAAAGGGAAGGGTGGACACTCCCACCACCGCCCCCATGAGGAAGTAGAGCCCCAGCTGCACTCCCAGGGCGGCGGGACCCACCAGCTGCTCCAAATCATAGCTCACCAGCCGGAAGGGGGTGTGGTTCCCCATGGCGAGGAGGCCCCCCATCACTAAGTCGTTGAACAGCCCGCCCACCGGGATCAGGGCGGCTATACCGATACCCCCCCCGATGAGGATGCGGACCAGCCACTGCTTTTGTCTGCGTGTCATAGGGATTCCCTCCTTTACAGCCCCAGGGCCTCCTTAATCTTCTTCACATACCGCCGGGAAACGTAGCACACTGTCTCCTCCGCCAGGGTCATGCGGATGGTACCGGTGAGGGACAGATCCAGGGCGGTAATCCGCTCCAGATTCACCAGCTCGGAGTGGGAGATGCGCACAAAGGTGTGCCGGTCCAGCTTGCCCTCCAGCTCGTAGAGCCGCTCCTTCAAATCGTACACGCCCCCGGTGGTCTGGACCTTGACCCCCTTTTCCTCCCCATAGCACCGCAGAATGTCCGCCGCCGCCAAGGGAACGGCCACATCTCCCCGCCAGCCGGTGAGCACCCCGCCCCCCTGGAGCCGGACGGTCAGGGCCTTCACCTCGTCGGTAAGGGCGGGGGCGGTGATGGTCACCGAAACTTCCCCGCAGCCCGGCTGGATGTGGACAGTTACCTTCATGCCGCCCCCTCCTTTCACCCTCAATATAACCAAAACAGGGCCGTCTGTCCATGGTTTTCGGACAGACGGCCCTGTTTGGGAGATAGTTGGTCAGGAGATGGCTTCCGCGCCCACGGTGTAGGTCCAGCTGCCGTCCTCTCCCATTTTGGCGGTGCAGGCGTCAAACACATACGCCCCCAGGCCGGAGGCCCACTTCTCCGCCCGGAAGGTGCCGTCGGCGGAGCCGGACAGGGTGAACAGGCATCCGCCCTCCCAGCCGTAAAGGGCCACGCTGTCCTCGTACCCCTCCGCCGGCTCCGTCATGGGAGTAAGGTAGCCCTCCTCCCAGATTTCCTCCAGGGTGCCGGTGATGGGCGTCAGGCCATGGGCATTGCCGAAGGCCCAGGTCAGGGCGGCCTTCTCGCTGTCGCTCAGGTCGGTGAGCCCCGAGAAATCCACCCCCAGCTCCTCCAGGTTGGTGTTCAGGCCGGAATCCACCTCCCACAGGTCCTCCAGCACCTGGAGGTAGAGCCCGCAGCGGTCGTCCCGCTCCGTCCCGGTGTGCTCCACCGCGGAGGCGTTGGAAAACCGGCAGGGGAAGGACTCCAGCACCGCGTCATAATACACGTTGATGAGCTCCCCGTTTTCCACCGGCCCATCCAAGGACAGGCCCTCCGTATTCAGGACGTAGACCTCGCCGGAGGTTCCGTCGCTGGCCGCCAGCACCAGCTCCCCGCTCTCCGCCCCGGCCACCACCCGGAAGGTGGCAAACCAGGGGGCCTGGTCTATCAGGACTGCGGACGTGTCTGCGGGGCTCTCCGGCGGCTGGGTGGACGGCGCCCCGGCGCTCCCGGCGGAGGTGCCGCAGCCGGCCAGCAGGACCAGACAGAGGACAACGGAAGGCAGTAAGGCTTTTTTCATGGGCGCTCCCTCCTTTTATTTGCTCTTTGGACGATACAGTTCAGAAAAAGTTCCCAATGGGGTTGACAAGCCGTCTTTATAAGCATATGATTAATTCAAAAATAAATGTTTAGGGGGCGATGCCATGACCCAGCGGGAACGGCAGCTGCTCCGATGGATTGAGGAAAACCCTCTCATCTCCCAGCAGGAGCTGGCGGAGAAAGCGGGAATCACCCGCTCATCGGCAGCGGTACACATCTCCAACCTGATGAAGCAGGGCCATATTGCCGGGCGGGGATACATCATCCGCACCGCTCCCTACGCGGTGGTGGTGGGGGGCGTGAACATCGACATCGGCGGCCGGTCGGACAAGGCGCTGGTCCCTGCCGACTCCAATCCCGGTCAGGTACGGATGAGCCTGGGGGGCGTGGGGCGGAACATCGCCCATAATCTGAGTCTGCTGGGGGTGGATGTGCGGCTGCTCACCGCCTTTGGGGACGACATGAACGCCCAGCGCATTGCCGCCAGCTGCGGGGAGCTGGGTATTGACATCAGCCAGTGTCTGACGGTAACGGGAGGCGCTACCTCGACCTATCTGTTTATTGCAGACGAAAAGGGGGACATGGCCTTGGCGGTGAGCGACATGGAAATTTACCAGCATGTGACGCCCGCTTTCCTCTCCGCCCGGAGCAAGCTGCTGCAAAACGCCCAGCTTATTATCGTGGATACCAATATCCCCTCGGAATCCATTGCCTGGCTGGCGGACAACATCAAGCTGCCGATCTTTGCCGACCCGGTCTCCACCGCCAAGGCGGAGAAGCTGCGGGGCGTGCTGGGGAAGCTCCACACCCTCAAGCCCAACCGGCTGGAAGCGGAGCTTCTGTCCGGTGTGTCCATCACCGATCAGGCCGGTCTGGACAAGGCGGTGGATGTGCTGCTGGACACCGGCCTGCGGCGGGTATTCGTCAGCCTGGGGGGAGACGGTGTCTATGCCGCCGACCATCAGCAGCGGCTCCACATGCCCTGCTGCCCCGGCCGGATGGTGAACACCACCGGCTGCGGGGATGCGGCCATGGCCGCCATCGCCTGGGCCTATCTGGAGGGAACCGGCCTGGAAGATACCGCCCGGGCGGCTATGGCCGCCGGGGCCATCGCCATGGAGAGCGGCGAAACCATCAACTCCAATCTCAGCGCCCAGGGTCTGAAGGCCCGGGCGGAGCAATTCCACTGACTTTCATAGGGAGGAACCGTATATGAATCTGAATCAATATCTGGACGTAGCCCCTGAAGTGGCCGCCGCCGTAGCGGAGAGCCGGCCGGTGGTGGCCCTGGAATCCACCATCATCTCCCACGGGATGCCCTATCCCCAGAATGTGGAGACCGCCCTCAAAGTGGAGCAGATTATCCGGGACAACGGGGCGGTCCCCGCCACCATTGCCATCCTGGGCGGCCGGCTGAAGGCGGGCCTTACCCCGGAGGAGATCGAGTATCTGGGCAAGCAGGGCCAGGCGGTCACCAAGGCCAGCCGCCGGGACCTGGCGGTGCTGGTGGCCCGGGGGGCCGACGGGGCCACCACCGTCACCACCACCATGATGATCGCCCATATGGCCGGTATCTCCATCTTCGCCACCGGCGGCATCGGCGGTGTCCACCGGGGGGCCGAAACCACCATGGATATCTCCGCCGACCTGGAGGAGCTGGCCGCCACCCCGGTGATGGTGGTGTGCGCCGGGGCCAAGTCCATTCTGGATCTGGGCCTCACCCTGGAGTACCTGGAGACCCACGGCGTGCCGGTTCTGGGCTACGGCACCAAGGAGCTGCCCGCCTTCTACACCCGGAAGAGCGGCTTTGAGGTGGACTACCGCATGGACTCCCCGGAGGAGCTGGCTCAGGCCTTCCACATGTCCCGGCAGCTGGGTCTGAAGGGCGGCATGCTGGTGACCAATCCCATTCCCGAGGAGTTCTCCATGGACCACGAGGTGATCAACAAGGTCATTGACGAGGCCATCGCCCAGGCCAATGCCCAGGGCATCCACGGCAAGGCCACCACTCCCTTCCTGCTGGCCAAGGTGAAGGAACTCACCGGCGGAGACAGCCTGGACTCCAACATCCAGCTGGTGTTCAACAACGCCCGCCTGGCCGCCCAAACCGCCGCCGCCCTGTGCCGCCTGGGCTGACATGTCCCCCTTTTACCCCCGGGAGCCGCTGGCTCCCGGGGGCTTTGCCATATTTGCGTAACAATCTTTCTTTTTCTTTACATTCAGGTCCCCTTCGTTGCATCCCTCCCACCCTCACCGTATAATGGACTTGCCAAAAAAGATCCGGATTCCGCCTTCCCGCTTGCCGCGGGACGGCGCATCAATTTATAACGGAAAAGAGGCGATCCGTATGCCTTGCAGAGGCAAGCTCCTGCCCCGGCTTCTGGCCTTCCTGCTGTCGGCCGCCCTGCTGACCGGCACAGGTGTCCTGGCCGCGGAGGAAACGCAGGCCGTTTCCTATGCCGCGATCTATACAACAAGCAATATGAGAGGCAGATTATACGATCAGGACCCCCTCACCGGCTCCGCGGTGGAGGAAAGCTATTTGAAGGTGTCCACCATCATGGCCCGGGAGCGGGTGCAGATGGCAGATACCCTGTTGCTGGACGCGGGGAACGCGGTGTCCACCGGCCTGATTGGGGACGACGGGCAGGCTGTGGCCGCCGCCCTGCGGTCCATCGGCTACGACGGGCTGGTACCCGGTCTGGAGGAATTCCGCCTGGGTGCGGGCTATTGTCAGGCCTTTCTCCAAGCCCTGGCGGCGGAGGATGGGGCAGGTACACCGGTAGACGTGCTGTCGGCCAACCTGCTGGACAGCCGCCAGTCCCCCCTTGCCGACCCCTACCAGGTGTACGAGCTGAACCTAGGCGGAAGCACCCTGCGGGTTGGGGTGCTGGGGCTGGGCGGTATCGACGCTGCCCGTCAGCTGCCTGAGCGGCTGTATGGAGACACACTGTTTGCCCACGGAGACAACAGCGACCTCAGCTATCTCTGGGAATGGAACTACTGGCAGCCCCAGCTGGCCCAGGCAAAATGCGATCTGGTGGTAGTGGTCTGCCATGCCGGGCGGGAGGAGCTGGAGAAGCTGGCCGGCAGCAGCTCCGGTATCGACTTGTTTATCGGAGGAGATGGCCCGGCGGAGACCGGCACCCTGCCCAATGCGGAGGGGGAGGAGGTTCCCTATGCCTGCGGCGGCGGCACCGCGCTGACCCGCACCCTCATCAAGTTGGACGGAGACGGGCAGCCGGCGATTGTGGACAACACCGTATTGGATCTGTCGGACTGGGAGAGCGACGGGGACCTGGCCCGGAGTCTGGCGGACTGCTACACCGCTGCCAGTCAGGCGGGCCTGCGCCAGGTGGGTACCCTGTCCGGATCGTGGGAGGAGAGCTTCTCCCTCACCCGCCAGACCGATACGACAGACCTGGTGGGCGAAGCCCTGCTCTGGGCCTCCGGCGGGGACGCGGCGCTGGTCACTCCCGGCGCTCTGGGGGGATTCCCCGTGGCCTCTCTGTTTGAACGGAACAAAACCACGGCGGCCCTCACTCTCAGCGACTGTGCCAAGCTGGCCCCGGAGGACAGTCCGGTACTCCTGGTGGAGCTCACCGGTACCCAGCTGCGCCAGTGGTTGGAGGTATGCGCCGGGCGCTATACCGTCACCGACGGGGGCCAGTGCGGCGGCGGAGTGGACGCTGACGTGCTCTACGGCGCCAACTATGAACTCTATCTGGGCAGCCCCGTGGGTCAGCGGGTGGGTACTCTGTTTCTTGGGAACGGACCGGTAACCAACAGCCAGGTGTACCGGGTGGCGGTATCCGCCGCCCACCTGGCCGATCCGGAGTTTCCTCAGTGCCAGGTGCTGTGGTCCGCCGCCGCCGACCGGGACTTTGCCTCTCAGGGCGGCAGTACCGCCGCGCTTCTGGCAGCCTATGCCCAAAATGCCGCCCACGAGAGCCGGGCGCTGACGCCCACCCGCTCCGGCACCTGGGCCATCTACCCCGAGGCGGTAAACGGCGCTCTGACCCGGCTGGAATTTGTGGAGCTTCTCTACGACCTGGCCGGCCGGCCCCAGCCCGGCGCCAACTATGCCTTTATTGACGTGTCCAACAGCAACGCCGTCATCTGGGCCGCCGAAACCCGGGTGGTCAGCGGAGACGGCAGGGGAAATTTCCTGCCCCTGAGCGCGGTCACCAGAGAGCAGGCCGCCGTTATGCTCTATAACTACGTCCGGTCCCTGGGCGGAGCGGCCTCCTCCGGTGAACATCTGGAGCTGCTGCTGGATGGGGCGGAGATTTCAGCCTGGGCCAGGCCCGCGGTGGAATTCTGTCTGACCACCGGTATCCTCCCTGCCACCGGCACTCGGGAGGACCTCTACCTGCCCTCCAGCAGCGTCACCCGCAGCCAGGCGGTACAGTATTTAGCCAATCTGGCGGCCTATCTAGGCTGAATACCCGTTCAAAAGATTCAAAGAAGCGCCTGCCGCAATCGCGGCAGGCGCTTCTTCCTGCTTACTCCAGGGTCAGGTCCCCCTCCTTGATCCAGCCGATGCGCCGGAAAAACAGGCCGAACAGCCAGGCCAGCAGCGCAGGAAGCACAAAGCAGATGAGGAGCATTCCCACCCAGTCGGCGGCGGTAATGGCCGCCTTGGCGCCGGTGGCCACGTCGTTCACCCAGCCGGTGTACACCCCGATGGGACCCACCATACCGCAGGTCCCCATGCCGGAGGCTACGCCTCCGGAGGGGTCGTTCATCTCAAAGTGGAACAGGCAGGTGGCGATGGGGCCTGTGACGGCGGAGGTCAGAATGGCGGGCAACCAGATCCGGGGGTTTTTCACAATGTTGCCCATTTGCAGCATGGAAGTCCCAAGGCCCTGGCTCACCAGACCGCCCCAGCGGTTTTCCCGGAAGGAGAGCACGGCAAAGCCCACCATATTGGCGCAGCAGCCCGCCACCGCCGCCCCGCCGGCCAGACCGGTGAGGCCGATGGCGGCGCAGATGGCCGCCGAGGAAATGGGCAGGGTCAGGGCCACGCCGATGACCACCGACACCAGGATGCCCATCCAGAAGGGCTGGAGAATGGTGGCCCACTCCACAAAGTCCCCCACCGCAGAGGCAGCTGAACCGATGGCGGGCGCCCACCAGGCCGAGAGCACCACACCGCTGAGAATGGTCACCAACGGGGTAACCAAAATGTCGATTTTGGTCTCCTTGCTGACGATTTTGCCCAACTCGGCGGCGATGATGGCGATGAAGAGCACCGCCAGCGGCCCGCCGGCCCCCTTGCCCCCGTCCAGAGTGGTGGAGCCCAGGGCGTTGGCGGCATAGCCCACCGTGGCCAGGGAAAAGAGCACCAGCGGCGGGGCCTTCAGGGCATAGCCAATGGCGATGGCCATAGCCGCCCCGCTCATGGCAGAGGCATAGGCCCCCACCTGCACCAGAAAAGCGACGCCCAGCTGGTCCCCCAGGGTGTCCAGAATGGTGCCGATGAGCAGGGAGCAGAACAAGCCCTGGGCCATGGCTCCCAGGGCGTCAATACCGTAGCGGCGGGCGGAGATGACCACGTCCTTCCGCTTCAAAAATGCTTGGATGTCTTCCATATCCATCTCTCTCCAGTCAAAAAATAGGACATTACAGGTGTCTTGACACCTGTAATGTCCTATTATAGCAACCGGAAAAAATTTGTCAATCCCCTTTTCGGCCCTTTCGGTAGAGCACTACCGCCAGAATCGCGCCGCCCGCCATCAGGATAAGCCCGACGGCAAGGATCACGGCGGCAAAGGTCAAAAACACTTCTCCCATAGAGGAGACACCCATGGACATGTCCATGGTCTGCTCCGGCAGCATCATATCCCACCCGGTGCCGCCAAAATAGTCCCCTACCGTCACCTGAAACATCCGCCCAAAGGCAAACCGGGCCAGACCGCCCACCAGCGTAATACCCGCGCCGCTGAGGGCGATATATACCCCCGCCAGCCAGCCATACCGGCGAATCAGCTCCTCAATACCCCCAAAGCTCCGGCGGCGGTACCGGCGCGGCTCCGGTTCCGGGGGCGGGGCCTGGCGTTTCGGCTCCTCCGGGCTGAGCAGCTCGTCGGTGGTCACCCCGAAGGCCCTGGCCAGGGCCATCAGCTTGTCCACCTCGGGGGTGGCATCCCCCAGTTCCCACTTGCTCACCGCCTGGCGGGACACTCCCACCCGTGCGGCCAGCTCTTCCTGGGACAGTTTGTTCTCCTTGCGGTAGTATTGAATTTTCTCACTTAATGTCACAGTCCGTCACCTCCTGACAACCTCAGCCTACCAGAAAACCCGGTTGCGGGCCACCAGCAACGGCTGGAACTTTTCGCAACCGCCGGTTGCGGCGGCTCAGATATACCCCAAAAGGCCCCGGACGGATACCTCGCCGGAGGAGAGGACCTCCTCCCCGCCGTCTTTCCAGGCCACCCGGAGGGAGAAGTCCGCCTCTACCCCCAGGGCGGTTCCCTCCCGCTCTCCCGCACCCATAAGCACCCGGACGGATCTGCCCACCGTCAGGCAGTCCGCCCGGTAGCGGTCCAGCCACCGCTGCCGCTCCCGAGGAAATTGGGCGTACAGCCTGTCCAGGCTGTCCAGCAGCGCCCGGGCCACCTCTGCCCGGCGGGGAGCCTGTCCCAGGGCCTGGGACAGGGAAACCGCCACTGGAGCCACCTCCGGGCCGAAGTCGGCCGCATCCTGGCTGATGTTCACTCCGATACCCACCACCACATAGCGCAGGGCTGCGGTCTCCGCCTCCAGCTCCAGCTCGGTGAGAATGCCGCATACTTTACGGCCCTCCAAAATCACGTCATTGGGCCACTTGATGCCGGGCCGGACCCCGCATACTTCTTCAATGGCGTCACATACCGCCACCGCCGACCAGGCGGTGAGGGCCGGCACCTCCCCCAGGGGACAGGCAGGCCGGAGCAGTACGGAGAGGTAAAGCCCTTTCCCCGCCGGGGAGACAAAGCTCCGGCCCCGGCGGCCCCGGCCGCCGGTCTGGCATCCCGCCACCACCGCCAGTCCGTCCGGAACCTGCTCCACCGCCCGGCGCTTGAGCTCATTGTTGGTGGAATCCACCGTGTCCAGGCACAGAATCTCCTGCCCCACCCGGCGGCCGGGTTGAAACAGCTCCCCCGGGGAGAGCCGGTCGGGGGACTCCTCCAGCCAGTACCCCAGCCGGGGCGCGGAGGCAATCACATATCCCTCCTGCCGCAGGCCCTCCATCGCCTTCCACACAGCCGCCCGGCTTACTCCCAGCTTCCGGCTCATGGCCTCCCCGGAGAGGGGCTTCCCCGCCTGGGCGCGCAGCAGCGCCAGTACCTCTTCCCGCAGCATGTCCATCCCTCCTGTCCTTTTCCCCATTGTACCCGGTTCCCACGCAGTATGTCAACTTTTCTTTTTTTGTGGTTGACATTTCTATCATTGTAAACTATAATCTATCGGAAGTTTACATTTGGAGGGATTCCATGAACAGCAAACAGCTCACTCTGACCGGCATGATGGCCACACTGATTGTCCTGTGCGCCTGGCTCACCATACCCACGGTGGTCCCCTTCACCATGCAGACCTTCGCCATTTTTTTGGCGGTGGGGCTGCTGGGGGGCAAGCTGGGCAGCCTGGCGGTTGGGGTATACCTGCTGTTGGGGGCGGTGGGTCTGCCGGTATTTTCCGGATTCCGGGGTGGACTGGGTACCCTGGCGGGGGTTACCGGAGGCTATCTGGTGGGCTTTCTGGTGATGGCCCTGGTGATGTGGCTGGGGGAGCGGCTGTTGGGGACGGGAACGGCGGCCTTTCTCTTCTCCGCCATCGCGGGACTGGCGGCATGCTACCTGTTCGGCACGGCGTGGTACCTGCTGCTCTACACCAGCAGCGTGGGGCCGGTGGGCCTGGGCGTGGTGCTGTGGCAGTGCGTTCTCCCCTTCCTGATTCCCGACGGCATCAAGCTGGCCCTGGCCCTGGCCCTGCGGCAGCGGCTGCGCCGGGTGGTTCAGGCGGCATAAGGCATATCCCCGCCTGTTGTCCCATATAGATTAGACAAGACTATGTGGGAAAGGCGGGGTGTAGGATGCCCTATGAGGACAACCGGGCGCGGCCGGAGGCCGCCCATCACGTGATCCTGGAGGAGCGGGAGCGCCTCTCGGTATCCGGCGTGGAAGAAGTGGAGAGCTTTGACGAGACCACCATCGTCATGTCCACCACCCGCGGCACGCTGGTGATCCGGGGGGAGGGCCTGCACATTGAAAAGCTGAGCTTGGACGGCGGAGATTTGAGGGTGGAGGGGGAGATTGACGGACTGACCTATGAGGACGGTGGCCGGGACCGGGATCGGGGCCTGCTGGCCCGCCTCTTCCGCTGAGATGGCCGGACCGCTGGCGTGGCAGGTCCTCTTTCTGGGGGGCGCACTGGTGCTGGGTTTGGGGGTAGGCCTGCTCTACGATCTGTTCCGGGTGCTGCGGGTGCGCGTCCCCCTTCCGCTGCTGGGGGGCGCGCTGGACCTGCTGTTCTGGCTGGTGGTCACGGTGGGACTCTTTATTTACACCACCGCCGCCGGCCGGGGCGAGGTCCGGCTCTACACAGTGGCAGCGGTGCTGCTGGGCGCCGTCCTCTATTTTCTGTGGGCCAGTCCCTGGGTGCTCCGAGCGGGCTACGCCGCCGCCGATTTGATTACTATTTTTTGTAAAATCCTCACCTTCCCTCTGAGAATGCTCTTACTGCTGGGCAAAAAAATTTCAAAAACTGCAAAAAAATCCTTCCATTATCGGCTGAAGTGGTATAAAATAAGACTACTATCCAGGGAAATGGATGAGATACATCAGGCAGAACAGGCACAAGCCGGGGAAGGAGCCGTCCATGAAGGCGAAAAAAGCGTCTCTTCTGACAAAAATTGTGGTTCTGGCTCTGCTCATCGCCGCCGCCACCGGGCTGCTGAATCTGCGGGGCAGGATCAGCGCGGCCCAGGCCGATCTGGCGGAGGCTCAGGCGGAGGTGGCCGCACAGAAGCAGGTCAACGCCGACCTGGCCGACGCGGTGGAAAACAGCGGCGATCCGGAGCGGCAGACGGACATCGCCCGGGATAAGCTGGGCCTGGTAGAGCCGGGAGAGTATGTCTTCTATTTCACCGATTGAATTTAAAAGAGAGGATTTAGCTGGCAGTATGGAGTTTGGTGTTGGTTCGATTGTGGAAGGAAAGGTCACGGGGATTACGAAGTTTGGGGCCTTTGTCGCCTTGCCGGAGGGCAAGTCGGGATTGGTGCATATCTCCGAGATCGCCTATACCTATGTCAACGATGTAAAGGATCATCTGAAGGAAGGTCAGGAGGTCAAGGTCAAGGTCATCGGCATTGACGAGAACGGCCGCATCAACCTCTCCATCAAGAAGGCGATGGACCCCCCGCCCCGTCCCGCAGCCCAGGGCGGCCGCCCCGGCGGCGTACGCGCTGCGGGCCACGGCGGCGGTGTGGGATTCCGGGGCAAGCCTGCCCCGGCGGAGCCCACCAGCTTTGAAGACCGGCTGAAGCAGTTTATGGCCGCCTCGGACAGCAAGCTGTCCGAGCTGCGCCAGGCGGAGCGCCGCAGCTCCCGCCGGGGCGGCCGCAAATAAGTCTATCTGAAAAGCACCCCCGTGCAGGCGCTGCCTGCACGGGGGTGCTTTTCTTAGGTCGGTTTGGGGATGCGGGAATTCTTTCTGTCCTCCGGCAGGGTGGGTTACACGCTCTCCGGATTTTCCAGGTGGCCGCCAAAGGCCTCCACGGCGCGGACATCGGCCTCCCGCTTTCCCTCGATGGCCTCTTTGAGCAGCATATCCTTCACCTTCATCAGACGGATGGTGTTGGCCCGCTCATTCTCGTCCAGCTTCATGGAGATATACTTGATGGCCTCCTGCATCTGGGGAATTTTCACATACTCCAGGGCGTTGACCCGGCGGCGGGTCTTCTCGATCTCCTCCGCCAGCAGCTGGGAGGTCTTTTCAATCTCCGCCAGCTTCAGCATATCCTGAAAGACCCCGGACAGGGCATCCACGGCGCCGTCCAGCTCACCGGAGGTGGCGGCAAAGCCGTAGGGGTAGATTTCCCCCGCGTCATCGCTTTTGGTGCGGAAGTGGTAGATGGGTACGTTGACGCTCATAATGTTCTGGAAGGTCATGTCCAGCTCCACCGCCTGCTTGGGATACAGGAGCGACTGCTCCAGCATTTCGCTGGACATGAGGGCGGAGGCCACGGTAAAGGAACCGTGGGCGCGCATCAGCCCCTCCTCCACCTTCTTCCGCAGAGCCCGGTTTTCCCGCACCACATCCATGAACTGCTTCATCAGCTCGTCCCGCTTATCCTTCAGCAGCTTGTGGCCCCGGATGGAGGTCTTCAGCCGGCCCTTCAGCCGGGTCAGCTCCTGCCGGGTGGGGTTCACGTTAATGGCGGGCATACCTTATCCCTCCTTTTTCGGGAGGTATTTGTCGATATACTCCGGCTTGATGCGCTTCAGCTCCGCCTTGGGCAGCAGGCTCAGCAAATCCCAGCCCAGATCCAGGGTCTCGATGACGGAGCGGTTCTCGTCCACGCCCTGGGAGACATAGCGCTTCTCAAACTCGTCGGCGAACTTGGCGTACTGCAAATCGGTGGGAGAGAGGGCGGCCTCGCCCAGGATGCTCATCAGCTCCTTGTTCTCCTTACCGGTGGAGTAGGCGGCAAACAGCTGGTTCATGGTGCCGGCGTGGTCCTCCCGGGTCTTGCCCACGCCTACGCCCTTGTCCTTCAGACGGGACAGGGAGGGTAGCACGTCCACCGGGGGGTTGACGCCCTTGCGGTACAGCTCACGGGACAGGATGATCTGGCCCTCGGTGATATAGCCGGTCAGGTCGGGGATGGGATGGGTCTTGTCGTCCTCAGGCATGGTGAGGATGGGGATCATGGTGATGGAGCCGCTCTTGCCCAGCTGACGGCCGGCCCGCTCGTACATGGTGGCCAGGTCGGTGTACAGGTAGCCGGGGTAGCCCCGGCGACCGGGGACTTCCTTCTTGGCCGCGGACACCTCGCGGAGGGCCTCGGCGTAGTTGGTGATGTCGGTGAGGATAACCAGCACGTGCATGTTCTTCTCAAACGCCAGGTACTCCGCGGCGGTAAGGGCCATACGGGGGGTGGCGATACGCTCCACGGCGGGGTCGTTGGCCAGGTTGGTGAAGAGCACGGTGCGGTCGATGGCGCCGGTGCGGCGGAACTCCTGCACGAAGAAGTCGGACTCCTCAAAGGTGATGCCGATGGCGGCAAACACCACGGCGAAGTTGGCCGCGTCGTCTCCCAGCACCTTGGCCTGGCGGGCGATCTGAGCGGCCAGGGCGGCGTGGGGCAGGCCGGAGCCGGAGAAGATGGGCAGCTTCTGGCCCCGGACCAGGGTATTCAGGCCGTCGATGGTGGAAATACCGGTCTGAATAAACTCGTTGGGGTAGTCCCGGGCGGCGGGGTTCATGGGCAGGCCGTTGATGTCCCGGTATTCATCGGCCATGATCTCGGGGCCGCCGTCAATGGGACGGCCCATGCCGTTGAATACCCGGCCCAGCATATCGCCGGACACCGCCAGCTGGAGGGGATGACCCAAAAAGCGGATTTTGGACTGGGCCAGATTGATGCCGGCGGAGGATTCAAACAGCTGCACCACCGCGTTGTCGCCGTTGACCTCCAGCACCTTGCAGCGGCGCACGGTGCCGTCGGGCAGCTCGATCTCTGCCAGCTCGTCATAGGTGACGCCCTGGACCTTCCGCACCACCATCAGAGGGCCGTTGATCTCCTGGATCGTACGATATTCACGGATCATGCCTCAGCACCTCCCTTGGCGGCAATGGCCTCAATCTCTTCCTCCATCTCACGGGCCATGTCGGCGTAGACGGTGGGGAACTGGTCGTCGGGTACGCTCTTGGCCCGGCCCATCCGTTCCCGGAAGGGAATGACGAACAGCTCGGACACCGGCGCGCCCTTCTCAATGGCGGCCCGGCACAGCTTGTCGTAGTCCAGAATCATCTGGATCATCTTGTCCTGCCGCTCGTAGCTGGAGTACCAGTCCACCTCCATGAAGCCGTTCTGCTGGAGGAAGTCCTCCCGCAGCATCTTGGCGGTCTCCAGGGTGAGCTGGTCCGCCGCGGACAGGGAGTCCTTGCCCACCAGCTGCACAATCTCGTTCAGGCTGGCCTCCTCCTGGAGGATGGCCATGGATTTGTCCCGGTTGGCCATGAACTGGGCGCCCAGATTCTCGTCATACCAGCTCTTCAGGGAATCCAGGTACAGGGAGTAGGAGTTGAGCCAGTTGATGGCGGGGAAGTGACGGCGGTAGGCCAGGGAGGCGTCCAGAGCCCAGAATACCTTGACGATACGCATGGTGGCCTGGGAAACAGGCTCGGACAGGTCGCCGCCGGGAGGCGACACGGCGCCCACGGCGGTGAGGCTGCCCCGGCGGTCCCCCTCAGAGCAGATACACTCCACCATACCGGCCCGCTCGTAGAACTGGGCCAGACGGGAGGACAGGTAGGCGGGGTAGCCTTCCTCGCCGGGCATCTCTTCCAGACGGCCGGACATCTCACGCAGGGCCTCGGCCCAGCGGGAGGTGGAGTCGGCGATGACGGCCACGTCGTAGCCCATGTCCCGGAAATACTCGGCGATGGTGATGCCGGTGTAGATGGACGCCTCACGGGCGGCCACGGGCATGTCGGAGGTGTTGGCGATAAGCACCGTCCGCTTCATCAGGGACTCGCCGGTGCGGGGGTCCACCAGCTCGGGGAACTCCCGCAGCACGTCGGTCATCTCGTTGCCCCGCTCGCCGCAGCCGATATACACCACGATGTCCACGTCCGACCACTTGGCCAGCTGGTGCTGCATCACCGTCTTGCCCGAGCCGAAGGGGCCGGGGATGGCGGCGGTGCCGCCCTTGGCGATGGGGAACATGGCGTCGATAATCCGCTGGCCGGACAGCAGGGGCTTGCGGGGGGGATACTTGTGCTTGTAGGGGCGGCCCACACGGACGGGCCACTTCTGCACCATGGTCAGCTCATGCTTCTCCCCGTTCTCGTCCACCAGGACGGCCACGGTGTCCAGCACGGTAAAGCTGCCGGACTGGATGGATGCAATGGTGCCGCGCATGGTGGGGGGAATCATGATTTTGTGGAGCACCACGCTGGTCTCCTGGACGGTGCCGATGACGTCGCCGCCGGCCACCTTGTCCCCGGGCTTGACCACAGCGTTGAACTCCCACTTCTTCTCCCGGTCCAGGGCGGGAACCTCCACGCCTCTGGGCAGGTTGTTCCCCCCGGTCTTTTTCATAATCTCCTCCAGGGGGCGCTGGATACCGTCGTAAATATTCTCGATAATGCCGGGACCCAATTCCACGGACAGGGGGGCGCCGGTGGTCTCCACCACCGCGCCGGGACCCAGGCCGGAGGTCTCCTCATAGACCTGGATGGAGGCGGCGTCACCGTTCATGGTGAGGATCTCACCGATGAGTCGCTGCTCACCCACGCGGACCACGTCGGCCATGTTGGCGTCGGTCAGTCCGGTGGCCACCACCAGCGGGCCGGAGACTTTCACGATTTTTCCGCTCAAATAGTTCAACCTTCTTTCTCGTCGGGACAAGCTGCGCATCCCTTGCCCCGGTTCACGTCCACAGAGAGAGTTACAAAATGTCCGCGCCCACGGCCCGCTCCACGGCCCGTTTCACATTGGCCATACCAATGCCCAGGGAGCCGTCCTTGCCGGGGATGAGGATAATCGCCGGGGTGAGCTCATCCTTGTACCGGGCAATCTCCGGTCCCATGCCGGCGGCATACTGCTCGGTGAGGTAGATCACCGCGTAGTTCTCCTTGGCCAGCTCATGGAGGGTGCGCCTGGCCTCCTCCACGTTCTCGGCAGGAAAGACGCTCAGCCCCAGGGCCTTGAATCCCAGCACGCTGTCCTTGTCTCCCAGCACCGCGATCTTGTAGTTAGCCATAGCACTCACGCAGCCTTTCCCGGATGGTGTCCCCGTCCAGCCCCGCCATGCGGCCGGACAAAATGGTGCGGATGGCGGTAAATTCGCTCTCCCTGGCGTAGAGGTAGCCGATCACCGCCTGCTCTCCGAAGGGAATCCGGCGGGCCTGGGACAGGTAACGCATCACCGCGTCGTCACACATGCGCTCGAAGGCGGTAAGCTCCCCACTGCCGGGGGCGGTCAGGGCGGCGCCCGCCGCCGCTGCCTCGCTGAGGGGACCCGCCCGAAACAGGGAGGCCAGGTCGGTCCCCTTCCCGGAGGTCAGGGTGTGTACCTCCACGTTGCCGCCGGGGAGAAGCACCTGGCTCAAGAAGTCGCTGCCCTTGCCCATCCGGGCGGCCCGGACGGCGGAGCGCAGATTGGTCTCGTCAATGAGCAGGCGCACATAGCCCTGGAGGAAGGCGCTGCCGGTTTCCTGCGCTGCCTGGCGCATCTCCTCAAAATAGGCCCGGTCCAGCACAAAGTCCGCCAGCTGGGGGTCACCGCCACCGCCCAGCAGCTCCCGGGCCTGGACTACCGCCTGCCGGAAGGGATCAGTGAAGTCCCGCAGGCTGTCCCGCTGGAAAGCGTCCTTGATCTGGGCCGCCGTCCACCGGCCTCCCTCCATCAGCAGCCGGTCGGCCTCGGTACCCACCGCCGCCGCCTTAATAAGGGTTTTGGCATTGTGGTAATCATACTTCATCTGGAAAACTTCCAGCAGCCGCCGGTGGGGTACCGCCCCCTTCAGCTCCTTGTACAGGGCGCCCCGGGCGGCGGAGAGCATCTCATCCAGGCCGGCGTGGGTGAGGGCGGGCAGCTCCCCGTATCCGCATTCCACCAAAACCTTGGCGGCCTCCTCGTCGGTGCGGGCCTCCAGCATCCGCTCCATCCGCTCCCGGGTCAGCAGGCGGGTCTCCATGGCCCGGATACGGGCGGATATGGTGAGATAATCCGTATCTTTGATCTTAGTCAAGCCATTGCCTCCTTACTTGTAAGGAGCGCATCAGTCAAAGAGCACCTGAGCAACCTCCCGGTCCAACTCGCCCCGCTGGAGGCGTACCAGGGTCTCAAAGGTACAGTTGACCTCCACGTTCCCGTCGCTGAGGATGAGGCCGCCCTTGATGGGCCGGGTCTGCTCGGACAGGGTGAGGTGTCCGTCCCCCAGCCGCTCGTTGGCCTGGGTGACCACCGCCTTGCCGTAGCGGGTGCGGTCCTTCTGGGAGAAGATGACCGCCTCCCGCCCGGTGGAGGAGGCCTTCACCGCCAGCTCCGCCAGCAGAGCCACATACTCCTTTTCCGGCAGGCTCAGCAGCTGTTCCAGCGCCAGGTCATAGGCGCGGGAGAGCATCTCCTGCTTGGCCGCCAGTTCCAGCTTTCGGGCGTCCAGCTGGGCCACGCTGGCCAGCCGCTCCACCCGCTCGTCCGCGTTGCGCCTGCCCCGGGCCAGGATCTCCTCGCTCTCCCGGCGGGCCTGCGCCTCATACCGGGCGGTGATCTCATCGGCCTGGCGGCGGGCCTCGGACAGGATGCCCTCAATCTCCCGCCCCGCGTCCTCCGCGATGCGCCCGGTGATTTTCTCAATTCCGTCCATAACGCGCCTTTCTGCTTCTTAGAAGCCGAACATGATCATCAGGAAGGAGATCAGCAGGGACAGGATGGCGTAGAACTCCACGATGATACACAGCACCATGCCCTTGGACCAGTCGTTGGGGTTCTTGGCCACAATGTTCACGGAGGCGGCGGCCACCCGGCCCTGGGCGATACCGGAAAGCAGGCCGCCCAGCGCCATGGGCAGGCAGGCGCCCAGAATGAGCAGGCCGTTGGCAATGCTCAGGTTGGCCACGGTGCCGTCAAACAGCCCCATCTTCATCAGGGCCAAAAAGCCGATGACCAGGCCGTACAGGCCCTGGGTGCCGGGGATGACCTGAAGGATCATGCACTTGGAGAACTGGCTGGGGTCCTCGGCCAGCAGGCCGGCGCCCGCCTCACCGGCGATGCCGGTACCTTTCGCGGAGCCGACGCAGGCCAGGCCGGCGGCCAGAGCGGCACCCAGGAAGCCAAAGAAGGGGCCGGCGTTGTTGATCAGAAATTCACCGAATGTCATGTTATTGTTCCTCCTTAATGTCGACAAATTTTGTCGCAATGTTCAGGGGCCGCCAGGGGCGTCCGCCCTCTTCATAGAACTGCTTGAAAAATTCCAGGTATTGCAGACGGGAGGTGTGCACATAGGTGCCGATTACGTTCAGACCGATGTTGAAGGCGTGACCCACAATGAAGATGACAAAGAAGATGGGAATGCCGATGGCCGGGGGCAGGCCGCCGCCGGGCATGGCGCCCAGAATGTTGAACACCTGGCCGATAACCGACCCGGCCAGCATCATCACCATCAGACGGGAATAGGAGAGGATGTCTCCAAAATACCCGGTCACGCCGTTGTACACCGCGCCGATCACCGCCGTCACCTTGCCCAGGCCCTTGCCGTTGCGGGCCTGGCCCAGCAGCATCACACAGCCCAGAATGAGCACCACGGGATACCCCGAGACATTGCCCACACCCAGGGCGAACAAACCGATGCCCACAAAGATGACCCACCAGGTGCCGATGTCCAGCACCGCGTCCACCACCTGGCCCCGGCGGCACAGCATCCAGAACTTCACCGCCATGCCCACCACGATCTGTACCAGGCCCACCGCCAGGGCGAACACCAGCACGGTCATGGGGTCCTCCATCACGTTGAGGAGCGGAGCGGCCACGCCGCTGCCCTCCGGCACGGAGAGGAAGGGGATGGCGGGCTGGGACAGGCCCAGCATACCGGTAAACTGCACCAGGAAGTCGGAGAAGAAGCCGCCGGTGAGCAGGCCGATCACCGCGGAGGAAACGCCGCACATGATCATCAGCCGGACCAGTTGTCCAAAGCCCCCCTTGGGCCGCACCTTCAGGTGAAGGAACAGACAGGCGCCGGCCAGAATCAGGCCGTAGCCCAGATCGGCAAACATGAAGCCGAAAAAGAAGATATAAAACGGAGCCATCAGGCCGTTTGGGTCCACCCCGTCGTAGGCGGGGAGGGAGTACATCTCAGTGATGGTGGTCAGCGGCTCGGTGAAGCGGTTGTTTTTCAGCTTCACCGGCACCACCGGGTAGTCCTCCGGCGCAGGGTCGGCGGTCTCCCAGCAGCAGTCGAACTTGGACAGCTGCTCCAGCAGAGCCTGCTCCTCCGGCGCCGGCACCCAGCCCTCCAGGAAAAAGGCGGTGCTGCTGTCCAGCAGCCGGCAGCGGGCCTCCTCCCGGGCAATCTCCTGATCCGCCCGGTCCAGGCACTGCTCCAGCGCCCCTTTCTTTCCGGCAAAGGCGCCCACCTGGGCGATGACGTCCTCCAGCTTTTGGGCGGCGGCGGCCATCTGTTCATCCAGCTGTTTGTCGTTCTCCGCCGCCGTACCTGTCCAGCCCCGCAGGGCCGCCCGGGAAAAGCCGTACTCCTTCAGCACGCTCTGGCACTCCTCCTCCACACTGCGGTGGCAGAGGAAAACCAGATACTTCAGCTCCCGGTCCTCACCGGCCCGCATCAACTGATACAGATCGGTGACTGCCGACAGCGACCCCTCCATAGCGTCCAGATCCACTGCGGCGGCCACGGTGCCGAAGTGCACCGCCACCTCCGCCGTGGAGGCTGTCTCCAGAGGGATATCCAGCGCCAGCCAGGGCGCCAGCGCCAGCTTTTGGGTCCTCAGCTTGTTCTGCTCGGCATACAGCGCGGAGATCTGCCGCTCCAGCTCCACCAGGCGCCCGGCATCCGCCAGACCCGCCTGGTAGGCCCCGTCGTCAAACAGCTCCGCCTCCGTAATCACCGGCCGGGGCGTCAGCAGCCCGCCCTTCTGCTTGGGTCCGTATTTTTTCAGGGCCTTCAGGGCGTTCTCCACGCTGGTCCGGGCATCTCTGGCCCGGTTCAGCGCCCCGGTGTCCGGCCGCGTCAGAGCCGCCCAATCCGGGTCCCCTGATCGGTCCCCGGGCTCGTCGATCTCCACGCAGCCCAAATGCTGAAGCAGCCGCAGCATGGCCGGACGCTGGTCCTGCATGCCGATGAGGCGCAGCCGCTTCATTTTCACAATGGACATCAGCTCTTCACTACCCTTCTCACGATGCTCCCGGCGGCATCCGCCAGGCGGCCCTCCGCCTTGGCACGCAGGCCGTCACAGACCTGTTTGGTCTGCTCCATCACCTCCGCCGCGTGCTCCGCCGCTTTCTCCTCCGCCTGCTGCAGGAAGCCCCGCACCTGGGTTTCCGCCTCAGCCCTGGCCTGAGCCAGATGGGCCTTGCCCGCCCGCTCGGCCTCCGCCACCATGCGTTTGGCCTCCGTCTGGGCTTCCACCTTGCGCTGCCGGTTGGCCTGCTCAGCCTGAGTCACCTGCTTGATCGCTTCCAGAGACATGCTCTCACCGCCTTTCCGCATCCGGTTTTTCCACAGGAATAAACTTCCGATGATACTTGCATCATACTTCAAATGCGCCGTGATTTCAAGTTTAAAATTATCAGTTTAGTTTTTTGACTAACTCTTTTAAACCAAAAATTTTATTTTTATGCAAGTTTACCCTAGGATTCCCTGTTAGTTTGCGCTCTTTTGCGCCACAAATATTTATTTATTGCAAAAAAATATTTTTTCGACAAATAGCGGCGCCCGCTGTTGGAAGCGGGCGCCGCAGCTTGCTGAAAAACTTCCCCTCGCAGGGAGCCTCGCGGCGTTCTGTCGCCCGCAGGCGACAGAACCAAATGGAAATCCGTCATTCCCGAGGACATGTGCCTCAGGAATGACCCTTCTCAGGACGGATCGGGCGACGATTTCCCAAAAATCGAGGTCGATCCGTCCTGCAGCCTTTTCCGATAGTCTCGGGGCATTCTTTTTCACTTCATACCGCTATGAAAGGGCGGGTAGTACCGCCCACTGGTTTCCCTGGGGCTGCTGGCCCTGGGGAAACCAGGGGATCACAGGCACATCCGCCAGCGTGGGCAGGGGTTCTTCTCCTTCCTGGGCCACCAGCACCCGGTCGGCCTCCTCCTCCAGCAGGGCGGCGGTCTGGCCACTGCCGTCGCTCTGGCCGGTGAGCACGCCGGAACTGCTCACCACCGATACCACCATCTGGGGGTACTCGGCCAGGACGGCGTCCAGTTCCCGGAAGAACTGCTCCAGCGGACCGGTGAGGTTTTCCGGGTCGTAACTGTCCCCAACCAGGATCTTATCCAGCCTGCCCTGGGTGGGAAAACCGCAGTTGTCCAGCAAAAGTTCGTCAAAGCCCAGCTCCGCCAGTTCCCGGCAGATCCCAACCACGTAGGCCCGGGCCTGCTCATTGGCGGGACTGAGCCAGCGGTAATCTCCCTCGTCCCGCCAGTTTCCGGTGCTTCTGGGGATGGCCAGGGCCATGTCCGACCGGGGCGCCGCGTTGTCCCGGAAGCAGGAGACCCGGGCCACGGTGTGCAGCGTGCCGGTATTGAGCATCTGGATGGCGGCGTTAATGGCCGGGTCGGTGGCGGAGACCTGGGCCTGCTGGGCCAGCTGTTGCTGGGAGATGTAGCCCAGGCTGCCGTCGTCGGCCTTCATATCAAAGATGACGGCGGTGGCCCCCGCCTGCTCCGCCTGAGCAACCGCCGTACCGTCGTACAGGGCGGTCCGCTCCAGCAGGACGCCGCGAAAGTCGGGCAGCGGCGTGGGGGTGGGCGTGGGCGTCGCCTCGGGGGTGGTCAGCACCACCGCCGGAGCGGAGCTGTCCGGCTCCGGTTCCTCCCGGTTTTGGAAAAAGGGCAGCTCCAGCCGCACTCCGTCGGAGGAGTATACCACATAAGGCTCCAGGAAAAGCAGCGCCGCCAGCGCCGCTGCCAGCAGCAGAATCAGCACCACAATGAGCACCTTCAAAAACGTACCGAACCGGTTGCGGCCGTGGTACGCGTCATAGGAATCCCGTTTCACCTGTACTCAGCCTCTCTCCTCTTATCCTCTTCGCAAACGGCCCTCAGCGCTCCTTCTCCTCCGCCCGGGCCAGTGCCTGGTCCAGCTTTTGCAGGGCGGTGGCGATCAGTACACGGTCCTCCTCCGGCATGGTATGCAGCAGGGAGTCAAAGTAGCCCCCCACGTCGGTAGATGCCTTGTCCCGCAGCTCCACGTATTTCTCCGTGGCGCACACGTAGATCACCCGGCGGTCCAGCTCACTGCGCTGCCGCTTAGCCAGGCCCAGCTTCTCCAGCCGGTCCACAATGCCGGAGACGGTGCTGTTGGCGCTTCCCGTCCGCTCGGCCAGGGTACTGATGGGAATCGCCTCCCCCTCACCCAGCACGGTAAGCACCAGCGCCTGAGGAAAGGTCAGGTTCAGGCGGCCGAAATGGCTGCGGAACTGCTGGGACATGTGCTGGGTCAGGCGCAGATACGACATAAAGATATCAGGCTGTTCCATTGTTCCATCGGACTCCTTTCTACATCCTCCGGCGGCATCAGGTTCATCCCATAGCGGGGGTGGCCATCCGGTCCAGAAGCACCGCCAGCTGCGCCCGGGTGGCCAGGCCGTCGGGATCAATTTCCCCGCCGCTTCCCTCCAGCCAGCCCATGCCCACCGCGTGCTGTACCCCCTCCGTGGCCCAGTCGCTGATCTGATTGGCGTCGTCAAACAAGTTCAGGGCGCCCTCCGCCAGGGTCACGCCCTGATACTGGTCGTAGCGGGTGAGCAGCACCGCCAGCTCCTGCCGGGTGACATCCTGCTCGGGATGAAAGGCGCCCTGGCCGTCGCCGCCGGCAATCCCCGCCTCTCTACCCCAAGACACCGCCTGGGCATACCAGGCCCCCTCCGCCACGTCGGAGAAGCCGGAGGGGGACGACGGGGCGGGGCTGCCCTCCATCCGCCACAGCACGGTGACTACCATCCCCCGGGTCACGTTGCCCAGAGGGTTGAAATGGGTTTCATCCACTCCGGTCATATAGCCCTGCTCCGCCGCGCGATAGACCTCCGCCTCATACCAGGCGCCGGCGGGTACGTCCGCAAAGCTCCACGCCGCCGCCGCAGGCAGGCGCAGCGCCGCCCACAGCCCCAAAGCGCAGGCCAAGGTCATCCATCCCTTTTTCACCAAATCCACATCCTATCTGCGCAAAAATCAAGTCCTGCTTTTCCAGGTCCTTCTCATTTTGCGTTATTATACGACACGGATTTTAAAATTTTATGAACAACAGGAAATCTGAAAGAAATTTCAGGTTTTACGCAAAAACGGGAGGGGTTTCCCTCCCGTCTGCGAATTTTTCACGCTAAATGGTCAAAGCCCAGTCCATCAACACCAGCAGGCCGAAACCAGGCGCTCCCAGCAGTCCCAGTACCAGGGCGTTGGCCAGATTCACACCCAGCCTCAGCCCCAGGGAACCCCCCGCTAGGCTCAAGGCGTAGAGCACCCCCAGGCCCACACCCGTCCGCATGGCCAGATGAACCAGGGCATTCAGGGGCCGCCGCAGCGCCATCAGCGCCAGGGCCAGAATCAGCCCGCCCACGATCCAGGGCAGGGCGTCCAAAAGCCAATCCATACTGCAGCACCTCCTCCGGCAGCGGGTCCCGTTTCCGCCCCTACCTCTGCTCCGCCGCGCGTTCCAGCTCCTTCAGCCGGCGCAGCAGGTAGGCGTACCGGGACTGAAGGGCGTTGATCTCATACACGTAGGATTCAATGAGGTCCGGGTCCCGGACGGCGTTAAAGCCCTGATAGGCCTGGGCAATCTGCCGGTTGGTCTGGGTCAGGCACTGGGCCAGAGTCCTCCGGTCTTCCTCCCGGGGGTCCTCCCGCCGCCTGCCCAGGGGAAAGCTCCGCGCTGTCTCCGTCATGGTCTGTTCCTCCCTCCGGGTACTCCCGTTCTGATGATATCCTATTGCCTAGTCTGGTCAAATATGTCCGGGTTTATTCCGTTTTTTTCCTGTTGTACTCCGGCTGTTCCGGCACATACTAGGCTCGGACAGGCAAGCGTTCCGCCGTCCGCATCTCCTTTTAAGCCGGTGCCGGGTGAGCTCACCCTCTGGCGAAAGGCGAAAGGAGCAGCCGGACCAGAGCAAATGCCTCTCCTTTTTCCAGGGGCGCGGGTGCAGAAGCACCGCGCCCCTGTTGTTTTCTTGACACGTCCGGGAAACATACGATATTATAATAAAATACAGCACAT
>NZ_CALXFV010000014.1 GCF_944387675.1 uncultured Flavonifractor sp. | reverse complement strand
CGGCTCCACCTGTCCTTTGTCCCGGATGAGCTCTATAAAATCCTGCCCTATGTGGTCACAGTGGTGGTGCTGATCCTTACCTCCCTGCGCAACAACCGGGAAAAGCAGCCGCCCAACTCTCTGGGACTGGCATACTTCCGGGAGGACCGGTAACGCTTATGTTCCCGGGTGGTGGAGAGCTGCTTTTCCCGGAGGGACCCGCCGCAGGCGGGACGCGCCTTTGGCGCGCAGGCCGGGGGAATTCAATTTCCCCGGCCGCAAATGGAAAGGGGGTCCCCGCGGGGCTTGCCCCGTGGGAGGCAAAAGCAGCCGCCCAACTCTCTGGGACTGGCATACTTCCGGGAGGACCGGTAACAAACAGCGGCGGACGGCATTTGCCGTCCGCCGCTGAGCTTTATAGCGGAAGAATTGCCTGTTCTCCAGTGATGGGTTTGCAGGCGGGGTGGCAGCGGCCTTCCGCCCGGGCGTACTGGCAGAACTCCGCCGGGGCGGTGTGGGCGTCGGTACACAAAAAGGCGCAGCCCGGACAGGCGGCGGCCAGCTCCTCCAGCACCTGCCGCCCCACCGGCCGGCGGCGGTAGCCTCCGTTGGAGATGATGTACCGCTCCGCCTGGGGCAGGGCGGGGGAGAGGTGAGACTCGGTGCCGTGGTGGGGAAGCTGGACCACCTGGTAGCGGGGATGGAGTCTGCCCTCCGCCGCCAGGTATTCCAGCACCGCCGGGGGTACGTCCCCAGGCAGAAGCACCTTGTCCTTCCACTGGAGGACAAGGCCGCAGGCGTTGAGGGTGTCCGCCAGCAGGCGGTACTGCTGCCGGGCGAAGCGGGCCAGGGGCTGGAGCGCGTGGGGATAGGGGGGGTGAAGGCTCTGCTCCTGGTCCCCCCACACCTCCTTTCGCAGCCGGTCGGCCGCCGCTCTGGCCCGGGCCAGGGCCTCCAGCGCCGCCAGACGCCCGGCCTCCGCCAGCGCTCCCCCATTCAGAAGGAGCAGATAGCGCTCCAGCGCCTCGCTCAGCGCCCTTTGCCCCTCCTCCAGCGGCCCCTCCCCCTGGGGAAGGGCGGAGAAGGCCCGGGCCATCCGGACCTCGGCCTGATCCGCCCGCGCTTCGCCGCCGCATACCGGCAGGGCGTTCAGGGCTGGCTCCACCTGAGGCCACAGCACCTCCAGCCGCTGCCCGTCCAGGGAAATGGTGTCCCCCGCCTGAAGCATCTGCCGGCTGCCCGCCTCCCGCTCCAGCACAGGCAGCAGCTCCAGCAGACCCAGGGCCAGCTGGTGGGCCAGGGTACGGGGCGGCGCGGTGAGGTACAGCCGGGCAAAGGGGGCGGCCAGCACCGCCCGCCCGCCTAAAATCACCCAGGGCAGATAGGCCGCCGCCATCGGCGGATTGCCGCGGAACAGAGGCGGGGTGTCCCGCCCCAGCTCCAGAAAGCCCCGGTAGTGGTCGGTATGGAGGTGGGAGATCAGAATGTGGGTGGGCAGCAGGTCGCCCACCTGGGGGGCAATGGCGGCATAGGCAAAGGCTCGGGCGGACAGACTGCCGTCGGCGGCCTGATTGCGGCCGCCGCAGTCCACAATCAGCCGGCTCCGCCGCCCCTCCAGCACTGTGCAGTTCCCGAACCGCATCCGCTTGATCTGTAACTTCAAGGGGATCCCTCCCTCCGCTGCCATCAGCATAACACAGCGGCAAAAAAACGGCAAGAGCCGGACGCCTGCTCCTGACGTCCGGCCCTTGCCGAAGGAAAGAGGATACAATGAAATGAAAAGAAACTGTCTCTTGCAAGTATTAGGATACCGGAGAATTGTTAACGAAGAAACGGAGATGTGTTACAGAAGTTTTAAATTCCAAACTTTTTCTGTAAACTTCCTGTAAGGCGGGGCGGATATGGAAACAGGCAGCGGTGCGCTCCGCTGCCTGTTCCTATGATTGGAGGATAGAATGAAAAGAAGCTTCGTCTCTTGCAAGTATTATGGTAACAAGGGTTTGTTACAAAAGCTAGGGGAGTTTTGTTACAAAACCATTAAATCACCGCAGCCCCTCAAAAAATTTCTGAAGCAGCCCGGCGCAGGCCCCCTCCAGCACCCCGCCGTACACCCGGGGCCTGTGGTTGAACCGCTCCTCAAACAGGTTGAGCACCGACCCGCAGCATCCGGCCTTGTCGTCCCTGGCCCCGTAGCACACCACCGGGATGCGGGCGTTGACAATGGCCCCGGCGCACATGGGGCATGGCTCCAGAGTGACGTACAGGGTGCAGCCGGTGAGCCGCCAGCCCCCCAGGGTGCGGCAGGCCATGGCAATGGCCTCAATCTCCGCGTGGCCCAGGGCGGTGCGGCAGCTCTCCCGCCGGTTGCGGCCCCGTCCTACCACCACCCCGTCCTTTACAATGATGCAGCCCACCGGCACCTCCCCCTGGGCCATGGCCGCCCGGGCCAGCTCCAGGGCCTGGGCCATGTACGCCTCCCGCTCCGTCATGGCAGCGCCTCCTCCCGATTCCTGTCTATCTTGTTATAGCATATTTTGATGGGGTGTGCTATAATCTTTTTTTAAGTATGGCTAACTTTTCGTTTGCGCAGGTGATGGTTGTGGTAGAGATTTTTCTCATCGCGGTGAGCCTGGCGCTGGACGCCTTTGCTGTGTCGGTGTCCAGCGGCATCGCCATCCCGGGCTTCGGCTGGCGGCAGGCGGGGAAGCTGGGCCTGTGGTTCGGCGCCTTCCAGTTTGCCATGCCCCTGGCGGGCTGGCTGCTGGGCAGCAGCGTCAGCCGGTACATTGAGGCGGTGGACCACTGGGTGGCCTTCGGCCTGCTGGCTCTGATCGGGGGCCGGATGGCCTGGGGCGCACTGAGGGGCGGGGAGGAGGCGGCGGCGTCCGCCGACCTGTCTCCCCGGCGGCTGTGCCTGCTGGCCATTGCTACCAGCATTGACGCCCTGGCGGTGGGGGTATCCATGGCCTTTATGAAGGTGGATGTGCTGTGCTCCGCCGCCATTATCGGCGTGGTGGCCTTTGTCCTGTCGGTGGTGGGAGGCCTGGCGGGCCGGCGGCTGGGCGCCCTGTTTCAGAAGCGGGCGGAGCTGGTGGGCGGCCTAGTGCTCATCGGCATCGGCGTAAAAATTCTGGCGGAACACACCCTGGGGGGCTGACCATGGGAATTTGGAAACGGCTGAACCTGGATATGGACACCCACCGGCTGGTGGCCCTGGTGGGGGCGGGGGGCAAGACCTCCACCCTCTACGCCCTGGCCCGGGAGGGGGTGGCGGCGGGCCGGCGGGTGGTGATCACCACCACCACCCACATGATGCCTCATCCCAACCTCCCCCTTACCGACGCTGTGGAGGCGCTGCCCGCCCTGCTGGAACAGCATCCGGCGGTGACCCTGGGCCAGTTCCTCCGGCCGGACAAGCTGTCCCAGGCGGGGCGGCCGGAGGAGTGCCTGCGGTGGGCGGATTTGGTTCTGGTGGAGGCTGACGGCGCCCGGCTGCGGCCCCTGAAGGCCCCGGCGGACCATGAACCGGTGATTCCCTCCGGCGCCTCCGGGGTGGTGGCCCTGGCGGGCTTGGACTGTCTGGGCAAACCGGTGGGGGAGATCTGCCACCGGCCGGAGCGGGTGTGCGCCCTTTTGGGGGTGGGGGAGGAGCACCTTCTCACCCCGGCGGACGTGGCGGCGGTGCTGTCCAGCCCCTGGGGAGGGCGGAAGGACGTGACGGACGGGATGGCCTTCCGCTGCCTGCTGAACAAGGCGGACACCCCGGAGCGGGCGGCCTGGGGCCGGGAAATCCAGGCGGATTTGGCCCGCCGGGGGATTTTCAGCGCGGTGAACCACTATACAGAAAAGGAGCGGGGCGGCATATGCTTGTTTTGATCAAAGGGGCGGGGGATCTGGCCACCGGCACGGCGGTGCGGCTGTACCGGGCGGGCTTTCCGGTGGTGATGACCGACATTGCCCAGCCCACGGCGGTGCGGCGGACGGTGGCCTTCTGCCAGTGCATATACGACGGGGTGACGGAGGTGGAGGGCATCACCGCCCGGCGGGCCGCCGATGAGACGGAGGCGCAGACCATCCTGGCGGCGGGCGAGATCCCCGTGCTGGCCGACCCGGAGGCCCGGATTTTGAAGCAGCTGCCCTTTGATGCGGTGGTGGACGCCATTCTGGCCAAGCGCAACCTGGGTACGGCCATCACCGACGCCCCCGTTGTACTGGCCCTGGGTCCCGGCTTCACCGCCGGGGCGGACTGCCACGGGGTCATTGAAACCCAGCGGGGCCACGACCTGGGACGGCTGATCCTGGCGGGACCAGCCGCCCCCAATACCGGCGTGCCGGGGAACGTGGGGGGATACACCAGAGAGCGGCTCATCCGCGCCCCCGCCGACGGACCCTTTGAGCCGGTGGCTGCCATCGGCCAGCAGGTGGCGCTGGGGGAGGTAGTGGCCCGAGTCAACGGAGTTCCCGCCGCCGCCCAGCTCACCGGCATTGTCCGGGGGATGCTCCCCGCCGGAATTTGGGTGACCGAGGGCATGAAGGCGGGGGATATCGACCCCCGGTGCGCGGTCCACAACTGTTTTACCGTCTCCGACAAGGCCCGGGCCATCGGCGGCGGAGTGCTGGAGGGACTGCTGTATTTCGGAAGGAGGGCGGGAGTGTGGAACGGCTGATTTTATGCGGCGGGGGCCACGTGTCCCTGGAGCTGGCCCACATCGCCCAGCGGCTGGAGTTTGAGCTGGTTGTGGTGGATGACCGGGCGGAGTTTGCCAACACCCGGCGCTTTCCCATGGCCAGCCAGGTGCTGTGCCAGCCCTTTTTGCAGGCCCTGGACAGCCTGGGCAGCCGGGCGGACGACTACTACGCCATCCTCACCCGGGGCCACGCCTTTGACAAGGAGTGTCTGGAGCACATCCTCCGGGGCAGGTACGCCTACGTGGGCATGATCGGCAGCAGGAACAAGGTGGCCGCCGTCCGCCAGGCCCTGGAGGCGGAGGGGATTTCCCGGGAAATTCTGGACGGGATATACGCCCCCATCGGCCTGAAATTGGGGGGGCAGACCCCGGCGGAGATCGCCGTGTCCATCGCCGCCCAGCTGGTGGCCGAGCGGGCCAGGCTGGGTCCCGACGCCGCAAGGCCCCCGGAGGGACCGGGGGTGCTGTGTACCATTGTGGAGAAGCACGGCTCCGCCCCCCGGGGAGTGGGAACCTGGATGCTGGTGCGGCCCGACGGCAGCTGTGTCGGCACCATCGGCGGCGGGGCGGTGGAGTACCAGGCCAGGCTGGATGCCCTGTCCCTGTGGCAGGCGGGAGTGGCCGGGAGCCAGCGGGAGTACGACCTGTCCCACGCCGCGGCGGAGCTGGGCATGGTGTGCGGCGGCCGGGTGAAGGTGGATTTCCAGCTGCGGAAACAGTAACACGGAGGGCCTGAGGCTGTGGAAAAGTGGTTCCGCCACTTTTTCCACAGCCTCAAAAAATTCCGCCGGATTCCGGCGGAATTTTTTGTCCGGGGCGAAACAAACGGGCCTGCTCCAGGGTGTAATAGACAGAGAGAGGAGGGAGGACCATGGCCTATACCAGGCAGGAGCTGGAGGAGCTGGTGGGCCGCCACGCCCCGGCGGTGTACCGCTTGGCCTACGCCCGGACAGGCAGCCGGGAGGATGCGGAGGACGTGATGCAGGAGACCTTTCTTCGCCTGCTCCGCCGGGCTCCGGAGCTGAACGGAGAGGAACACCTGCGCGCCTGGCTCCTCCGCGCGGCGGCCAACTGCGCTAACAGCCTGCACCGACGCCCCTGGCGGTATGAGCTGCCTCTAGAGGAGGAGATTGCCCAGACCCCTCCGCCGGAGCACGGCGAGGTTTTGACGGCGGTGATGGCCCTGCCGGAGAAGTACCGGATTCCAGTGTGTCTCCACTACTGTGAGGGGTACACCACGGCGGAGGTAGCGGCCATTCTGGGGAAGAAGGAGGCCACCGTCCGCACCTGGCTTTTCCGGGCTAGGGGACTGCTGCGGGATATGCTGACTGAGGAGGGAACCTATGAGCATTAATGAAACAGACATCCGTCGGGCGCTGGAGGCTGTGGGTCCTACTCGGACCCAACTGGACCGCTTGACCGATGCGCTGGAGGTGGCCCAGGCTGCCGCAGCCTTCCGCCGTCCAGGCCGCCGTCGGGTCCTGGCGGCCCTGGCGCTGTGCGTTGCCCTGGCGATGACGGCGGTGGCGGTGGGACCCGGCCTCCGCGCTGTTCTAGCGGAGCACCTGGGACCCTTCAGGGCCTGGCTGACCCCCCTCACCGGCAGCAGCACCAGTGCCGGGGTGGCACTGGAGGTAATTGGGGTGCTGTCCGACGGGACGACTGCCCGGTTTTACTTCACCGCCCACGACAGAGTAGGGGGACGCCTGGATGAACACACTGCTGTAAATTTTGACCTGGAAGGGGCCGGAAGCTGGGGCGGAACGGCGGTGGCTTTTGACAGAGAGACCGAAACCCTGCTGCTGGAACTGGAGGTTATGGACCTGGCGGGGGAGACGCTTACCCTGTCCGGCGGCAGGCTGACACCCAACAGTTATCAGGTCTCTTTGGAGCCAAATTTGACGGACGACCTGGAAAACGTACGGACGTATGGGGAACTGCCGGGGTTTTCCACCAGCATGGGCTTCGACGGGGAAGACAACTTTCACCTGCGGGTAAAGCTGGACCAGGGATATGGCATGTCCGCCCGCTCCACCGCCTTCGTAACGTTCTCCGACGGTACCACCTGGGTCAACGAGGCTGAGCAGGTGTCTCACCTGTCCGACGGACAGAACCTGCGGCTGGAGGCAATTACCCAAGAAAATTGGGATCAGGTGGAAAAAATTTGGCTGGTCACCAGCTATACCGGCCCCCTGGAATCTATTGAGGGGAATTGGACCCTTACCCTGGACAGCGCAGCCGCCGAAACCCGGAGCACCGGACCGGAGTTTGTACTGAACCGCCCTGGTATCACCGTAACCCGGGTGCAGATTTCTCCCCTGGGGGCGGTGGTTGTCTATACAGGGAGGACGGGTGTCCTCACCGCCGGAGACCTACAGGCGGAAACATCAGCAGGGGAAGTCCCCGCCTGGGGGGAATTTTCCGGCTGGAACCGGGGCGAAGTGGGGACAGCCCTCTGGCGCTTTGAAACTCCGGTGGAGCCGGAAAGCATCGCCTCGGTCACCCTTCTGGGTGAGACCTTCCCCCTGACATAGCGGAACCCCCGGGCGGCACTTGGCCGCCCGGGGGTTGTTCAGGTCAGATCCTCCGGCTTATCCACATCAAACAGCTCGTTTTGGCGAGCCGCCTCCACCAAAACCAGCCGGTCCCGGTGGTGGGCAATCACCGCCCCGCCCCCCACGTCCCCCGTGAGGGCGGCCAGCTCTCCGAACAAATCCCGGGGGAATACCGCCGGATTGCCCCGCTGGCCTTTCCAGGCCAGGGCGCAGATGGCGGTTTTTGATTCCTGAAAAGAATTTACCAGCGTTATAATACTTTTTGTAGTCAGATGCGGCTGGTCGCACACGGCAAACAGCGCCCCGTCCAGGTCCTCCATGGCGGCCAGGCCCAGCCGGACGGAGGCGGAAATTCCCTCCGCCGCCTGTTCGTTGCGCAGAGGGAGGAAGCCCAGAGCCGCCCCAGCCGCCAGAATCTCGGGGTAGGGGGAGCACACCGCCAGCCGGTGCAACCCCGCCCCCGCCAGGGCAGCCATGGCCCGGCGGTAGAGAGGGAGGCCCTCCACCTGGGCCAGCAGCTTGTTGGCGCCGAACCGCCTGCCCTGGCCGGAGGCCAGCAGCACTCCGCCGACCTTCAACGCCAGAACTGGGCGGGTCCCCGCTGGACATACCGGCCCAGCCCCTCGGCAATGACCTTGCCCCCCTCCACGGCCACCTGGCCGCTGAGAAGCACCGTGTCGGTACGGCCCGCCATCTCCAGCCCCTCATAGGGGGTGTAATCCACCCGCTGATATTGCTGGTCAGCGCGAATACTCCAGGTATAATCCGGGTCGAAAATCACAATATCGCCGTCCGCGCCCACCTGCAAGGCCCCCTTCTGGGGGAAGATGCCGAAGAGCTGGGCGGGGTGCTGGGCCAGGGCCAGCATCATCTGATGGGGGGTGATGCGGCCGGACTTGACCCCGTAGGTGTACATCAGGGCGGGCCGGTGCTCGGTGCCGGGGATGCCGCCGGGGATGGCGGAGAAGTCATCCTTCCCCAGCTCCTTGGTGGGATGGAAATGGAAGGAGCAGTGGTCGGTGCCGATGGTGTCGATCTCTCCGTTCTCCAGGGCGCCCCACAGAGCGTCCACATCGGACTGAGGCCGCAGGGGGGGTGCGCAGACGTATTTGGCCCCCTCAAAGCCAGGGAGCTGATACTTCTCCTCGGTCATGGTAAAGTACTGGGGGCAGGACTCCAGGTACACCTTCTGGCCCCTGGCCCTGGCCCGCCGGGCGGCCTCCAGCCCCCGCCGGGTGGACAGATGGACCACATTCACCGGATAACCCGCCTGCTCGGCCAGGGCCAGCCAGCGGGTGACCGCCTCCGCCTCCATGACGGCGGTGTGGGACAGGGGATGGCTGGCGGGGGTCAGCTGGCCGGCCGCCTTCAGCTCGGCAATGGCGGCGTCAATCAGGTCGCCGTTTTCACAGTGGCAGCCCACGATGCCTCCCTCTTTGCCCACCGCCTTGATGACCTCATAGGCCACCCGGTCGGGTACGCGGATGTTGGCGTAGGCCAGGTAGACCTTGTAGGAGGTGACTCCCTGCTCGGTCATCCGGGGGATCTCCTCCAGAATCCGGCTGTCCCAGTCCTTGATGGTCATGTGGAAGCCGTAGTGACAGCTGGCGTGACCCTCCGCCCGGCTGTGCCACTCCTCCAGGGCGGACTGGAGGGAGGCGCCCCGCTGGGTCTCGGCAAAGTCCAGCACGCAGGTGGTACCGCCGGCCAGGGCGGCCCGGGTGCCGCTCTCCCAGTTGTCGGCGGTCTCCCGGATGGTGCCTTTGTTCATCTCAAAGTGGGTGTGGGTGTCGATAAAGCCGGGAAAGACCAGCTTCCCGGTGGCGTCAATCACCTGACTGTCCCCCACGGGAAGGGAGGGACCCAGCTCCGCAATGGTCTCGCCGTCCACCCGCAGGTCGGCCCGTACCGGCCCCTCCGGGCAGATCAAAGTGCCGTTTTGAATGAGAATGGACATCATAACCCCTCTTTTCGCCTAAAATTGGACCAGAATTGCAGGGACTGCCAGCTTGATGGCGCCCACCGCCATGGTCATAAAGAAGAGCAGCAGCAGGGCCTTGCCCCGGCTTTCAAAGGTATCCTCCCACCGGTCCAGCATCCGGGTGAAATTGGCCACCCGCTGCTGAGCGCCGATGAGGTCGGCGATGCTTTTGATGAGAGAGAACACGGTATAGGCCATCCACAGGGGCAGCCCGGCAATGGCGATGGTCCCCATGCCGGTGGTGGAGATGTAGAAGATGATGGTGGTGACAAAGCTGGCCAGAGTAAAGAGCATGTAGAACCAGACGCCCACCTTGGCGGCACGTACGTTCATAGATCACTGATTCCTTTCCCTTGGTGTAATATGATGTTCCGCGAAGGCGGCCAGCAGAGCGTCCATATCCGGGGAGACCACCATGGGTTCCCCGGCGGCCTTGATGCCATTCTGCACGTCCTTCAGGCCGTTGCCGGTGACGATGCTCACCACCGTGCTCTCCGGGGAGATCAGGCCCAGCTCCAGGGCCTTTTTCACTCCGGCGGTGCCGGTGACTCCCGCCGGTTCCCCAAACACCCCCTGGGTGCGGCCCAGCAGGCGCATGGCCTCCAGAATCTCTTGGTCGGATACATTCACCGCCACGCCGTTGGATTCCCGGATGGCGGCCAAAGCCTTGTCCGGGTTCCGGGGGACGCCCACGGCGATGGAGTCGGCCAGGGTGTTCTCCTCCATGGGGTGCCACGGTTTCCCCGTCTGGATGGCCCGGTTCAGGGGACAGCACCCCTCCGCCTGGACGGCGATGAGCCGGGGCAGCTTGTCAATAAACCCGGCACCGTGCAGATCCTTCAGACCCTTCCAGGCTCCGGCGATGGTGCAGCCGTCCCCCACCGACAGGGCGATGAAGTCGGGTACCTGCCAGCCCAGCTGCTCCAGAATCTCCAAAGTCACCGTTTTCTTTCCCTCGGACAGATAGGGGTTGATGGCGGCGTTGCGGTTGTACCAGCCCCAGCGGTGGATGGCGGCCTTGGACAGCTCAAAGGTGTCCTCATAGGACCCGTCCACGCTGATGACGGTGGCCCCGAAAATGCGCAGCTGGGCCACCTTGCCCTTGGGCGCCCGGCTGGGGACGAAGATGTAGGTCTCAAACCCCGCCGCCGCCGCGTTCCCCGCCAGGGAGGAGGCGGCGTTGCCGGTGGAGGAGCAGGCGATGGTGTCCGCCCCCGCCTCCCAGGCCTTGGCCACCGCCATGGCGGAGGCCCGGTCCTTCAAAGAGGCGGTGGGGTTGAGCCCGTCATCCTTGATGTACAGGGTTTTCAGCCCCAGCACCTCCGCCAGCCGGTGGGCCTGGTACAGGGGGGACCAGCCCACCCGCAGGGGCGGGAGGGGCGTGGTCTCCTCCACCGGCAGGAAGGGCCGGTAGCGCCACATGGACCAATCCCGGTTTTTCTCCAGCTCCCGGGGGGAGAAGTCCCGGCGGATGGCGGCGTAGTCGTACTGAATGTCCAGAATGCCCCCGCAGGTGCAGGTGGTGAGATCGGGGACGGCGGGATAGTCCTTCCCGCATCTGACGCACTTGGCGCCCAGGACGTATTTCATGGAGAGACCTCCTTTACAGGCTCTTCAGCACCCCTGCCTCCTCGTTGAAGGCGGCAATCAGTTCATCCAGCTGGGCGGCCTGGCCGTGAATGCCCTTCCAGGTCTTGTCCTCGTCATACCACAAATCGTTGAGCTCGTGCATGTCGCGGCCCTGCTGCTCCACCCAGGTATAGTATTTCAGGTTGTGGATGCGCTTGCGGTCGTAGTAGCCCAGCTCCGCCATGGAGTCGGTGCGCAGGCCCAGCAGGTGCAGGGCGTGGTCCACTGCGGCGGCCTTGTCGGAGTAGGGGCCGTTGGCCTCCTCCAGCTCGGCGATGCGGGAGCGGTACATGTCGGCGGAGTCGGTGAGGACGGTGGCCACCACATCGCGCTCGGTGAGCTCGTAGTACTTGGCCAGCTTCACGCAGCACAGCACGTTGGCAATGCCGGAGATGCCCAGCAGGGAGAGCTGTGTCATGGTCTCCTCCGGCACCCCGGCCTCCTTCAGATAGGCCAGGCCGGCGGGGTCGTTGAACAGCCGCAGCAGCCGCTGGGAGTCCTCGTCGTCAATGGCGATGACCAGGTCGGTGTTCTTTACGTTGTGAATCCAGGGGATGTGCTTGTCGCCGATGCCCTCGATCCGGTGGTCGCCAAAGCCGTTTTCCAGAATGGTGGGACACTGGAGTGCCTCCCCCACCGCCAGCTTCATCTGGGGATAGACCTCCTTCAGGTAGTCCCCGCAGCCGATGGTGCCGGCGGAGCCGGAGGTGAAGCAGGCCCCCGCCAGCCGGTCGCCGGGGCGGCGGATGGCCTCAAAGGTCTCGGCAATGGCGCTGCCGGTGACCTGATAGTGCCACAGGTGGTTGCCCATCTCCTCAAACTGGTTGAAGATCATGCAGTCCGGCTCCTGCCGCAGCTCCCAGGTCTTGTCGAAGATCTCCTTCACATTGGACTCGCAGCCGGGGGTGGCGATCACCTCCCCGGCAATCTGGCTGAGCCACTCAAACCGCTCCTTGCTCATGCCGGCGGGGAGAATGGCCACCGACTTGACCCCCAGCAGCTTGGAGTTGAAGGCGCCGCCCCGGCAGTAGTTGCCGGTGGAGGGCCACACCGCCCGGTGATAGGTGGCGTCAAACTGGCCGGTGACCAGCCGGGGGAGCAGACAGCCGATGGAGGCCCCCACCTTGTGGCAGCCCGTGGGGAACCACTTGCCCACCAGAGCCACGATCCGGGCCTTCACGCCGGTGAGGGCGGAAGGCAGCTCAATGTAATTGGGTACCGCCTGGTACAGCCCGCCGGACTGGGTGGGCTGGTTCTTCCAGGTAATGCGGAACAGGTTGGCCGGGTCCACATCCCACAGACCCACCCCTTTCAGCCGGGTCTGGATCTGCTCCGGCACCGTCTCCGGGTGCTTCATGTTCTCAAAGGTGGGGAGGACAATTTTATGCTCCCGGGCCTTTTGAATGTTATGTGCCAGCGCCTGCCGGTTTATGGTCAGGTCAATCATCAGCCGAGCCCTCCTTGCAAAGCGATATAGTTACTTCCATGATAACACAAGACGGGCGGAAATCAAGCAAAACCGCTCTTTCCTTTTGCCCGCCGGTAGGGTATACTGGAGGTATGAAAAAGGAGGTGCGTTCCATATGGAAGTCGGGAGAAGCATCCCCCGGGTGGACGCCGCCGACAAGGTGACCGGCCGCGCCAAATATACCGACGACCTCTGCCCCCGGCCTGTGCTGGAGGCCAAGATTCTGCACAGCACCATCGCCAACGGCTGGGTCAAGTCCATGGATATTTCCGCCGCCCAGGCTCTGCCCGGAGTGGTGAAGGTGCTGACCTGCTTTGACGTGCCGGATCTCCAGTATCCCACCCCCGGCCACCCCTGGAGTGTGGAAAAGGCCCATCAGGACGTGTCCGACCGGAAACTGCTCAGCCGCCGGGTGCGTATCTACGGGGATGACATCGCCGCCGTGGTGGCGGAGGATGAGGTCACCGCCCAGCGGGCGCTGGAGCTTATCCGGGTGGAGTATGAGGAGTATCCCGTGATGCTGGAGCCGGAGCAGGCCATGGCCCCCGGCGCCGTGGCCATTCACGACGAGCATCCGGACAATATCCTGGCCAAAATGGACCTGCGGACCCCCATCACCGACCCCCGGTATGAGAATGTGGAGCAGGTGCTGGAAGATGAGACGCTCTGCCAGTTCCGGGGCCATTACGAGACCCAGCAGGTACAGCACTGCCACATTGAAAACCCGGTCTCCTTCGCCTGGATGGAGGGCGGGCGTATTCACGTGGTGACCTCCACCCAGATTCCCCACATTGTCCGCCGGGTCATCGGCCAGGCTCTGGGCATCGGCTGGGGCGGCGTTCGGGTTATCAAGCCCTACATCGGCGGCGGCTTCGGCAACAAGCAGGAGGTGCTGTACGAGCCCCTGAACGCCTGGCTCACCACCCAGGTGGGGGGCCGCTGCGTCCGGCTGGACGTGAGCCGGGAGGAGACCTTCCGGAACACCCGCTCCCGCCACCCAATCTCCTTTGACGTGGCGGCGGCGGTGGACAAACAGGGCAGGCTGATGGCCCGCTCCTGCACCGCCATTTCCAACCAGGGGGGCTACGCCTCCCACGGCAACGCCATTGTGGCCAACGCCGTCACTGGGTTCCGGCAGCTCTACCCCGACCAGGTGGGCCACCACTCCACCGCCTACACAGTGTACACCAACCGACCCGCCCCCGGCGCCATGCGGGGCTACGGCATCCCCCAGTGCAACTTCGCCGCCGAGTGCATGATGGAGGACATCGCCCTGAAATTCGGCTTTGATCCCATCCAGCTCCGGCTGAAGAACATCATGCCCCTGGGATATGTGGACCCCTTCAACGGCATTACCTGCCACTCCACCGGCCTCAGAGAGTGCATCCTCAAAGGGGCGGAGACCATAGGCTGGGAAGCGCTGCGGGCGCAGTACAAGAACCAGACCGGACCGGTGCGCCGGGGGGTGGGCATGGCCTGCTTCTCCTACAAGACCGGGGTGTATCCCATCTCCCTGGAGACCGCCTCCGCCCGGATGGTGCTCAACCAGGATGGCACGGTGGGCCTCCAGCTGGGGGCCACCGAGATCGGCCAGGGGGGCGACACGGTATTCTGCCAGATGGCCGCCGAGAGCATCGGCATCCCCACCGAGGACATCCACATCATCTCCTTCCAGGACACCGACACCGCCCCCTTTGACACCGGGGCCTACGCCTCCCGGCAGACCTACGTCACCGGCAAGGCCATCCAGAAGGTGGGCGCCCAATTCCGGCAGAAGCTGCTGGACTATGCCGCCGAGCTCTTCCCCGAGGCGGAGGGGCTGACCATTGCCCGGCGGTTTGTGACCGACGGGGCGGGGGAAAAGCTCCTGTCCCTGGCCGACCTGGCCACCACCGCCTTCTACTCCCTGGAGCATTCCGTCCACATCACCGCCGAGGACACCAACCACTGCAAGGAGAACACCTTCGCCTTCGGATGCTGCTTTGCCCAGGTGGAGGTGGACATCCCCGTGGGCAAGGTGAAGGTGCTGCGGCTCATCAACGTCCACGACTCGGGCAGACTCATCAACCCCGCCCTGGCGGCGGCCCAGGTCCACGGCGGCATGTCCATGGGTATGGGCTACGCCCTCACCGAGGAGATGAAGCTGGACCCCAAAACCGGCAAGCTGCTCAACGGAAACCTGTTGGACTACAAAATGCCCACCGCCATGGACCATCCCGACCTCACCGCCCTGTTCGTGGAGACGGAGGACCCCTCCGGCCCCTTCGGCAACAAGGCCCTGGGGGAGCCGCCGGCCATTCCGGTGGCCCCCGCCATCCGCAACGCGGTGCTCAACGCCACCGGCGTGGCGGTGAACACCCTGCCCCTCTCCGCCCAGAAGCTGGTGGAGGAGTTTACGAAAGGAGGGCTGATCGGCCATGTATGATATTGCGTCCATCTATCAGGCCACGTCGGTGGCCGACGCCATCCGCGCCCTCCAGGCCGACCCCGGCGCCATCCTCATCGCCGGGGGTACCGACGTGCTCATCAAGATTCGGGAGGGGAAGCTGGCCGGCTGCGCCCTGGTGTCCATCCACGAGCTTGGGGAGGAGCTGGGGGGCATTACCCTGGCGGACAACGGCGACGTGGAGATCGGACCCCTGTCCACCTTCCGGGACGTGACCTACAGCCCGGTAATCCGCCAGTACATCCCTGTGCTGGGGGAGGCCACCGACATGGCCGGCGGACCCCAGCTGCGGGCGGCGGGTACCATCGGCGGCAACGTGTGCAACGGCATCACCTCCGCCGATTCCGCCTCCACCCTGATGGCTCTGGACGCGGTGCTGGTGGTCCGGGGTCCGGCGGGGGAGCGGAAGGTTCCCATCGCCCGGTGGTACAAGGGCGTGGGCAAGGTAGATCTGGCTCATGACGAGCTGCTGGTGAAACTCGTCATTCCCCGGGAAAACTATGCCGGCTTTACCGGCCACTACATCAAGTACGCCCAGCGCTCGGCCATGGACATCGCCACCCTGGGGGTGAGCTGCCTGGTGAAGCTGAGCGGGGACAAGCAGACCGCCGAAGCCGTGAAGCTGGCCTTCGGCGTGGCCGGGCCGGTGCCGATGCGCGCGCCCGCCGCCGAGGCGGCGGTGTCCGGCCTGCCCATTGAGGCGGCCATTGAGAACATCGGGCCGGCCGCCCTCCAGGATGTGAATCCCCGCACCAGCTGGCGGGCCTCCCGGGAGTTCCGGCTCCAGCTGGTGGAGGAGCTGTCCGGCCGGGCGCTGCGGGAAGCGGCGCGGAAGGGAGGCGCTGGGGTATGATGGAGATTCTGCGCTGCACCGTCAACAACAAGCCGGTGGAGCTGGGCATTGACCCCCGGGAGTCCCTGGCGGACACCCTGCGGCAGCGGCTGGGCCTCACCAGTGTGAAGAAGGGCTGCGAGGTGGGGGAGTGTGGGGCCTGCACCGTCCTGGTGGATGGGGTGGCCATTGACTCCTGCATCTACCTGTCCGTCTGGGCTCAGGGCAAGACCATTCTTACCGTGGAGGGACTCCAGAACGAGAACGGGGAGCTGACCCCCCTTCAGAAGGCCTTTGTGGAGGAGGCCGCCGTCCAGTGCGGCTTCTGCACCCCCGGCATCATCATGAGCGCCGTGGAGATTGTAGGCTCCGGCAAGCTGTATACCCGGGACGAGCTGCGCAAGCTCATCTCCGGCCACCTGTGCCGCTGCACCGGCTATGAGAACATCCTCAACGCCGTGGAGCGGGCGGTGAATGAGGCCCACAAGTTTGTGGGCGAAAAGGAGTAAACCGGCAAAAAAAGACCTGCGGCTGCACGCCGCAGGTCTTTTTTTGCCAGATTAGCACATGGGCTTCAGGTCGGGGGAGACGATCAGGGTGGCCTCGGTAGCGGCCTGCACCTGCTCCACGGTGAACTCGGGGTTGATCTCCACCAGCTCCAGACCCTTGTCGGTCACGTTGATCACGCCCATCTCGGTGATGATCTTGGTGACGCAGTGCACGGCGGTGTAGGGCAGGGGGCACTTCTTCAGGATCTTGGGGTTGCCCTTGGCGGTGTGCTCCATGGCCACGATGACTTCCTTGGCGCCCACCAGCAGGTCCATGGCGCCGCCCATGCCGGGCATCTTCTTGCCGGGAATGATCCAGTTGGACAGGGAACCCTCCTCGTCCACCTCCAGGCCGCCCAGGATGGTGGCATTGACGTGGCCGCCCCGGATGAAGCCGAAGGAGGTGGCGGAGTCGATGTAGCAGCCGAAGGTGTCGGCGCAGGCGGGGGAGCCGCCGGCGTCAATCTTGTACTTGGGCTCGGCATTCTCGGCGGAGGGCTTGGGGCCGGTGCCGATGATGCCGTTCTCGGACTGGAGGATCACGTGGACGCCCTCGGGCAGAAAGGCGGGGACCATGGTGGGCAGGCCGATACCCAGGTTGACAACGTCGCCGTCCTTCAGCTCTTTGGCGACACGCTTGGCAATAAAGCCCTTGATCTCAGACTTATCCATTACAGCTTCCCTCCATCCACGATGTAATTGACAAAGGCACCGGAGGTCACAACGTTCTCGGGCTCAATGTCACCGATCTCCACCAGGTTGTCCGCCTCGGCGATGACCACATCGGCGGCGGTAGCCATGACGATGTTGAAGTTGCGGGTGGTACCCTTGTACCAGATGTTGCCGAACTTGTCAATCAAGTGGCCGCCCAGCAGCGCAAAGTCGGCGCGGATGGGCTTCATCAGCAGATACTCCTTGCCGTCAATGGTCTGCTTGCCCAGGCAGAAGGGGGACTCCTCCACAATGGTGCCTACGCCGGTGGGAGTGAGCACGCCGCCCAGACCGGCGCCGCCGGCCCGGATCATCTCCGCCAGGGAGCCCTGGGGGATCAGGTCCACCTGAAGGGTCTTCTCCACCATGCCCTGGGTGCCTACGTCGGGAGTCATACCCACGTGGGTGGCGATGACCCGCTTGACCTGGTGATTGTGCACCAGCTTGGCCATGCCGTAGAACTCCTCCCCGTTGGGACCCACCGCCATGCCGCAGTCGTTGCCGATGATGGTCAGATCCTTGGTCCCCTTCTTGGCCAGGCCCTCAATAATATGATGGGCGCTGCCGCAGCCCAGGAAACCGCCGTACATGATAGTGGCGCCGTCGGGAATCATGTTGACAGCTTCCTCTACGGAAATTACTTTATTCTGCACGATTGTTACCCTCCTAATATAAAAATGAAGGAATCCGGGTGTAGGTGTGCCGGGCGGCGCCCGGCACACCTACTTGTTATGATTTTAACACTTTTCAAACACGGTGGCAACACCCATGCCGCCGCCGATGCACAAAGTGGCCAGGCCGCGCTTGGCCTCGGGCCGCTTGGCCATCTCGTGGAGCAGGGTGACGATGATCCGTGCGCCGGAGGCGCCCACGGGGTGGCCGATGGAGATGGCGCCGCCGTTGACGTTGACCTTGCTCATGTCGAAGCCCAGCTCCCGGGCCACGGCGATGGACTGGGCGGCAAAGGCCTCGTTGGCCTCCACCAGGTCGATGTCCTCAATGGTCACGCCGGCCTTGGCCATGGCGTTGCGGGAGGCGGGAACGGGACCCACGCCCATGATCTTGGGGTCCACGCCGCCCTGGCCCCAGCCGATCAGCTTGGCCATGGGCTTCAGACCGTATTTCTCCACAGCCTCGCCGCTGGCCAGCAGAACGGCGGCGGCGCCGTCGTTGATGCCGGAGGCATTGGCGGCGGTCACCCGCTGCACGTGCTGCTTGGTGTCCGCCTCGTGGACCTCCTTCACCTCAAAGGTGTGTACGATCTCGTCCTCCACACCCTCGGGACCCACGGGGAAAGCGCCCCGCAGCTTGGCCACGCTCTCCATGGTCACGCCGGCCTTGGGGAACTCGTCCACCTTGAACTCCACCATTTCCTTCTTCTTCTTGATCATCACCGGCACGATCTCGTCCACAAACTTGCCGGCGGCCTGGGCGGCCTCGGTCTTGTTCTGGGAGGACACGGCGAACTCGTCCATCTCCTGGCGGGTGATGCCCCACACGTCGGCGATGTTCTCAGCGGTGGTACCCATGTGATAGTTGTTATAGGCCTCCCACAAGCCGTCCTTAATCATGGTGTCCACTACCTTCTTGTCGCCCATGCGGGCGCCCCAGCGCTCGGCAGGCAGGGCGTAGGGGGCGGCGGACATGTTCTCGGTACCGCCGGCCACGATCACGTCGGCATCCCCGGCCAGAATGGCCCGGGCGCCTTCGATGACGCTCTTCATGCCGGAACCGCACACCATACCCACGGTGTAGGCGGGGACGGAATAGGGGACCCCGGCCTTCACGGCAACCTGGCGGGCCACGTTCTGGCCCTGGGCGGCGGTGAGGATGCAACCAAACATGACCTCGTCCACCTGCTCGGGCTTCACGCCGCCCCGGTTAAGGACTTCCTTCACCACCACGGCGCCCAGGTCGGCGGCGGGCGTGTCCTTCAGGCTGCCGCCAAAGGAACCCACGGCGGTACGGCAGCAGTTGACAACATAGACTTCTTTCATGTAGACAGACCTCCAGATATGTTTTGATTTTTTCCCATGCAAAAACACCCTTCAAGCAAGATTATACCTCCCCATTTAAGAAAAATCAACTGGAGAGTGAGGGATTTGTAACAGCTCTCCGGCGGATTTGTGCAAAATTTCCGGCCTTATTTCCGGCCTTTCCGCCGGGCCGCGGCAAAGAAAACGCCCTGGACGGTCCGCCAGTCCGGCGGGCCGTCCAGGGCCGGGGTTTTTATGACTCGCTCAGCCGGAGCTGGGCCTGGGAGAGGAGCATGGTGTCCGGATCAATTCCGTATTTCTCCAGCACCGCCAGGGTGTTGGAGGCGCTCTTCTGGAGGGTGATGGTGATGATATAGGTGCTGGCCTGCTGGGCGGAGCCGGCGGGGGCGGTTTCGGAGACTCTGACGGTGGCGGGCTCTTTGGTGCTCTCGGCCACCCGGTAGGTCAGCTCCAAATCGCAGTAACAGCAATTTTCCAGCCGCTCCCGGTCCTCCAGCAGGTAGCGCCGCCCCAGATCTCCGGCGGCCAAATCGGCCCTGACGGCCTGCTCCAGCTCGGCCAGGGCCTCGGCGGGCAGATACTCCTCGGTAAAGCCGCTGCGCTGGTTGGGGCCGGGGTACTCGTCCTGCCAGACGGCGGTGAGCACCGCGTCCACCAGCCGGTCGTCCCCGGACACGCCGCCCAGGTACATCTCCTCCGACAGGCCGGGGGTGTTGAGCAGGGTCTGGAGCATGGCGTCGGGAGAGGCGGCGTCGGCCAGGGTTTCCGCCGTCACCGGCAGGTAGTAGTACCGCTCCATCACCGAGCCGTCGGTGAGGGTGTAGGTCAGGCGCAGGTCGGTGCCGTAGGCGGTCTGCACCTCCAGCCCGTCGGCCTCGTCAATACTCCAGCCGCCGGTGCGGACGTCGGTCTGCTGCTCCAGCCAGGCTTTTTCCTCCGTAATCCGCCGGTGGAGCCGGGTCACCTCCTCGATGAGCTCGGGGTCGTCGATGCCGTAGGTGGGATACCGCAAGTCGTCGTCGGGATAGGTGCGCACTCCGGACACAAACACCGACTTGACCTGGGCGGCGGCGGGTACCCGGGTCTCAAAGCCGAAGCCGTCCAGCTCCATCAGGCACATGGCGGCGGTGAGGCAGGCCAGGAACACGGCGCAGCCCTTCCAGCAGGGCCGGAACACCCAGAAGCTCTTGTGCAGCAGCATGGCGGCCACAAAGCAGCCGAAGGCTCCCCAGAGCAGCATCCACACCAGCAGCGCCCAGGCGTTCCGGGGCAACAGGGAGGAGAAAATGCTGTCAAACATGGTACCCAGGGCGATGGCGCAGCAGAAGGCCACCCCGTACTGGAACACCGGGCGCACCCAGCTTACGCTCACCACGTCCCCCGCCCGCTCCAGCTGCCGGCGGCGGTACACCGCCAGGGCCAGGCCGGCGAAGACCAGGCCAACCAGGGCCAGCAGGAACACATAGCCCAGGCCGGTGAAGCAGGGGTCGGTATTGACCGTGCCGTAGTCAATATCGGTGTGATAGGCCAGAAAGACCAGGGGGGTGAGCCAGACAGCCACATCCTCCAGCCAGGAGGCCCCGGTAAAGCCGAAGAGGAACCGGCTGGCCATATCCTGAAACAGGAAGCACAGCCCGGTGGCCAGCACATTCAGGATGCCGTAGAAGGCAGGCAGGGCCAGAATGTGGCCGGTGAACATGGCGCAGAACACGGCGAAGGAGTAGAAAAACAGGTTCAGACAGCTGGTGACCACCAGCCAGGTGAACAGGCTGCTGAACACCAGGATGCCGAAGGCAGACTCCACCGCCACCGCCGTCAGAAAGACCACCGCATTGGGTACAATGAGGAAGGCCAGCCCCGACAGGTAGTTGGTGAGAAACAATCCCTCCCGCCGCATGGGCAGCGAATGGAGAAAGGCGGCGGAGCGGCTGGAGTAGAGGTAGGAGAACACCGCCATGGCCGCCAGGATGCCGAACAGGAAGGCGAAGGTGGCGGCCGCGCTGAGGGAGCCGGTCAGAAAGCCCAGGGGGAGGATGCGGGTGTCCGCCCGGCTCATATATTCCCCGTTTACCAAAATATTTACCGGCAGCAGCATCAGCCACAGCAGGCCGTACAGCCCCCAGATGGGCCAGAACCGGGCCAGGTTCTTCCGAAACAGGGTGAAATTAAAGTACGATGTCCCGGACCGCATAATCCTCACCTCCCAGCTCATAAATAAAGATCTCCTCCAGGGTCAGGGGCAGGGCCTCCATCAGAATGGGGGCAAAGGCGGCCAGCCGGTTGGTGACCTCGGTGGCGTTGCCCCGGATGATGAGGGTGTGGATGCGCCCCACCTGGGACACGTGGAGCACCTCCAGGTCCTCCGGCAGCTTGGGCAGCTCCCGCTCCTGGAACACCACCTGCATCTTCACCACGTTCTCCTGCAAATCGCTGAGGGAGCGCTCGATGAGCACCCTGCCGTGGGACAGGATACCCACGTGGTCGCACACGTCCTCCAGCTCCCGCAGATTGTGGGAGGACACCAGCACCGTGGTGCCGTGCTCGGCCACGTCTCCCATGAGCAGGGACCACACCTGCCGGCGCATCACCGGGTCCAGGCCGTCCACCGGCTCGTCCAGCACCAGCACCTCCGGCCTGCAGCACAGGGCCAGCCAGAAGGCGGACTGCTTCTGCATGCCCTTGGACAGGCGGCGGATGGCCTGCTTTTCGTTGACGGTGGAGAACACGTCCTTCAGGGCCTGATACCGGCTCTGGTCGAAGCGGGGGTAAAAGCCCTTGTAAAAGCGCATCATGTCCCGGGTGGAGGCGGAGAGGAAGTAGTACAGTTCGTCTGGGATGTTGGCAATGCGGGCCTTGGCCGCCGGGTTTTCGTAAATGGGGTCCCCCTCCAGCAGCACCGAGCCGGAGTCCTGCCGGTACACGCCGGTGACATGGCGCAGCAGGGTGGACTTGCCCGCCCCATTGGGTCCCACCAGCCCGTAGATGGAGCCTCTGGGTACCGTCATGGTCAGACCGTCCAGCGCCCGGAATCCGTCGAAGGTCTTCACCAGGTTTTTGGCTTCAATCATTGCCCTCTCTCCTCTCTGGCGTTCCGGACGCCGGCGGCCTCCTCCAGCCGCCGGGCCAGCTCCGCCGCCGTCATGCCCAGGAACAAAAGCTCCGCCGCCGACGCGTCAAACTGCTTGAGCAGCCCCTCCCGCCGGGCGGCCTTCACATCGGCCTGGGGGGCGGCGAAGGAACCCTTCCCCGCCACGGTGTAAAGATAGCCCTCCCCCTCCAGGGCCTCATAGGCCCGCTGGATGGTGGTGGGGTTGATAGCCAGGGCGGAGGCCAGCGCCCGCACCGAGGGCAGCTTGTCCCCCGCCTGCAAAGCCCCTGTCACCACCAGGTGACGCAGGCCGTCCTTCACCTGCTCATAAATGGGCCGGGCGTCCCGGTAATTGAGTTGGATCATGCCTCCGGCTCCTTTCGGAAACTGTATGATGTGGAATGGTACAGTCAGTATACCCGGGGGCGGCGGGAAAGTCTTTAATTATTTCTGACGTTTTCCTTTCACTTTTGCGCCCGGCCCAAAAACGGCAAATTTCCAGTGACAAGGGGGGGTGGCGGGGGGTATAATGAGGACAAACCGGAGGGGAGGGAAGAAGACATGCGGGAGGAGGGCTGGCAGGCCTATCTGGCCTGTGTGGGGGAGCTGCTGGTGTCCCCCCAGGTGCAGGCCATGCGTCAGATTCACCACCACCCGGGGGTGAGCTGCTATGAGCACTGCGTGTTTGTCTCCTACACCGCCTTCCGGCTGGCGGAAAAGTGGGGGGGCGACCGGCGGGCGGCGGCCCGGGCGGGGCTGCTCCACGACCTCTATCTGTACGATCCCAAGAGCCTGCCCTCCTACCGGCAGTGCTTTGTCCACCCGGTGGCCGCCCTGCGCAACGCCTGGGCGCTGTGCGGAGAGCTGACTGCGGCGGAGGCAGACGGGATTTTGTGCCACATGTGGCCCATGGCCCGCCACATTCCCCGCTGCCGGGAGGCGGCGGCGGTGTGCCTGGCCGACAAGCTGTGCGCCACGGCGGAGCTGCTGCGGATCTGGCGGGCCACCCGCCTGCGGCGGGCGGCCCTGGCCGTCCGGCCTGCCCGGGGCGTACAGTTTATGTAAAGAATCCGGCCGAAATTCCCCGGAAATTGTGAAAGGCCACCAAGAGTAAAAATCCGGTGGTTTTTTTTGAAAAATCCGGTGCTTTTTTTTTCGGGGTTTGTTATAATCGTAGTAGATGGGAATCTTTTCTTCGATTGAGGTGAGCCTGTACGATGAACGCGACTGGAGCGGTGATCTTTCTGCCCCGGGAGGGGACCGGCGTTTCGCTGATGTTACAGGAGCTGTTGTTTGACCCTGCCGCCCGCTGGCTGGCCCAGGCATTGTCCGGGGCCGGTGTGGAGCGGTTTTTTGTGGTCTGCCACAGTGACGACCAGGCCCAGGCCCAGGCCTGCTTCCCCGCCGGTACGGAATTTGTCACCGGCGTGAGCCAGGACGCGGTGGAGCAGCTGGTGCGGTTTCTGGAGTCGCTGGAGGGCAAGGTGCTGGTGCTGACCAAGCCGGTGCTGCTGGACTGGCAGGAGGCCGGTCAGCTGGTGTCCGACCAGAACGCCGGCGCCCTGGATAATCGGGACACCGGAATCTACCGGCTGGACGCGGCGGCCCTGGGGACGGCCCTGGGGGAGGGTGTGGGCCTGGAGGAGGCCCTGCGGGAGAACGCCGATATGCTGGGCGGCCGCAGCGTGTGGTTCCAGGGCGGCTACCCCCTCCGCCCCGGCTGGGCCGGCCGGGCGGAGGCCGAGATGACCGCCCGGCAGTACGGCGCCGTCCGCCTGATGCGGGCCGGCGTGCGGGTGATGGACCCCAACACCTGCTATGTGGGACCCCAGGTGCAGGTGGGCAAGGGCACGCTCCTCCTCCCCGGCACCATACTCCAGGGGGAGAGCGTCATCGGCGGCGGATGTGAGATCGGACCCAACACCGTGATCCGGGACTGCGTGGTGGGCCGGGGGGTGCGGGTAAACGCCTCCCAGCTCACCGGCAGCACGGTGGAGGCGGGCGCGTCGGTGGGACCCTTTGCCTATATTCGCCCGGGCTGCCATGTGGGACCCGGCGTCAGAGTGGGGAACTTTGTGGAGCTGAAGAACGCCACCGTGGGGGAGGACAGCAAAATCTCCCACTTGGCCTACGTGGGCGATGCCGACGTGGGCGCCGGGGTGGACATCGGCTGCGGCACCGCCACGGTGAATTACGACGGCGCCCAGAAGTACCGCACCGTCATTGGGGACAACGCGTTCATCGGCTGCAACACCAGCCTGGTGGCCCCGGTGCGGGTGGGGGAGGGGGCGTACACCGCCGCCGGCAGCACCATTACCGACGACGTGCCTGCCGACTCTCTGGCCATTGCCCGCGCCCGCCAGATGGTGAAGAAGCAGTGGGCGGCCAAGCGCCGGACCCGCAGAAGGTAAACGCATCCCGCAGGGATGGAAATATAGAGATTTACGTGAGAGGATGTTTGAAGAAATGATTGCACACGGTAAGGACATCAAGATCTTTTCCGGCAGCTCCAACCCCGCTCTGGCCGAGGCCATCTGCAAGGAGATGGGATTGGAGCTGGGCAACGCCGAGGTGGGCGCCTTCTCCGATGGGGAGAACTATGTCTCCATTTATGAGACGGTCCGCGGCTCGGACGTGTTCGTGGTTCAGTCCACCTGCTCTCCGGTCAACGACAACCTGATGGAGCTGCTCATCATGATCGACGCCCTGAAGCGGGCCTCCGCCGGCCGGATCACCGCCGTGGTCCCCTACTTCGGCTACGCCCGCCAGGACCGCAAGACCAAGCCCCGGGACCCCATCTCCGCCAAGCTGGTGGCCAACCTCATCACCCGGGCGGGGGCCGACCGGGTGCTCACCATGGACCTGCACGCCAACCAGATCCAGGGCTTCTTCGACATCCCCGTGGACAATCTGCTGGGCAATCCCATTTTCAGCAACTACCTGCACGAGCGGTACGCCGGCCAGGAGGAGAACGTGATTGTGGTCTCCCCCGACGTGGGTTCGGTGGCCCGCGCCCGGGCCTTTGCCCAGAAGCTGGGCATGGGCCTGGCCATTGTGGACAAGCGCCGCCAGAAGGCCAACTCCTCCGAGGTGATGAACATCATCGGCGACGTGCGGGGGAAGAAGGTCATCCTATTTGACGACATGGTGGATACCGGCGGGTCCCTGTGCGGTGCGGCCCAGGCCCTGGTGGAGCTGGGGGGCGCCACCGAGGTGGTGGCCTGCGCCAGCCACGGCGTCCTCTCCGGCCCGGCGGTGGACCGGATTGAAAAGAGCGTCATCCGGGAGGTCATCTTCCTGGATACCGTGCCGCCCCGCCCCGGTGTGAAGTGCGACAAGATCAAGTACCTCTCCGTGGCCCATATGTTTGCCGAGGCCATTGAGCGCATCTACGAAGAGGTCTCCGTGTCCAAGCTGTTTGTGTAAAAGGGATTCCTTATGATACCGGCCAGGAGGGCGGGGGCTTGCCCCCGCCCTTGCCTGTCCTGAGGAGCAGGTATGTTTTTCAACAAAAATCGAACCTCCGGGGTGGAGTGGCTGCTGGTGGGCCTGGGCAACCCGGGGGACAAGTACGAAAATACCCGGCACAACGTGGGCTTTGACGCCATTGATGCCCTGGCGGAGGAGCTGCGGGTGCCGGTGCAGAAGCTGAAGCACCGAGCCCTCACCCAGACGGTGGAGCTGGGCGGGGCAAAGGTGCTGCTGATGAAACCCATCACCTACATGAACCTGTCCGGCGAGGCGGTGGGGGAGGCGGCCCGGTTCTACAAGATCCCCCCGGAGCGGGTCCTGGTCCTCTCCGACGACGTGTCCCTCCCTGTGGGGAAACTGCGCGTGCGCAAGAGCGGCTCCGCCGGAGGTCACAACGGCCTGAAGAGCATCATCCAGCACCTGGGAAGCGAGGCGTTCCCCCGGATCAAAATCGGGGTGGGCCAGAAGCCGCACCCCGACTACGACATGGCCGACTGGGTGCTGGGAAAATTCACCGGGGAGGACCGGAAGCTCATTTCCCAGGCAATCGAGCGGGCGGGCCAGGCGGCGGAGTGCTACATTGCCTACGGCCCCGATCAGGCCATGAACCGGTTCAACGGCTGAGGGGCTGTTGCCAAATCGTAACTTGCTTTTTCCCATAGTCCCGGTTAGCATAGGGAAAGCGGGGCCTGTGTCTCGCTTTCTTTTGCTGTGTCCAGGCGGGAGGGAAGAACCATGGCCAAGCGCAGACAGTTTTATCAGCTGAGTCCGGTGTGCTACCGGATCTCTCTGTGGAAGGAGGGGCTGCTCAAGTCCCTGGCCGACCGGAAGTCCGGCTTCCGGGCCGCGGAACTGCGGCAGGAAGAATCCCTGCCCGTCATTGTGAAAAGCCACCGTTCCCCGGTGCTGCGGCGGCTGGAGGGGGTGGACATGGCCCTCCAGCGGAGCAAGCGGGCCAACCTGGCCCTGGCCGCCGGATGCATTGACGGCATCGTGATCCGGCCGGGGGAGAGCTTCTCTTTCTGGCGGCTGGTGGGGGACCCTACCGCTAGGCGGGGGTTTGGACCCGGCCTGACCATCGCCGGCGGCCGGGTGGGTACCGGTGTGGGGGGCGGGCTGTGCCAGGCGGGCAACCTGATCCACTACCTGGTGCTCCACAGCCCCCTGACGGTGACCGAGCTTCACCACCACTCCGACGCGCTCTTTCCCGACGACCGGCGGCGGGTCCCCTTCGGCACCGGCACCTCCATCTTTTATCCCCACATCGACTACCGCTTCCGCAACGATACCGGCCAGCCGGTCCAGCTGCGGCTGTGGCTGGAGGAGGACGACCTGTGCGGCGAGCTGCGCAGCCAGATCCCCTTCCCCCTGCGCTACCGCCTGCGGGAGGAGGACAGCCACTATGTGAAGGAGGGGGCGGACTACTACCGGGTCAGCCGGGTGTACCGCCTGAGCCTGAACGGGGCCGGAGAGCAGGTGGACAAGGAGCTGCTGCTGGACAACCACTCCAAGGTGCTCTTTGACCCCGCCCTCATTCCCCCGGACCAGCTGTGGGAGGCCGCCCCATGACCGGGTTTTTGCTGGAGCGGGTGCGGGCCAACAGCCTGACCCTGGGAGACCGGCCCGCCCTGAGGGCGGGGGCGAACACCATCCGCTGGCGGGACCTGTGGCCCATGGCCCAGGGCCTGGCCGCCCGCCTGCGGGAGGCGGGAGAGGGTCCGGTGGCCCTGTCCGGCAGCCCGGACCGGGTATGGCTCCCGGCGGCCTTTCTGGCCTGCCTCATCGCCGGGCGGCCCTACCTGCCCCTGGACCCCGGCCTGCCTCTCCGGCGGCAGCGGGAGCTGGCGGCGGGGCTGGGGACCCAGTGGCTGGAGGAGGGGGAGGCCCTGGCAGGCTTCGCCTCCGGCCTGAGCTGCCGCCCGGCGGAGAATGAGGAGCGGCTTGCCTACCTCCTGTTCACCTCCGGCACCACCGGCGCTCCAAAGCCGGTGGGCATCAGCGTGCGCAACCTGGAGTCCTTCCTCCGCTGGGCGGTCACCCTGCCCGGCCTGGCGGACAGCGCCGGGGAGACGGCGGTGGGCCAGGCGGCCTGGTCCTTCGACTTGTCGGTGGCCGACCTGTACCTGGCCCTGACCCGGGGCGGCACCCATGTGGCCCTGACAGAGGGGGAAAAGGGGGACTATCCCGCCCTGCTCCGGCAGCTGGAGAGCTGCGGTGTCTCCCTGTTGGTAACCACCCCCACCTTCCTGCGGCTGTGCCTGGCCGAGCCCGGCTTTTCCCCGGAGCGGCTGCCCGGCCTGCGGACGGTGTTCGCCTGCGGGGAGGCCCTGCCCCCCGCCGCCGCCCGGCGGCTGCTGGACCGCTTCCCCGGCTGTACGCTGCTCAACGCCTACGGCCCTACCGAGGCCGCCTGTGCCGTCACCGCCATCCCCATTTCCCGGGACATGTGCGGCGGCCCCCTGCCCATCGGCCGGATGGGGGAAGGGGCGGTGTCGGTGACCCTGGAGGAGGGAGAGCTGATCCTGACCGGAGAGAGCGTGGCCCCCGCCTTTGGAGGCCGTTACGCCACCGGCGATTTGGGCTATGTGAAAGGGGGCCTGCTGTACTGGGCGGGCCGGAAGGACCACCAGCTGAAGTACAAGGGCTACCGCATTGAGCCCGCCGAGATCGAGGGGGTCCTGGAGTCCCTGCCCGGCGTGGAGCGGGCGGCGGTGCTCCCCCGCCGGGGTCCCGGCGGGGAGGTGCGGGGTCTGACGGCCGTGGTGGAGGGTTCCGCCCGCACGGAGACCCTGCGGCATGGCCTGGCCCGGCTGCTGCCCCCCTGCAAATGCCCCGGACAGTGGGTGCGTCTGGACTGCGTCCCCCTGACCCCCAACGGAAAATGCGACCGGAAACGGCTGGAGGAGATGATACAATGAGCCTGGAGGACTCTGTCCGGGCCTTGCTGGTCCGGGCCTGCGGTACTCAGCAGGTTTTGCTGCCCGGGACTGACCTGCTGACCGAGGAGCTCTTGGACTCTCTGGCCTTTATTGAGCTGCTGGAGGGCCTGGAGGACCTGGGGATCACCCTCCAGCCCACCCGCATTCCCAAAGAGCGCTTCCGCACCGTGGACAGCATCCTGGCCCTGGTGCGGGAGTATGCCGGGTAGCCCCCGGACCCGCCGCTCCGGGGTCCGTGCGCTTATGACTTCCAGATTTTACTATATCGTGCGAGGTGTACCATGAAACAACTGCTCTCCGCCCTGCGGGATATTCCGGAATACCGCGCCTTGACGGCGGCCATTGACAACGGGGCCTGCCCGGCGGCCTTTACCGGCCTGTCGGCGGTTCACCGCGCCCACTTTGCCGCCGGACTTCATCAGGAGCTGGGGCGGCCGGTGGTGGTGGTGTGCGCCGACGAGGGAGAGGCCCAGCGGATGGAGCGGGACCTGGCCGCCCTGTCTGGGGAGAAGGTGGCCGGGCTGTCCGCCCGGGAGTTTACCTTCCACAACGCCGCCGTGGTAAGCCGCCAGTATGAGCACCGGCGGCTTTCCGTGCTCCGGTCCCTGGCGGCGGGGGAGTGTCCCCTGCTGGTGTGTACGGTGGAGGCCCTGCTCCAGCGCACCATGCCCAAGGTGCTGCTCACCCAGGCGGCCCAGGTGCTGCGGATGGGGGAGAGCCATGAGCTGAGCGGCCTTGCCCACACCCTGTCCGCCGCCGGATACACCCGCTGCCAGCAGGTGGAGGGGGTGGGGCAGTTTGCCCTGCGGGGGGGCATTCTGGACTTTTTCTCCCCTGCCCATCCAAAGCCCGTCCGGGTGGAGTTTTTCGGGGACGAGATTGACGCCATGGGTCTGTTCGATGTGGACACCCAGCGGCGGATTGAGAATCTGCCGGAGGCGGAGATTCTGCCCGCCGCCGAGGTGCTGCCCCAATTTGCCCCCGGGGGCTTCGGCGGCCTGCTGGAGGGGCTGGACAGCCTCATTTCCCGGGTAAAGCGGCGGAAGGGGGGTGACCGGCTGCTGGACACCCTGGAGGAGGACCGGGAGAAGCTGGCCCAGGGGATGAGCTTTCCCGCCATGGACCGGTATCTGGAGCTGATCTACCCTCGGATGACCACGGCCGCGGACTACCTGCCGGAGGACGCGGTGGTGGTGCTCAGCGAGAGCGGCCGGGTGGCCGAGCGGGGACAGAACTACCTGTGGCAGCTGGGAGAGGACACCAAGACCCTGCTGGAGCGGGGGGAGCTGGCGGGGGAACTGGCCAGGCTGGCCCGCACCCCGGAGGAGCTGTGGGAGACGCTGGAGGACTGGCCGGTGTGTTGCCTGGACGCCTTCCCCTCCTCCCGGTATCCCCTGCGGCCCCGGACGGTGCTCAACCTGCTGGCCAAGCAGCTGCCCTCCTACGGCGCCAGCCTGGAGACGGCGGTCTCCGACCTGGCCCACTATCTCTCCGACGGCTTCCGCACCGTGGTACTGGTGAGCAGCGAACAGCGGGCCTTGAATCTGCAAAGCCTGCTCCGGGAGCAGAAGATGACCACCGCCGTGGACTTCCAGCTCCACGACCTGCCCCCTTACGGCAAGGCGGTGATCGCCGTGGGGGGGATTTCCGCCGGGATGGAGTACCCGGTGGGGCGCCTGGCGGTGCTCACCGAGGGACAATCCGTTTTGGGGAAGCGGCGGAAGAGCAAACCGGTGACTAACCGGCAGAAGCTGAACTCCTATGCCGACCTGTCCCCCGGGGATCTGGTGGTCCATGAGCACCACGGAGTGGGCCGCTTCCTGGAGATGGTAAAAATGACGGTGGACGGGGTGGAGAAGGACTTTGTCAAGATCGCCTATGCCGGTACCGACGTGCTCTACGTCCCCGCCACCCAGCTGGACCTGGTGAGCAAGTACATCGGCTCGGGGGAGGACGCCCAGGAGACCAGGAAGCTCTCCCGGCTGGGCGGCACCGATTGGGAGAAGGCCAAGACCCGGGCCAAGAAGGCGGTGAAGGACCTGGCCAAGGGCCTGATCCAGCTCTACGCCCAGCGGCAGCGGCAGCCCGGCTATGCCTTCTCCCCAGACTCGGCCTGGATGAAGGAGTTTGAGGACCAGTTTGAATACGCCGAGACCGACGACCAGCTGCGGTGCATCGCGGAGATCAAGGCCGACATGGAACAGCCCCGGCCCATGGACCGGCTGCTGTGCGGCGACGTGGGCTACGGCAAGACCGAGGTGGCTTTCCGGGCCATTATGAAGTGCGTGCTGGACGGCAAGCAGGCCGCCATCCTGGTCCCCACCACCGTGCTGGCCCGGCA
>NZ_CALXFV010000013.1 GCF_944387675.1 uncultured Flavonifractor sp. | reverse complement strand
CCGCTTGGGTACGTTTCCTCTTCTGGGCACTTTGCTTCCCTCCTTCATAGTATGATTTCATAGGTACTCGAAGGCTTTGTCAAAAGCCCCCGTGTAAGACAAGTGCCTGCTTGTCCAGTGCCCCACAGGAAACGCACCTATTATAAATATATAGGTAAGCGCTTCTGCAAGGACAACTGCCTTGCGCCTGACGCGCGTTGATTCCTTGAAATGGTTTGGAAGTAATTTAATTACTTCTTGCCGGCCTTGGGCCGCTTGGCGCCGTACTTGGAACGGCCCTGCATCCGGTTGGCAACGCCCTGGGCATCCAGAGTGCCGCGGATGATGTGGTAACGCACGCCGGGCAGGTCCTTGACACGGCCGCCGCGAATCATCACCACGGAGTGCTCCTGCAGGTTGTGACCCACACCGGGAATATAAGCGGTCACTTCGTAGCCGTTGGTCAGACGCACACGGGCGATCTTACGCAGCGCGGAGTTGGGCTTCTTCGGGGTGGAGGTACGAACAGCGGTGCACACACCTCTCTTCTGGGGAGAAGGCAGGTCGGTCTCCCGGTTCTTCAGAGTGTTCAGACCCTTCTGCATGGCGGGAGAGTTGGACTTGTAGGTTACGGCCTCGCGTCCCTTCCGGACGAGCTGGTTAAACGTAGGCATGGTTTTCCTCCTTTCTTCTGTTCTGAAATATATATTTTAACGGAATAACCAAAAGTTATACCGCTAAAATCAAATTCAGCGCAGCAGCGCGGCAACCGCACTGCCCACCGCTATCCCGCAGGCGGAGCCCAGCTCCTTCATCTGCGGCACGCGCTCCACCGGAATGGACCGCTCCCCGCACAGCGCTGCCACGGGATCGGTCACCCGGGGATCGGCGTCCTCCGCCAAAAAGACACGGGCGGCTTTCCCGTCGTTGATGGCCCGGCGGGTCTGCTTCACGCCTACCACTCTGGACCCCTGCTTGAGCTCTGCCAACATCAGGCCGCCGCCCCTTCCTTTTATACTTCCGAAAGCCCGGATCTTATCCGGCCTTCCTCGGCAGGCACACCTGCGCAATTTGGAATTATACCATAGGCCAATTTTGAAGTCAATCAGAAAATCACTAGATTTTCCGGCACTTTGCGCCCGTTTCCCGGTCAGATCTGCCAGCCACCCCGCTCCCGGTGTCCCGAGGGTTCAGGCTGTTTCTTTTTGTTATTATTTGTTTCCGATTTTTCGCCAAAAAAGCAGGATTTTGTTGTGCTCCCACTTTTATTTTTTGTCCTCAACCCATTGGGGCGCAAGGGATTGAGATCCGGCGACAAAATTTCCTATTGACTTTTCAGGCTAGAAGTGGTTACAATATGGTTACAATTCAGCAACCAACAAGTAACAGACTGTAACAGGAGGATTCCTAACCATGAAAATACGAGCCCTTCGTGTGCTTGCCTGCCTGGCTCTGTGCTTTGCACTGGCCAGCCCGGTATACGCCACTGAGAGCGACGTCACGGCTACCGTCAACGGTACCACCGCCGAAAGCGGCGTTACGGTTACTGTCAATGGTACCGCCATTGAGACGGGATTTACCTCACAGGTACTCAATAATCAGACTTACGTCTCCTATAATTCCATCGTGACTGCGCTCTATCCCGATGCTGTCGCCGTATGGGCCAACAACCAGGCGGAAGTGACCGCCGCCGGCCTGAAGCTGTGCATCAAGCCCGAGGCCAGCTACATTGTGGCCAACGGCCGCTACCTGTACGTCCCTCAGGGCGTGAAGGTGGACGGATATCACATTCTGGTCCCCGTGCGGACCCTGTGCCAGGCGCTGGGCGCCTCTGTGGAGTGGGATGGAACCACTTCCACCATTTCGATCACCTCCGGCACCGGCCCCATCGCCTCCGGCGAGAGCTTCTACGATGCTGACGATCTGTACTGGCTCTCCCGCATCATCAACGCCGAGAGCGGCAACCAGTCCCTGCAGGGCAAGATTGCCGTGGGCAACGTGGTGCTCAACCGGGTGGCCAGCACCCGGTTCCCCAACAGCGTGTATGACGTTGTTTTTCAGCGCAACCAGTTCACCCCCGCTTCCAGCGGCACCATCAAGCGCACCCCCAACGAGGAGAGCGTGATTGCCGCCAAGCTGTGCCTGGACGGCGCCAACACCGTGGGCGACGCACTGTTCTTTGTCAATCCCCGGGTCTCCCCCAACAGCTGGGCGTCCCGCAACTGCACCTACGTCGCAACTATCGGTGCTCACGCCTTTTTTGCCTAACCACTTTAGCTTGTCTGAATTGTACGAAAAAGCGGGCCGTTTCCCCCGGGAAACGGTCCGCTTTCTTTTCTTTGTCGGATCGGGCGGGGCTGTCACCGGTTTTTTCTCCGTTTTTTTGCAAATAGGACTTGACGGCGAGAGAAAATATGCTATAATAATTTTTGCTGTCCGCCACCCGACCATGGTCTGGACAAAACCTGGAGTAGTATCGAAGTGGTCATAACGAGCACGACTGGAAATCGTGTAGCCGTCAAAAGCGGCTCGAGGGTTCGAATCCCTCCTACTCCGCCAAAAAAGGAAGCGCACCTGCCTAGGCAGGTGCGCTTCCTTTTTTGGTGTTTTGGCGGATCGCTATCCCGCCTCCATGACCTCCATCTCTTTCCAGGTGGGGTGTACCTGCTCAATGTCGTCCCAGGTATCAAACAGCTGCTCCAGAATGGCCCAGGTCGCATATTGGTAGACATACGTAATCTCCACATGGGCGGGCAGAATGCTCTCGATGATGGCCCGCAGTTCCTCCAGGTTGGAGGGAATGCCGGCCACATCGGGGAAGGACACCTCCACTCTCCCCGGCAGGCCGGTCTCGCTGGCCACGGCGTTGACGCCGCATCCCTTCAGGTTGTCGTTGATGGCGGCCAGGGTAAAGCTGTCTCCGCCAATGCGCAGCAGGGCGGCCAATGCCGCCCTGCGCATCTCCAGCTGATCGGTCACCGGCTTCCGGGCCAGCAAGACCTCGATGGCCTCCAATCCCCGGTCCTGGGCAGTGGAAACCAGCATCTCCCGCTGGATTTCCTCCAGCACATCCGCCGCCTCATCCAGGGCCGCTCCCTGGGCGTCCAGCTCTCCCCCGTTTGCAGTCCCCTCCAGCTCATAGATCCGCAGGGGCCGCAGGAGCTGGCGCAGATATTCCCCGTAACCACTCATGTCCCCGCCCCCAGTTCTGAAATGGTAAGGCTTGACAGCCGGGGGAGCACATCGCTGTCCACCGCCACATCGGCGGTTGGGGCGTCAATGACATAGTTTTTCACTCCATCCACGGCGAAGGTCAGTTCGCCCAGCTTGGCCCGCAGGATGTCCTGTCCCAGCAGCCGCCCGTCGAACCAGCTGCGTATCGCCTGCTTCACCGCCTGGCGCACACTGGCTCCGTCCCGGTTGTCCTCCGCCGCCACCCGGATGGTCACCGTCACGTTTTTCACCTCCGGCGCCCGCACCTGGAGCTCCACGGCGATCTCTCTGCGCGCCTCGAAGTACTCCTGTACCTCCTCCAGCAGGGTCTGATCCGGCACCCCCGCCGCCGTGGCGATCACCACATCCACCGTACCCACGCCCCTGGGCCGTGGAATCACCGTGGCGGCCGCCACCTGGGGAAAGGACATGGCGCCCTGCTGGTAGAAGGCGGCGTTGGCTCCGTTTGGCATCCGCTGATAGGTCTCCAGCACCCGGCTTCTCAGCGCCTCGTCGTCCTCGGTGTCCACCCCGCCGGAGAAACCCTCCGGATTGGTGCAGCGGTTGACGCCCACAGGGGCCACGGCCATGGCCCGGATGGTACCTGCCGCCACGTTGCCGGAGGCTCCCGGTTCCGCCGCCACGGCGGGTACCTCCACCTCCGTCTCGCCTGCGGCGATGACGCCCTCCTCCGTTGTCTCAAACCGCAGGCCTCCAGCAGTCATACACACCGTTCCCGCAGCCACCACCAGATCGGTGTCCCCCGCGGCGTCAATCTCGAAGCGGATCACGCCCTCCGCCGCCGTCGCCTCCCGCCGGGTAAGCCCCCGCAGCTGGGCATGTAAATCCAGATAGTCCTCCACCGCGGTCTGGGGAAAGCACTGCCGGTTGACCCAGTCCGCCTGGGTATACAGCCCATAGATCTGACTGGCCACGGCATAGAGGCGCACCGCCATATCTCCCCCTCCGCTGAGGGTAAGCCCCGTCTCCTGCTGAAACAGAGCCGCCATCTGATTGTAAATCTCATCCACTGTCATTTTCTCACCCTCCTCCCAGCTCCAGCTCCAGGGTCAGCGTCTGACCCCGCCACTCCAGGTAGAGCCGAAGAGTACCGTCCGTCTCCAGCTCCGCCGCCGTCACTGTCAGTTCCGGCTCGTCGGCCAGGGCCTGGGCGGCGTACTGCTTGGCCATGCTCTCCCGCTGGGCGGGCTTGCACCGGCCCAGCTGATGCAGCTGGCTGCCCAGCTCCGGCAGGGGCGGAAAGCTGCCTCGGGGAATGGACAGCTTCCACATGACCCGCTGGAGCAGCTCTTGGCTCCCCTCTGCCCGGCGGAAGGCGCCGGTCTCATCCGTCACATAGTCCCCATCCCGCACCATCAGTTCCATGGATTCACCCCGCAGTCATCACCGGCTGGCCGTTTACCGTCAGGCTGCCGGTGATATTGACGGTCCCATCAGCCCGCAGGTGCAGAACCGCCTTGCCGCTGTGCAGGAGCACCTCTCCCTCTTCCAGCTCCCACTGGTCAGAGCACCGCTCACCTGCCACACAGGGCAGGGCGCCGCCGGCTCCGGTTTTGATCACCAGCACCTGCCTCCCCCGGCTGGGCCGCCATACGTATCCGCCGGGCGCAAACACCGGCAGATTTCGCCGCTCTCCGTCCAGGTAAACTCCCGCCGGGTCCTCCGGCAGCGTCACCTGCCCCAACTGGGCCGCGGGTTCCGGCTCCTGCCTGCTCCGGCTTTTCTCCGCAATCCACATGTTCCCCTTCTCCTCTCTATCTCAGCGCGTCCGGTACACCCAGGGTAAGCCTGGTGTGCAGGCCGCATTCATCCAGCCCGCATGTCATCTCTGCCACCCGCCATATCCCCTCTGCCACCGGATACCGGGGGTTGAGCTCTACCAGGTCCCCCGGCCAGGCCAGGAAGGCCCCGGGCAGCTCCAGCTCCACCTGCCGCAGTTCCTCTCCCGACCGGGCCAGCTGATAATCCCCGGAATAGCGCATGGCCTGATAGGTGCTTCTCCCCGGCATGGTGAGCACCCTCCGGCACAGGCCGCCTCTTTGGGCAAACTCAGCGTTTTCCACGCGCTGCACCGCCTCGGTGGTCCGGTCCCGCACCAGTATCTGGGACAGCACTCCGTAGCGCTGATCCCGCAGCGTCAAGGCGGTAATGGCTCCTTCCGCCCCAATGCGCAGCCGCAAACCCTCCGGCCAAGGCCGGGCGTCCAGCCTGCCCAACCGGTCAAAGCGCGGGGTAACCCCGCCGTAATAGCGGCAGAATTCGTAAACCACCTGCCATTCGCTGCTGCCGGTGTCCACCACAAATCCCGGCACCACCGGCAGGCTGACACCGGGCAGGGCCTGAATGCCGTAGGGCGCCACATGGTCCCGGAGGATGTCCTGCCAGGTGGCGGTCTGGTACTCCATGCCCAGGGCCTCGTTGTCCAGCAGCCGGGCGGCCATACTCCGTCCCGAGACGGTAAGAAAGCCTCCCTTTTCGTTCCAGCCCCGTTCGCACTCATCTACCACGCCGGTAAAAACCGTCTGTCCGTTTTCCACCGCCGTAAAGCTCACCGCCTCCGCCAGCAGGTCTTCCTCCCCCGGTTCCCACAGGCAGGTGAGCAAAAAGCTGTCGCAGGGCGTACCCCGCCCATACTGGAACTGCCACCCCGTCACATCCGGCAGGGCAATTTCCCGTCCGTCCCAACAGGTCAGCCTTCCCTTCATCTCAGGCCACCCGCACTTTCTGCCCCACCAGGATCAGATTGGGATTCTTGATCTGGGGGTTGAGGGCTACCAGCTCGGTCAGCCCCATGCCATACCGCCGGGCAATGCCCCACATGGTGTCTCCCCGCACCACCGTGTACCACTGCTCCGCGCCAGTCCCGTTTCCTTCCTCCTGCTGGCCCGTTTCTACGGTGCCGCCGGAGACCGCGGTCCCGGTATTGTGTCCGTCATAGCTCTCCCAGAAGGTAAAGCTGTAGCGTACATAATCCGCCCTGGGTTCCTGGGTGAGGGAGAGTTCCACAAAATAGGCGTTGGAGGTCTGCCACACCGGATGCACCAGCAGCCCCGGCCCGTCGGAATAAAATACCGTGGCCAGCTGTTTAAACAGCTCGTAGGCATCCTCCCCTACAAACTCCCCTTCTCCCTGCATGATCCGCTGCTCCGGCCCCAGGTCCTGCAAGGCATACCGCCCAAAGGGTACCTTGTCCGCCCCCATGCTCCGCCGAAAGCCGATGGAATACACCCTGGGGTTGTGGGGCCAGACAAAGTCCTTATACCGCATTGCCGCCAATCTCACAGCAGTTGAAACCCCCCGTCAAATCTTCTGGCATCCCGCCGAACCAGCCGGTCCAGCGTCCCGGCATCCCACCGCTCCCCGCCCGAGCCGTCTCCCGGCCGCTGCAAGCTCACCACTCTGGTCTCCCGCCGGGGGGCGGGCGGCTCCCACAGGCTCCGTCTCAGGGCCTGATAGGCCCATTCCGCCGCCGCAGTCTTCCCCGCCGTCCCGCCCTCTTCCTCCAAGCCGGCCGTTCTTACCCCGGCCAAAATATCTGACCCGCGGCTGTCCGCCCCGCCGGAGTCAGCCATCTCCCCGTCCCCAAACTCCGCCGCCCCCCCGGCAAACGCCGTCTGCATGCTTTGAATAGCCGGGGCGGGCCGCTCCCCTTCCCCTTGGTCCTCGTCAGCTTGGGGAACGGGGAGGGCAATCTCTGCCCAGAGTTCTCCCCAGATGTCCGTCTCCTGTCCCTCCCGGGTCTGCTCCCTCTGCGCAAGCAGCAAACGTGCAATGTAATCGGTCATAGCCGCTCCCCCCGCTTCAGCTGTTCATAGCGCTCCTGGTCAAAGGAGGCGTTTTGCGCTGCCGTCAGCTCTCCCGTAGGCATGCCGCACGCCGGGCAGCGCTCCTCCTCCGCCTCTTCCCTGCATGGGGGACACAGCCGGGCCATGGCCTCTTCCCGGTCCAGCATCAGGTTCAGGGCGCACCACAGGTAATCCCGCGCCTTCATGTTCTGGGTACGCTCCTCGGTGGGCAGCGCCCGAAACATTTGGAGCACGCGCCAGCGAAGGCGCTCATAAGGCGCGTGCTCCAGGCTTTTTTTAGGGACAGGGCGGCCTCCTCTCCATCCTCCGGGGAGGGATTTTCCGTCCGGTCCAGCCGGCTCCAGCATCTGGCCAGCGTCCCGATCTCCCCGGCACTCAGCCCCTCCAGCACCGCTTTTCCCGAGGCAAACAGCGGCCTGCCCTTCCGCTCCAGCGCCCGGGCCAGCAGGCAGGCATTGGCGCACAAGGCCCGCTCCTCCTCCGTCCGGGCCAGCTCCTTCGCCTCCCGCCCGGCGTCCAGCACCTCCATGGCGGAGAGGAGGCGGAGCTCCCTTCCATCCTCCAGCCTCAGCCGGTCAGCCCGGCTGAGAATTGACTCCTGCTGCATAAAACCTCCCTGTCCGCGCTCCATCATACCGTGGTCTCAATGCGCTTGGAGGCCACCACGGTAATCTTCTCCACCACCATGGCCCCCAGCGCTCCCGTCTCGCCAATGGCGCTCCACTGGCAGTCGGAGTAGATGATTTTCCGGTCGGGCTTGCAGATAACCAGGCTGAAATCCTCCAGGTCATGGAAATTGATGCCGTCCCGAATAGCCTCGTCGGTAGCGTACAGCCGGGTCAGTTCAATCACGTGGCTGCGCTGCCCGGGGATGGTAGCCACCGGCTCATCCTCTCCAAACGCCTCCACATTCTGGCTGGTGCGGGTGGACTTGGCGGAATAACTCTGGACCACCGCCACCTTTTTCCCGTCAATCTCCAGATAGATGTCGCTGCTGGTGGGAAATCCTGCGACTTTCATAGGCATCCTCCTTTACACCGTGATGTGGGCGCTGAGCCAGATCTGGTTCAGTCCGTGGGCCACCGTGAAGGAAAAGTCCACCAAACAAACCGTGGGATTTTCCGCGTCGGCCTGCACCGTGACGTTTTCATAGCCGGTAATGATCTCCCGGCTGAGCTTGTTTTCCAGCTCCAGAATCACCTGGGAGCGGATGGCGCCCCGGCTCTGCTCCGTGTTTTTGCTCCTGCGGAACTTGGCCCGCAGGGAGTCCCGGATGGTGGGAATCACATCGTCCACAATACGGATAGTGGTCAACTCTCTCCAGGTGGCGTCCGCCACCTGGCCGGACTTGGTGCGGGTGGTCACGCCCCGCACCACACTGACCACTCCTCCCACCCGCTCCAGGGGCGTAACCCCGCCCCGCACCAGGGTGTCAATCTCATTGTCCGTGTACTGGGCATCCAGGCTGTTCAGCCCCTTCAGCTCCGCGCCCCCCAGGGGAACGGCGGGATCACTCTCTCCGGCGATGGCACCGGCCACGGCGGCGGCCAGCAGTCCGTTTCCGTCGCCGGGGGCCAGCAACACCATCCGCTCACTGTTGAGCTGCCCGGCCCTCTGCACCAGGTTGTCCACGCTCTCCCCCGTGCCGCCGCACACCACCGCAATGCGCTCTCTCCGCGCCTCGGATGCGTCGGATACGCTCTGGCGCAGGCTCTGCTGCACGGCGGCGTCGGTGCTGTCGCACACCACCAGCGTCACCGACTCCTCCGCCTCCAACAGCTGGAAGGCGGCCTCATAGTCCTCCTCGTCCGCCGCCGGCACCGCCCGTACCTGGGCGGCGCCGTTGAGCAGCAGCAGCCGCACCAGCTCGGTGAGGTTTTCCTCCTGTCCGAAGGCAGTCACCGCGTCTTCATAGCGGTTGAGCACATAAACCGTCCCGGCCTCTCCCTGGGTGCAGATGGCTGCCAGGCCCACCGTCTGTCCGCCGCCGGTACCGCTCACCACGGTGGAGGCCTCATAGTCGGAATAGACTCCCGGTCTCTCATGGATTGTCATACTCAAATCCGGCTCTCTCCTCTCACGATAAAGTCCAAAAAGGCGCCGCCCTCCTCCGCCACGGCATAGAGGTAACCCTGACACAGGGCCTCCACCGCTCTGTGGAATAGACCGGCTCCCTGGTCAAACTCCGTCTCCCCGCAGGAGAGCTCCAGCAGCTTCAGGCCGGGCGGCCCCTCCTGCCGGAGGGCCTCCGCCATCCGGTCAAAAGCAGCCTGGAGCTCCTCCACGCCTCTCGGCCGGGGGGCGTAGAGGTCCAGGCCGAAGGTCAGAACAATTTTCTTGCCGTACAGCTCCTGCCACTGCCCGCTCTCCTCGTCCCAGCGCTCTCCCAGGTAATCCTGGAAGCCTCCCGGCCCGCCCTGGCAGGCGCGAAGGGAGACGGCGGCCACCGCTCCCGTCCGGCGCAGCCGCTTCTCCTCCGGATAGGCGCACACCGCGTCAATACCCTGACTGATCAGGTATTCGGCCATCCGCTCCCGGATCTCTCCAAAGTCCAAGCTCATGTTTCGTCCTCTCCTCCCGCCTGCCGCAAGGGCCGGACTTTTCAGCCGCCCACTGCTTTTTATGCATCCGCATCCCGGATCACCAACAGCCCCCACCAGTAGGCCAGCTCCTCGCCCAGATAGACCGGCTGGGCAGCCCGGAGGGAGAATTTCTTCTCCCCCCAGGCCACATATCCGTCACCCAGCCCATCCAGGGAAACCTCCGGTCCACCCAGGTAGATCCATTGGTCCTGCCTCACCAGGCCCAGTGGCGTGGGAAGGGTCTGAAACCCCTCCCCGCGGCGCTCCAGGGCGGGCTGGAGGAACGCCCGGCACGCTGTGCCGTCCTGGGCGCCCTCCCGGAATATCGTCACCTTCTGCCCGTATTTCTCCAGGATTCTGCTCCACGCGCCGTTCATCCCTCAACCCCCCGGAAGAAGAAGTCCCTGTCTCGCAGGTAGGCTGCCATCACCGTCTCCGCCTGAAGGCGAAGGGTCTGGGCTCTCTGGGCATACTGTCCGCTCTCCTCCTGAACCGACACCTGTCCCGCGGTAAACCGCACCGGCGCGGTCCCCGCCCCTCTGCCGGCCAGAGCCGCCAGCGCCAGCCAGGCACAGCCCAGCACATAGGCCTGTCCGCAGTCCTCCGGGGTCAGGCCCTCCCGCAGCCGGCCGGAGAGTTCCCGCTCCGCCGCTCCGCACAGGGCCGTCAGAGCCTCCATATCCTCATCCGCCACCCTGCCCAAGGTCTGGGCCATGGCCACAATTTCCTCGCTCATTTCAGCTTCAGCACCTTGGCCGCCTCGGGAAAGAGCTTGGCGAAGCCGGAGATGCTGGTGATGGCGGCCCGCTCCAGCTGCCGGTCGATGAGCTTGTCGTACTCCACCACCACGTCGGAACCCTGCACCATTTCCAGGGCATAGCGCTTGTCCAGTCCGATGAGCTTGCCGCTCTCCAGGGCGGAGGTGCGCAGCAAGGTGGCACCCAGGGGGGTGGTCAGCTTACCGGAACCCTGGAAATTGAGGCCGGTGAGGGGATTCTGGAACTCGTCCAGTTTGAGCATCTGCCGCATCATATCGCCGCTGACCAGCAGGGTATTCATCTCGTAAGGCTCAAACTGCGCCCAGAAATCCACCAGCCCGTCGTAGGTCAGAGTTCCGGCGGTCCCGCTGATGGTGCCGTCGCCCACGGTGAAGGCCTTGGCAGCATTGCTGTTGCCGTCGCCGTTAAGGAGCACTTCGATGGCATCCTCCAGGTGCATCCGGTTGATGTGGGCGCCGATCTGCCGCAGGGTCACGGAGAACAGATCCAGCTTCTGGTAGCGGATGGCCTCGTAGGAAGCCACCAGCATCCGGCCCCTCTTGTGGAGCTTTACCAGGTTCTCCTGGGTCTTGACCTGGGTCTGGGGGATTTCCGCCCCTTCCTCCACCCGGTGCAGGGCCTTCTGGTCCTCCTCGGGAATGGAGGCGATGGAGCGATAATCCATTCCGTCAAAGCGGGTAACGGCGGCGGTGATGTGGGGCAGCAGGTCGCTCTCTTCCATGCCCTGGCGTACCGACCGGGCGAGATACTCGGGGAAGAGCACGGCGGACTGACTGGTGGAGAAGAACTTTTCCACCACGTCGCTGCCCGCTCCCTTCACCTTGATGTCAAAGCGCTTGAGCTGCCGCTGATAGGCGTCCAGTCCCTCCAGCGCGGTCCCCTTGTACTGCTCCGAGGGGTCCTCCCGCTCCAGCACCTGGGCAAAGGTGCGGCCCGCCTCGTTATACATGCCCTTCTCCAGCCTGAGATTGTCAAAGCGATAGCTCATAGTCTCATCCTCCCCAAATTACAGGCGCACCACGGCGCCGTCGGTTTCCACCCGCACTACCAGATAGTCGCTGCCGGCGGTGGTATCCTTCTTCATACCGCCGGTGCCGTCTGCGGAGAGCTTGCACCATCCGGCGGCCACGCCTTCGCCGCTGACCCCCGCCTTTACCAGGCCGCTCAGCTGCACCGCGGCGTATCCGTCCTGGGCGGACAGGGCCACGCCGCAGATCTTGTCGCCGGCGGCACAGACGTCCACCGTGCCGTCGCCGGAGACCTTGACCACCTGACCGGCGGCCACGTCCTCGCTGCAAGCGAAGGTCGCCACCACTTCTCCAATGCCTTCAAAGGAAATCTTGCTCATACTCTTGCTCCTTTCTTTCCCTTCGGTCTATGTGGGGGCCGATACTCTCCCGCCCCCGTTTCAAAACCGTCTTCAGATCAAAAACGCTCCGTCTCTCTGCTCCAGCTCCGGTCTTTCCGGGGCCTTCAGCTGGGTTTCCAGTCCCCAGGCCTTGTCCACCTGCCGCTGGAAGGCGGAGCGAAGCTGCTCCAGCTCCGGCTCCTCCAGCCGCCCGGCGATGGCCGCCAGGGTATCCCGCTCCAGGCCCAGCTCCGCCAGACCGCCCAGCCGTACCACCTCGCCCTTCAACCGCTGAAGGTACTTTCTGCCCAGAGCGGCCTCCTGCTCCAGGCGCTGCATATCCTGCCTCATGCTTTTCATCACCCCCGCCTCTTTCTGGGCCGGCACCGCCACAAAGGACCACTCATAGGCGTCGGTGGCCCCCACCAGATCGGCCCAGCACAGTTTTCCGTCATAGCGCACACCCCGCTCGTGGGGACAGCGGCTCTTGTCCCGGATGTTTTCCCCGCAGATGGAGCACATCTCCCGCTCCACGGCGCAGCCCACGCTGACTTCTTTTTTGATCCCCCCCTCAATCTCCGCGATAAGCTCCCGGTTTCCCTCGGTGCGCAGCATATAGGCGTAGCCCTTCAAATAGCACAGGGGTTCGCCCGCCTGAGTCAGGGTCTGCTCCTCCCGCACCAGCTCGGTGCGGTAAATTCTGGCGGTCTGTCCCCGGGCGCTCCACTGGTGGTCGAAGATGCCGCACTTGCCCACGAACAGCGCAGCCAGCTGCTCCAGGGTCTCCACGGGGAACCGCTCGCCGTCCCGGTCCACCTGGTTGTCGCACAGCCGTACCGCGAAGGCGTACACCTCCTCTGGAGCCAATTTTTTCTTGCTCACAGCGTTGATCAGCTCCAGCTCGGCCTGATCCAGGGCCAATCCCTGGTCCAGGCCCGCCTGTTTGGAAATGTTCATACGTCCTCTCCCTTCTCTCTCTGGTTGTTGTCCATTTCCAGGCTTCTGGTCTGCTGGCGGTAGAGTTCTGCTCTGGCCTCCTCCACCAGATCCTGCAAATTGATGTCCTTCCACTCCACCTGCACCCTGCTGTCAAAGCCGTGGAGTCTGAGCCACAGCTCACAGATCCGCTCCACCACCGGCTCCAGACTGCGGCGGATGGCGGTGATCTCGCTGGTCATCATATCGGCCTGCTGGGTGCTCATCCGCTCGGTGGAGGACCAGGACAGGCCCAGCAGAAAGGGCGGAATTCCGGTGCGGGCCACCAGCTGCTCCAGGATCTGGCGCACCGGCACCTCGCTGTCCAGCACCTGATTGTCCGCGCCGATAACCTTGATTTCCACATCCCCCACCGCCACAAAGTCACGTACGGAGCCGTCCTTCCCCGCCTGCATGGCGGCGGACCACTCCCGGGCAATCTGCCGGCTGCGCTCCTGGACCAGGCTTTGATCCAGCGGGGTGTCCCCCGGCTTATAGACCACAGCAAAGCGGACGTTGCCCATCCGCTCCCAGTTCATCCCGGTAGCCTGATAAATTTTCAGCAGGATTCCGGTCAAAAAGGGCATGGACCGGAGCATACTTACTCCGTACGGGCTGTCGGTTTCCGGCTGGAAGGGGGTGAACAGCAGCAGCTCCTGTCTGGGCAGCCGCCGCATCAGTCCCCCCTCCTCCCTGCCCCAGATGGAGAATTCCAGGGGACAACTGCCCTCCCTGATCTCAATATCCGCCACATTGCCGCAGAGCAGGGCGGCAATGTCGGTTCCTCTTGGGTTAGGGACGATCTCCCCCACCGCCCGTCCGCAGGTGAGCATGGAATCCAGGTAGCAGTCCAGGAAGGACTGAATGCCCCGCTGGCCTCTGCCGGTGTTCACCCGCTGGAGGAACCTGTCCAGCCCGTCCTGGGCCTTCTGGTCCCGGCAGATCACCCCCACCCCGCCGCTGAGGCGGATCAGCTTCCAGATGGCGGCATCCACAATGGGGACCGCCTCCCGGATGCTCCGGTAGAGGGCGATCTCTCCGTTTCTCAGCGGCACATACCCATCCAGCACGCCGAAGGGGTGTCTGCTCCCCTCCCGGATCTGGACGGCCAGTCCCCCTCCGGCCGGTTCTTTTTTCTGAAACAAACCCATACCCACACTCCTTTTCTGTCCCCTTAAAATCTGCTCCGCTCCACGCACAGTCCCATCCAGGGTCCATCTTTCTCCTCAGACACCGAGACTGCGAAGTACCTGATGTCGTCCATGGCGTGATCGTGCAGCTTTTTTACCCGGTCCCCCACCGCTTTTTCGTCCCAGCAGTAGAGGGAGAACTCCCGGATGGCGTCGGCGCAGGATGAACAGATGACCAGCTCGCCCTTGCGCAGCAGCTCGGCGGTGATGCGGATGCCGGCCAGCACGTCGTTCTCCGCCTTCTCCACCCGCCACCCTCTCCTTCGGAGCAGCTCAATGAAGCTGGCGGCGGAGGGGTCCACCACGACTGTTTCAATGTTCCGCCCTCCCGCCAGCTTTTCCAGGTCATCGGCGTACTCTCCGTCGGTCTTCTGCCGTCTCTGCGCCCTGGAGTCGTAGTAAAACTCCCTGACCCGGTACCACACCCCCTCCCGCCTGCCCCACAGTCCGAAGGAGGCGGGGTTGACTGTGCCGTAGTCGCAGGAGATGCGCCACCGCTCCATCTCTCCCTCCGGGACCGGCCTGACCCAGCTCTCATCGAAGAAGTCGTACACCCGCCCCTCTGCGGCCACCCACTCGCCCAGTACAAACCTGCGGTAGAAGGTGCCGCTGAAACTGCGGGCATATCGCCGGATCACCCTGGGAGAGAGGGCGGGATTATCCTCCATGGTGAAGTGGAGGTAGAGGGCGTTGCGCTCCTCCAGCTTTTGAATCCACTGCTTGTAAAACCAGTGCTCCGGCCCCTCCGGATTGCAGGAAAACCACAGTCTGCTCCCCTCCACGGAGCAGCGGGCGCAGGCCTGCTCCACGAAAGACCGGGGCATCAGGGCCACCTCGTCCAGCAGCACTCCGGCCAGGGTGATCCCCTGGATCAGGGCAGCGCTCCCCTCATCCTTGCCGCCGAAGAGGTAGAAGGTGTTTTCTCCGCCGCCGAAGCGGACGGTAAGCCGGTTTTGGGACACCTTCTCCTCCCACTGGAACCCCAGCTCCCGGAGCACCGGCAGCAAAGTACCAAGCAGGTTGCGCCGAAGGGCGGTGACGGTTTTCCCGCACAGTCCGAAGGTCTGTCCCCGATAACAGCGCATGGCCCAGCAGAAGAAGGACAGTCCCATGCACAGGGTCTTCCCGCTGCGTACCGCACCGTCACAGATGATGGCCTCCCGCTGTCTGGTTCCCGGGGCGCACCACCAGGTAAGCACCTGTCTCTGCTTGGGGGAAAAGGCTCGAAATCTCATGGTGCCTCGTTCCCTTCCGCCTTGCCCTCCCAGGCACGGAAGAACTCCGCGGCCTTTTGCTCCTCCTGTCCGGCGGTAAGCTCCACCAACAGCTTCAGCACCGCCACCTTGTCCACCAGTCTCACCTCGCAGCCTCCCTTCTCGCTCCGCCTGAACTCGGTCAGGGGGGTCAAATCCAGCCCGTCCAGTCCATCCAGCGTCATTGCGTCCAGGAAGGCCAGCTTGACCGCGTCATTGACCTTGCACTGGGCCAGCCGTTCCATCTGCTTCAGCAGCCGTGTCCGTTCATTTTTCAACACCCTCACTCCTCATCCCTGGTGTTCCCGCCCGAAAGATTGACCGTTTGCATACACCCAAGGACCCATCAAATAAATTTTGGCATAAAAAAAGCGCCTCCGGCGCACGTGTGCGCCGGAGGCGGCAGGAATCACCGCTTATACTTCCATAATCACAGGCAGTATCATGGGATTGCGCTTGGTCTTTTTATAGAGGAAGCCGGAAATGGCGTTTTTAATCTCCGACTTGATGGCGGCCCAGTCGGTCATATTGTCTCTCTGGCAGTTTTCCAGGGTATTGACGGCTACCTTTCGCAGCTCCTCCATCAACCCCTCGGACTCCTTGACGTACACGAAGCCCCGGGTGATGATGTCGGGGCCGGATACCACCGATCCGTCCTCTCCAGACATGGACACCACCACCACAATCATGCCGTCCTCGGCCAGGTGCTTCCGGTCCCGGAGCACCACGCTGCCCACGTCGCCCACGCCGTAGCCGTCCACAAACACCCGGCCCGCGGGTACGGTGCCGTTGATCTTGGCGGAGTTTGGCGTAAACTCAATCACTTTCCCGATGTCGCTGATGATGATGTTTCTGGGATTCATCCCCATCTGCTGGGCCAGCTTGGCGTGGGTCTTAAGCATCCGCTGCTCACCGTGTACGGGGATAAAGAACTTGGGCTTGACCAGGGCGTGGATGATTTTCAGCTCCTCCTGGCATGCGTGTCCGGACACGTGGAGGGCGCCCAGCCGCTCGTTGACCACTTCTGCGTCCTTTCGGTAGAGCTCGTTGATCACATTGCCGATGGAGTTCTCATTGCCCGGTATGGCGGAGGCGGAGATAATCACCCGATCTCCCGCCTGGATCTCCACCTGGCGATGGGTATTGAAGGCCATGCGGGTGAGGGCGGACATGGTCTCCCCCTGGCTCCCGGTGGTGATGATGCACACCTTGTTTTTGGGCAGGCTCTTGATGTGGGCCAGATCCACCAGCACTCCGTCCGGAATATTCATATAGCCCAGCTCGGTGGACACCTTCATGGCGTTCTCCATAGAGCGGCCGGTAACCGCCACCTTCCGGCCGTACCGGGCAGCCACATCGATAATCTGCTGGATGCGGTCCACGTTGGAGGCAAAGGTGGTAATAATGATCCGCTGCTCGCAGCCCCGGAACAGGGCGTCAAAGGAATCGCCCACGCTGCGCTCACTTTTGGTAAAGCCGGGGCGCTCCACGTTGGTGGAGTCGGCCAGCAGGGCCAGCACCCCCTCCTTGCCCAGCTGTCCCAGCCGGCCCAGATCCATCATACCGCCCTGAATGGGGGTTGGATCGATTTTGAAGTCGCCGGTATGGATGACGGTACCCACAGCGCACTTGATGGCGAAGCCGCAGGCGTCGGCGATGGAGTGGTTCACATGAATAAACTCCACAGAGAACTTGCCCGCCCGCACCGTCTCCCCCGCCTCACAGGTGATGAGCTTGGTCTTGCTCACCAGCCGGTGCTCCTCCAGCTTGAGCTTCACCAGCCCCGCGGTCATCCGGGTGGCGTAAATGGGTACGTTCACATCCCGCAGAAGATAGGGAATGGAACCGATATGGTCCTCGTGTCCGTGGGTGAGAAAGATACCCCGAATCCGGTCCTTGTTTTTGATGAGGTAGGTAAAGTCAGGGATCACCACGTCAATGCCGTACATGTCGTCATCGGGGAATCCCATGCCCACATCCACCACAATCATATCTCCGCCGAACTCGTAAACCGTCAGGTTTTTCCCAATCTCATTCAGTCCGCCCAGGGAAATAATTTTCAGTTTTTCAGCCATAAAAGTCTTGCTACACTCCTTTTAAATCTAAAAGATATTTTAAAATCCGGACGCGGCCTCCATACAGGCACACAAAAGAAAGGCGGTGGGTCCCCGCTCTTTCCGGCCCTGCCTCGCCGGAAAAAGGGGTGGCCGACCATCGCCTGCGCACCATATGAATGCTATGTCCCGCCTTATCAAAGCGCACAACGGCGCATAAAGCCACAATGATGATATTAGTATACCACACCACAGGGGAAAAGTATACCTTTATTTTTCTATCCCCTCTCCCCGGTTGCCGCCGCCGCCGGCCGATGGTATAATGGGGCAAACCATCTGGGGAGGATACCGGTATGAACATTCAGATTTTCGGAACGAGCAAGTGCTTTGACACAAAAAAGGCCCAGCGCTGGTTTAAGGAGCGCCGGATCAGATTCCAGTCCGTAGACCTGCTCAAATACGGCATCAGCCCCGGGGAACTGCGCAGCGTGATAAGCGCCGTGGGTCTGGATGCGTTGATTGATCAGAAGCACCCGGACGCGGCCCTTCTGACCTATCTGGCCTATGACGCGGACAAGGTGGAAAAGCTGCTGGCCGACCCCCGGCTCCTGAAAACTCCCATTGTCCGCAACGGCAAACAGGCCACTGTGGGCTACTGCCCGGAACACTGGGAGAGCTGGAAATAGGGACCGGCGAACCCGCCGGTCCCTCTGGTCATGTTTTCTGATACAGCTCCGCCACGGCGGCCAGCTGATCGGCCATCTTCCGGGCGGCCCAGTCCGGTCCTTTGATTGTCACCCCGTCTCCCAGGCCGAAGACCCAGCCCAAAAACTGGGGGCTGACTACCGCCTGGACGGTGACGGTGAAGTGGTCCTCCCCGTCCGGCACCAGAATCACCTCCCGGCCGAAGCGATCCAGCACCACGCCCACCATCTGGTTCTTGCACCGCAGGGTCACCTGCCCCTCCTGGCCGGAGAACATACCGAAGTGTTTTTTTGCATAGGATGCGATATCGAACTCACTGTCCACCCCCTCCAGCGGCAGGCAGGTCACCGCCAGCTCGGCCATCTTGTCCACCCGATAGTGGCGCATTTCCTGAAAGCGGTGGTCAAACCCGGCCAGGTAGTAGTTCTCATTGTCCCAGATGAGTCCCGCCGGGGACACGTCATACCGTTTCCCTTCCCGCCGGAATACCCGCTCTTTGCGGACGTTGTACTCAAAGTATTTGAAGCTGACGCTCCTGTGGTGTGCAATGGCGGCGTGAAGTTTGTCAATGGTGTAATAGACGCTCTCGTTCATGGTTTTGGCCCTGCGGTCCACGTAGACCTGCCGCTGAAGCTGGCGGGCTTGGTGGCGGCTGGCCAGGGCCTCCAGCTTTGCGATCAGGTCGTTGCTTTTGCGCTGGGAGATAAAGCGGGAGGACTGGACCGCATCCACCAGCAGCTTGAGCTCGGCCAGCTGGAAATTCCGCTCCCCCAAAAACCACCCCGGGTCTCTCCCCTTCCGGTTCTGCACATCCAGCCCAAACACCCGCAGGGCCTCCATATCGTCATAAATGCTCTTTCGCTCGGCTTTGATGCCCCACTCCTCCAGGGCCTGGATCAGCTCCGGCACAGTCATGGGGTGGTCCTCGTCGGTCTGTTCCCACAGCAGCTTGCTCAGGCAGAGCAGCTTCAGCTTTTGATTGGTGCTTCTTGGCATGTTCCCCTCCTCCTTCCTGTGTCCAGAATAGCCGTTCCAGTGTCCTATAAACCGGACTTTTTCTTGATTGTACCATATTTTTCAGAAACATGCGAGGGGATTTCCTATGACAGATCCGTTTGTGGCGCTTCTTGTGTCCATACCTCTGTGTCCGCTGTACAGCGGTCCCGACCCCCATACTCAACGCGTGGACGAGGTGCTGTATGGCTGGCCTCTTACCCAGCTGGCCCCGGCGGAGGGTGCCTGGTGCCGTGTGCGCACCCACTATGGGTATGAGGGCTACGCACTCTGCAGCCACCTGACCGCGGGAAGCCATCCGGCCGGCCGGCCGCTTCTCCTGGTGGCGGGACTGTTTGCCGATGTGCTGGCCGCCCCCGGTGTGGAGCAGCCTGTGGTGCTCACCTTGCCCCGGGGCGCGCTGGTCAGCCCCAGCGCCCCGGGGGAGAACGGCTGGCAGCGGATATCCCTGCTCTCCGGCGAAGAGGGCTGGCTTCCCGCCGGCCATCTCGCGCCTTATCTACGCCGCCCGCCCGCACTGGAGGAGGGGGCGCTCCGCAGCCGGGTGACGGCCACGGCCCGCTCCTACCTGGGCGTCCCCTACCGCTGGGGCGGCAAGACCCCGCAGGGCATTGACTGCTCCGGCCTGAGCTTCATGTCCTGGTTCCTGTGGGGCGTGTGCCTCTACCGGGACGCCAGGCTGGTACCCGGTTATCCCGCCCACCCCATCCCTCGGGAGCGGCTGGCCCCTGCCGATCTGCTCTATTTTCCCGGCCACATCGCCCTCTATCTGGGGGAGGGCCGGTATATCCACTCCACTGCCCGGTCAGGCAGCGACGGGGTGGTACTCAACAGTCTGGACCCCTCCGCTCCGGACTACCGGCCCGACCTGGCGGAGCAGCTGCTGACGGTGGGCAGTGTTTTTCCCCTCTCTCCCTGAGAAAAAGCGGGCTGCTGCAAGCCATCCGGTTTGCAGCAGCCCGCTTTTTCTTCTCCTCTTACTTGTTCCGGTCAGCCTGGATAAGCAGCTTCACCGCTTCGATCCCCACCTCCAGGGCGGCGGAGAGGTCGTGGCTTTCCCTTTGGTCCAACCCGGCGGCCTCCCGCTCCTGGTTCCAGATCACATGGAAACAGGACCCGCAGCGCACCCCCAGTGCGGCGGCGCAGCAGAACAGGGCGGCGGACTCCATCTCGGAGGCCAGCACCCCCAGCCGCTTCCAGGCCTCCCATTTGTACAGCAGCTCCTGACTTACCGGCATCCGTCCGGGATCGTGCTGACCATAGAAGGAGTCCTTGCATTGGACAACCCCGGCGTGCCACGGTTTTCCCAGGTTCCGGGCGGCCTGCACCAGCGCGGCCTGCACCTGGTAGTCGGACACGGCGGGAAACTCAATGGGGGCATACTCCCGGCTGGCGCCCTCATGCCGCACCGCCCCGGTGGCAATGACCACGTCATCGCTTTTCACCTTCAGAGCTATGCCTCCGCAGGTACCCACCCGGATAAAAGTATCCGCGCCGATGTTGTGCAGCTCTTCCATGGCGATGACGGCGGAGGGGCCGCCAATTCCGGTGGAGCAGACACTCACCTTTTCCCCCAACAAAGTGCCGGTATAGGTGGTATACTCCCGGTTGCTCTGAATTTTTACCGGGTTGTCAAAATAAGCCGCGATCTTCTCGCACCGGCCCGGATCGCCGGGCAGAAAGCAGTACCGGCCCACATCGCCGGGACCGCACTTGATATGGAATTGAAGCTCATGCACATGCATGGCCGCCACCTCATTTCTTCTCTTTGATGGATTTTATTATAGCTGTTCTCCCTTCCATTTGCAAGATGTACAAATTTTTCGCAGCTTTGTAACCTTTTGTTGTTGTATTTTCCACTGTATTTTTATAGAATATCGTGTCGTGACATATTCTATCAAGCCAAAGGAGCATACCATGCGAAGGACGATTCTGCTCCCCATCCTGGCCCTGGTGGGCGGGCTTGTGCTGGGAACCCTTTTGGGCAGCGGCCTTTTCTCCGCCAGCAGGCGCGGGCTGAACGGCGGCGGCACGGCGCTGGCTGTGGCCAGCAGCATGGCCAGCCAACCCTCTGCCGCAACTCTGGACATAGAGGACGATGCCCACCTTCTGGCGCGCGCTTCATCCACCGTGTCGCTGATTAAGGAGGCGGACTATGTCGGTCTGTCCGCCCTGGTGCATCCCCAAAAGGGTGTCACCCTCACTCCTTTTTCCACGGTCTCAACAGAATATGACCGCACGCTGTCCTGTCAGGAGGTATCCACGCTGTCCCAGGACCAGCAGACCTATGTCTGGGGCGTGATGGACGGCTCCGGCGCCCCCATCCGCTCCACATGCAGCGACTATTTTGCCCGCTTTGTCTACAACGCCGACTATGCCCAGGCGCCGGAGGTGGAAGTGGACACGGTGCTGATCAGCGGCAATGCTCTGGAGAATGTGGCTGATGCCTATCCGGAGGGCCGTTTTGTAGACTATACATTTCCCGGTATTGATCCGGGGAAGGGCGGATACGACTGGTGCTCTTTGAAGCTGGTATTTGAACCCTGGCAGGAGGAGTGGTATTTGGTGGGTCTGATTCATAGTGAGTGGACCACCTGACCGCTCCACGGGAGGGGTGTGCCGCCGTTTTCGGCCGTTTTGGTACAAGCAGGCATTTCCAGCGCTCTTCCGCCGCGGTTTTGGCGAAAGAGCGTTGTTTCCTTCTCCCAGTTCCGACAAAATATTGCGCGGCGGCACTTGCATGTAGGGCCGGTTTGCGTTAAGATTGTCCTGACCAACCTGCGCAGTGTGTGGAAATGCGCTTGGAAAGGATGATAGCAGCTTGAAAATCATTATCGTTGGCAACGGCAAGGTGGGCTACACCCTGGCGGAGCACCTGTCCCAGGAGGAGCACGACGTAACGGTGCTTGACACCGACGACGAATCGCTGCGCCATGCCTCCGACGCCCTGGATGTCATGTGCGTCAAGGGCAACGGCGCGTCCATCTCCGCGTTGGAGGAGTCTGGGGTCCGTTCTGCCGACGTGGTCATTGCCGCCACCAACCTGGACGAGGTAAACATGGTCTGCTGCCTGACGGCCAAGCGGCTGGGGGCGAAGTTCACCATTGCCCGGGTCCGCAATGTGGAATATGCTGTGGAGTTTTCCCATCTGAAGGATGAGCTGGGCATTGATCTGGCCATCAATCCGGAGCACGCCACAGCGGTGGAAATCTCCCGGCTGCTCCGCTTTCCCGCCGCGGCCAACATTGAAACCTTCTGCCGGGGCCGTGTCGAACTGATCGGCTTCCGAGTGCGGGAGGGTGACTTCCTGGTGGGGCGTCCCCTGTCCGAACAGAGTGACGCGCTGCAAAAGCTGCCCATGCTGCTGTGCGCGGCGGAGCGGGAGGATGGGGAGGTCGTCATTCCAGACGGCTCCTATATTCCCCAAGTGGGGGATCATCTCTATCTGGTTGGGGACCCGGTGGGCCTGACCTCCTTTTTCCGCCTGCTGGGCCGGCATACGCCCAAGAGCCGGGACGTATTCGTGGTAGGCGGCGGCCGCATTGCCCACTATCTGGCGGTAATTCTGAACCGCATCGGCACCCATGTCAAAATTGTGGAGCGGAGCATGGACCGCTGCCGGCACCTCAGCGAGGTACTGCCCCATGCCATGATTCTCTGCGGGGACGGCACCGATCAGGAGCTGCTGGAGCAGGAGAACATCACCGCGTCCGACGCCTTTGTGGCCCTCACCGACCGGGACGAGGACAATCTGATCATCTCCCTCTACGCCATGCAGCAGGGAATTCCCAAAATCGTGGCCAAGTGCAACCGTCAAAACTACGTGGGCATCGCCCATGCCGCCGGGCTGGACAGCATCATCTCACCCAAGATGATCACCGCCAGCCACATTCTTCAGGTGGTGCGCGGGATGCAGAATTCCAAGGGCAGCGTCATGAACGCCCTGTACAAAATTGCTGACGGGCGGGCGGAGGCCATGGAATTTGTGGTCAATCAGACCACGCATAATCTGAACATCCCCCTGCGGGACCTTCGGCTGAAAAAAGGCATTCTCATCGCGGTGCTGGTGCGGCAGGGCAAGATCATCATTCCGGACGGCTCCTCCGTCATCTCCTCCGGCGACAACGTGATTCTGATTTCCCGCAACCACGGCATCATGGACATCAATGACATTTTTGAGGATTCGCTGTTGGATATGGGGGCTGCGCAATGAACTTCAGGCTGGTATTCACGCTGACGGGCAAGACCCTGATGGTGGAAGCGGGCGCCATGCTGCTGCCTCTGCTGGTCTGCCTGTTCTATCGGGAGAACCCCCGGCCCTTTCTGATCACCATTCCGCTGCTTTTGCTGGCCGGATTTCTGCTGTCCAAACTGAAAAGCGACGACCACTTCTTTTCCAGGGAGGGCTTTTTTGCCGTAGCCCTGATTTGGCTTCTGGTCAGCGCCACCGGCGCACTCCCCTTTTATCTCTCCGGCTATTTCCCCACATACATCGACTGTTTTTTTGAGTCAGCCTCCGGCTTCACCACCACCGGTGCCTCCATTCTCACCGCAGTGGAGCCGCTGCCCAAAGGTATTCTGTTCTGGCGCTCCTTCATACACTGGCTGGGCGGCATGGGGGTGCTGATTCTGGCCATTGCCCTGCTGCCCAGCCTGGGTTCCCGCACCCTCCACCTGATGAAGGCGGAAAGTCCCGGTCCGGTGGTGAGCAAGCTGGTCCCCAAGAGCAGCCAGTCCTCCAAGATCCTTTACGCCATCTACTGCGGTCTGACCATACTGGAAATTCTGATCCTCCGGATAGCGGGTATGCCTTGGTATGACAGCATTGTACACTCCTTCGGTACAGCGGGAACCGGCGGCTTTTCCGTCAAGAATCTCTCCATCGGTTCCTACGGAAGCCCGGCGTTCGAGGTCATTATCACCATCTTCATGCTGCTGTTCTCCGTCAACTTCGCGTTCTATTTCCTGCTCCTCCAGGGTAAGATTAAGCAGGCCTTCCGAAGTGACGAACTGCGCTTTTTCCTGGTAGTGGTGTTCTCCAGCATCGCTTTGATCTCCATCAACATCTGGAATCTCTATCCCACCGGCGGAGAAGCCGTCCGCCACGCCGCCTTTCAGGTGGGTTCCATCATCTCCACCACCGGCTATGCCAGCACCGATTTTGACCTGTGGCCGGAATTCTCCCGGGTTTTGTTGGTCCTGCTTATGTTCATCGGCGCCTGTGCCGGCTCCACCGGCGGTGCCATCAAATGCTCCCGGGTGCTGATCCTCGCCCGCTGCATTCGCCGGGAGATCCGTCAGGTCATCCACCCCAGGGAGGTCAATGTGGTAAAACTGGACGGCCATGTGCTGGAGGAGAGTTCTCTGCGTTCCGTCCATATCTTCTTCTCCGCCTACATGCTCATCACCCTGGCCGCCACCCTTCTGGTCTCCGTGGATAACTACTCCTTCGGCTCCACCTTCACTGCGGTGGTGGCCTGCATCGGAAACATCGGCCCCGGCCTGGAGATGGTGGGACCCATGGGCAATTTCTCCGCCTTTTCTCTCTTTTCCAAGACCATTCTCTCTCTTTGCATGATTGTGGGTCGTCTAGAAATTATTCCCATACTTGTGCTTTTTAGCGGAAATGCATGGAAACGTTCCTGACCCTCTCCTCATCTTTGTGGAAAGCGTCAAATCCAAGGATTTGATCCGTTCTCTCCGTGAATGGTACTTGCCAAACGCGGGTATTTTGCGTTAATATTAGGTTGTCCGGAAAACCGGGAAGCCTTGGGCTACAAGGGTTCCCGAACTACAAAGGAGTTGGGAAAGTTGTTGGAAAACCTGTTTTGGATCGGCTTAGTGGGTGCTGCAATCGCACTAATCTTCGCCTTAACTCAAGCAAAGAAGGTTTTAGGCTTCTCTGAAGGCACAGAACTGATGCAGAAACTGGCCGCTTCCATCCGTAAGGGAGCAAATGCCTACCTTAAGCGGCAGTATACGACGGTCGCGAAGATCTTTATCATTGTCTTCCTTATTTTGCTCGTTTTAGCCTGGGCAAAGATGCTGGACAACTGGTTTATCCCCTTCGCTTTCCTCACCGGCGGCATTTATTCCGGACTGGCGGGCTTCATCGGCATGAAGATTGCCACCTCCGCCAACGCCCGTACCGCCAACGCCGCCCACGAAAGTCTGAACCGGGGGCTGAATGTAGCCTTCTCCTCCGGCGCTGTCATGGGCTTTACTGTGGTGGGTCTGGGTCTGCTGGACGTATCCATCTGGTTCCACGTACTCAAGTACATTGCCGGGTTTGAGGCTTCCAAGATTGCCCAAACCATGGTTATGTTCGGCATGGGCGCCTCCTTCATGGCTCTGTTTGGCCGTGTGGGCGGCGGCATTTTCACCAAGGCCGCCGACGTGGGCGCCGACCTGGTGGGCAAGGTAGAGGCGGGTATTCCCGAGGACGACCCCCGCAATCCCGCCACCATTGCCGACAACGTGGGCGATAACGTAGGCGATGTAGCCGGCATGGGCGCCGACCTGTATGAGTCTTATGTGGGTTCTATTCTGGCCACCTTCGCCCTGGGCGCCACCGCCTACGGTTCGGATGCAGCTCTGACCTGGGGCTCCATGCTCCTGCCCCTGGCCATTGCCGTGGTAGGCGTGATCTGCTCCGTGCTGGGTACCTTCCTCATCCGCACTCGGGAGGACGCCACCCAGAAGTCTCTGCTGGCCACCCTGCGGAAGGGTACCTACACCGCCGCTGTGCTGGCCGCCATTGTGGGCGCTCCGGTGACTTATTTCATCATGGGGTCCTGGGGTCCCTACATTGCCATTCTGGCGGGTCTGATCGCCGGCTGCGCCATCGGCTATTTTACCGAATACTACACCTCCGATACCTATAAGCCCACCCAAGGTCTGGCCGACTCCACCGAAACCGGCGCGGCCACCACCATCATCGGCGGCATCTCGCTGGGCATGCTGTCCACCGCTGCTCCCATCATTATCATCGGCATCGCCATTATCGTCTCTTTCCTGGCCGCCGGCGGTTCTCTGACCACCAGCGGAGACAATTACAGTGAGCTGTTCTCCAAGGGTCTGTACGGCATCGGCATTGCCGCCGTGGGTATGCTGTCCACTCTGGGTATCACCTTGGCTACCGACGCCTATGGCCCCGTGGCAGACAACGCCGGTGGCATCGCGGAGATGAGCGGTCTGGGCGAGGAGGTACGCAACCGCACCGACGCTCTGGACTCTCTGGGCAACACCACCGCCGCCACGGGCAAGGGCTTTGCCATCGGCTCCGCCGCCCTCACCGCCCTGGCTCTTCTGGTATCCTATGTGGACGTGGTCAAGGTCCGGATGGATCATGCTCCCGACCTGTCTCTCACCAATCCCGCCGTGCTGGTGGGTCTGTTTGTGGGTGCCATGCTCACCTTCGTTTTCGCCGCTCTCACCATGAGCGGTGTGCAGCGGGCCGCCCAGTCCATCGTGGTGGAGGTCCGCCGCCAGTTCAAGGAGATTAGTGGCATCATGGAGGGCAAGGCCGATCCCGACTACGCCTCCTGTGTGGACCTGTGTACCAAGGGCGCCCTCCATGAGATGGTGGTTCCTTCCCTGCTGGCCATCATCGTCCCTGTTATCACCGGCCTGATTCTGGGTGCCGAGGCCGTGGTTGGCCTGCTGGGCGGCGTCACCGTCACCGGTTTTGTGGTGGCTGTGTTCATGTCCAACGCCGGCGGCGCCTGGGATAACGCCAAGAAGTATATCGAAAGCGGCAAGCACGGCGGCAAGGGTTCCGACTGCCACAAGGCCGCCGTCATCGGCGATACCGTGGGCGATCCCTTCAAGGATACCTCCGGCCCCTCTCTGAACATTCTGATCAAGCTGTGCTCCACCGTGTCCATCGTGTTTTCCGGTCTCATCACCGCAGTGCATCTATTTTAAGCATCCGCTTACGCAAGCAGCCCGCCCCTTAAGGGGCGGGCTGCTTGCGTCTATTGAAAGTGGCGGAGCCGCTTTTTCGACACGCTGAAACACGGAAACAACAGGGTCCCGTACCGGTGTGGTACGGGACCCTGCAATGTTTTAATAATACTTCTTGCGGTTCTTGCGGGCGGCCTCAGACTTCTTGCGGCGCTTGACGCTCGGGCTCTCGTAGTGCTCACGCTTGCGAACCTCGGCCAAAACACCAGACTTGGCGCAGCTGCGCTTGAAGCGCTTGAGCGCGTTCTCCAAGGACTCGCCGTCCTTCACATGGACTTCCGACATTGATTTCCCCTCCCTCCGAAGCGGCGGGGTTCCACCGCCAAAGGGCCACATAGATATGGCTTTAACAGAACCATTATATTCTGTTATCATACAAATGTCAAGAGCGGATTTCCTTTCCCAAAAGGCTTTCTTTTCCTGCGGGCAGTGCGCCGAACAAAAACAATGGTTGCAATTCTCACCCCACTATTGTAAAATGGGCAACACACAGATGCCGTTCCCCCATTGGGGCGCGGCCGGCTGAAAATCAACCGGGTGGTGGATAACTGTATGAAACACACTGCGAAGACAGAGGCCGGAACCGGCCGCAGCAGGAAACGGCGCGTCCGTATCATCATTATCGTCGTGCTTCTGCTCCTTTTGGGTGGCCTTGGATGGGTCGCCTTCACGCAGCGGAATAATCTTGGAGCGCTTTATTTGGCTCTTACCTCAAATCCGGACAATATCGCTCAGCTCCAACAGGATCAGGACAAAAAGCAGGAGGAGCTGCTGAATCAGTATGGCCTGCACAAACCGGATCTGGGCCAAATCTCCACTCAGGAGCCTGTCCTCGAGACCCAGGCCCCAGCTCCAGAGGCTTCCCAGCCCCAGCCCTCCCAGGACGCGGGCGGGTCAAGCGGCAGCGACGCCAACTCCCAACAGCAGGCTGAGGCGCAGGCATGGGCGGAGATTCAGGGCTATGTCAACCAGCTCTACCAGGTGGAAGCCAAGTATCAAGGCTATCTGAGCGGCGTGGTGGCCGATGCCAAGGCGGAGTTTCTGGCGCTGCCCAAGGAGCAGCGGACCCAGCAGAACAAGATCTCCATCGTCTGGGCCAAGGCGGACACTCTCATCGCTCAGGAGAAGAATTGTGACGCCGAGGTAGAGGGGATCCTGTCAAATATTCAGGCGGTACTCAACCGCATTGGCGACAGCAGCAATCTGGTGTCAGAGATTCGTGCCTACTACGAAAACAGCAAGGCCAACTGGAAGGCCGCCAAAATGACTGAGCTGTACAGCTGATCTCTTGCAAAAGCCGTGCGGCGGATGGAACCCTGTCATCACAGGTCTCCATCCGCCGCACGTTTTTTGTCCCTCCGCCTTCGGCTCACACCGTCACAGCGTAATCCCGTTCCGACTGTTGGACAGGGATTTCCACCTCAGCTCCCTGGACGCGGTTGACCTCATCCGGCTCATGGAAGGTCGGCACCACCTGATGCAACGCCTGCCGGATTACGGCGGGGTCGTCCGCCTCCAGCGCCGCGGAAAGAATTCTGAGTTTCTGCTCCAGCTCCCGGGGTGTAATGGCGGGCTGGCACTCAATAAAGATCTCGCTGTTTTCCGTCTGTTCAATGTCCCGGCTGGCAATCAGCAGCTCCTCATACAGCTTTTCGCCGGGCCGCAGGCCGGTCTCAATGATGTCAATATCCCGGTAAGGTACATAGCCGGACAACCGGATCAGGTTTTCCGCCAGGTCCAGAATCTTCACCGGCTGGCCCATGTTCAGTACGAACAGCTCATTCTTTCTGGCCTGGGCGCCGGCCTGAAGCACCAGCTGGGCCGCCTCTGGAATGGTCATGAAATACCGGATGATCCGCTTGTCCGTCAGGGTCACAGGCCCACCCGCCGCAATTTGCCGCTTAAACAGAGGGACCACTGAGCCGTTAGACCCCAGCACGTTGCCGAAGCGCACCGCCACAAAGTCCGTGGCGCTGTAGCCTTTCATGGACTGGAGCACCATCTCGCACATCCGCTTACTGGCCCCCATCACCGAGGTGGGATTCACAGCCTTATCCGTGGAGATCAGCAAAAACTTTTCCACCCCATACTCGTCGGCCGCCCGAACCAAATTCAGCGTACCGAAGACGTTGTTGCGAATGGCCTCCTGGGGACTGGTCTCCATCAGCGGCACATGCTTGTGGGCCGCCGCGTGGAAAAGCACCTGAGGCCGGTACCGGTTTACCAGCTGCCGGACCCGCCGCTCGTCCCGTACCGATGCAATCTCCACCACCAGATCCAGCCGGCCGCCGTAGCGGTACATCAGTTCCTGCTGGATGTCATAGGCGTTGTTTTCATAGATGTCCACAATGATGAGTTTGCGGGGCTCATGCTTCACGATCTGCCGGCACAGCTCCGAGCCGATGGATCCTCCGCCGCCCGTCACCATAACCACCTTTCCTTGGAGGAAGGCGTCCACCGGCGCGGGGTCCAGAACAACAGGCGGCCGGCCCAGCAAATCCTCGATCTGCACCTCCCGCAGCTGCCCCCGCATGGGCTTGCGGTCAATCAGCTCCAGAGTACTGGGCAGGGTGGAGATCCGCACATGCTCCATTTTGGACAAAAACTGCAAGATCTCATGGCGCCGGTTCTCGTCTGCGGAAGGGATCGCCACAAACACGGTCTCAATCCCCAGCATCTTCAGCTTGTCCGGCACCTGGGCAATAGTCCCCCGCACCGGGATACCGTGGACATTTTTGCCCAGCTTATTGGGGTCGTCGTCAAAAAAGCAGCGCACCCGGAACTGGCTGTCCTGATTGCTGGACAGCTCCTCCAACAGCTGGATGCCAGCCGCTCCCGCACCCACAATGGCGGCAGGGATCTTGTGGTCTCCCCGCCGGTAGGAACGGTGTCCCCGGTAGACCCGGTATGTAAACCGCAGCAACAGCATCCCCAGTACCCACAGTCCACCGATGGCCGTCAGGGTGATGAAGGAAATAATCACACTTTTCATCAGAGTTTTGGCGATAAGCTCATAGGTCAGCAGGCCCAGAAAGGCCGCCAACAGCAGGGACAAATACTCCCGGCTCTCCGCATAGCGCCACAGACTGGAATAGGTACGCAGCAGCAGCTGGGCCGCCGTCACACAGGCGTACAGCACCAGCAAGTGGGGAATCAGATTGGACAGGCGCCCCACACTGGCATCATGGAACCAGTGGGAGACCAACAGGCAAAGCATGGTGGCGCACAGCAGAATGAAGCTGTCACAGGCAAACAGCACTAAGCTGCGAAAGGTTTTCATGGAACGTAGCCCCTTATTTCAGATTTATTTAAGGTATAAATTCACGTACGAAAATTATTATAGCATGGCGAAGAGAAAATGAAAAGTGCTTTTCTCCGCAGATACGAAAAAATATGGGCTATTTTGACAGGAATATTTTTCAATTCAGTAGCCGTGTTGGCAAGAAAAGGCCGTGTACGGTTTTGCTCCCGTACACGGCCTTACTCCACTCAGAAAATCTTCCGCAAATAGATTTACCTGGCGATCAGATTCACCAGCTTGTTGGGTACCAGAATGGTCTTGACCAGGCTCTTGCCCTCGGTAAATTTCTGCACCTTGGCGTCGGCCAGGGCGGCAGCCACCACGGCGGCCTCGTCGCTGTCCACAGGCACGGTGATGGTGGCCCGGAGCTTGCCGCACACCTGGACGGCCATCTGCACCTGGGCGGCGATGGTCTTGCTCTCGTCGTAGGCGGGCCAGCTCTGCTGGCAGGCCATGCCGTCGGCGGCGAAGCCTAGGCTCTCCCACAGCTCCTCCACCATATGGGGGGCAAAGGGGGAGAGCAGCAGCAGCAGGGTCCTGTACTCCCCCCTGGAGCAGCCGTTCTGGTAGAAGTCGTTGACCAGGGCCATAAGGGCGGCGATGGCGGTGTTGAACTTCATGGCCTCAATGTCGTCAGCCACCTTCCTGATGGCCTTGTGGATGGCGCTCTCGTTGGCGCTGGTGTAGTCCATGGAATCGGTCAGGCTCTCGGACAGGTTCCACACCCGGTCCAGGAAGCGCTTGCAGCCCTTCACCGCGTTGTCGGACCAGGAGGCGGCCTTCTCAAAGTCGCCGATGAACATGATATAGGTGCGCATGGTGTCGGCGCCGTACTGGGCCACCACGTCGTTGGGGTTGACCACGTTGCCCCGGCTCTTGGACATCTTCTCGCCGCCCTCACCCAGAATCATGCCGTGGGAGGTGCGCTTCTGGTAGGGTTCCTTCGTGGGTACCACGCCGATGTCGTAGAGGAACTTGTGCCAGAACCGGCTGTACAGCAGGTGGAGGGTGGTGTGCTCCATGCCGCCGTTGTACCAGTCCACCGGGGACCAGTAGTCTAGGGCCTCCTGGGAGGCCAGGGCCTTGTCATTGTCCGGGTCCATATACCGCAGGAAATACCAGCTGGAGCCGGCCCACTGGGGCATGGTGTCGGTCTCCCGCTTGGCGGGGCCGCCGCAGCAGGGGCAGGTGGT
>NZ_CALXFV010000012.1 GCF_944387675.1 uncultured Flavonifractor sp. | reverse complement strand
TGCAGGTGTAGCTCATCTGGTAGAGCGCCACCTTGCCAAGGTGGAGGTAGCGAGTTCGAGCCTCGTCACCTGCTCCAGCAAACGATAACAGAAGCAAGAAATTGCTTCTGTTATCCATATGGCGACATAGCCAAGTGGTAAGGCAGAGCTCTGCAAAAGCTCCACCCCCAGTTCGAGTCTGGGTGTCGCCTCCAAAAAGAAAGGCACGCTTTCCAGCGTGTCTTTCTTTTTGGGTTCCGGCGGCCATAGAGGCCGCCTCCACCCTCCGGAAATTTGACATGCTCGGGGCAAATGAATTGCCCCTGCGCCAAGGTTTTGCCTGCGGCAAAACGCTTGTGCGGCGCAAAGGCGCCGCCCCACTGTGTGGGGTCCCGAGTTTGGCGGGCATCTATACTTTACGGACAAGACAAAAAGAAAGGCACGCTTTCCAGCGTGTCTTTCTTTTTGGGTTGGTGGTACCAAAGCTGAGACTGCGGCGGGCGGCATTTTGCCGCCCGCCGCAGTCTGTTGAAACGCCTCCCGCAGGAAGGACACTTCTTACGGCGGATAGGGTGACAATTTTCCAAAAAGCCGGACCCCATCCGTCATGAAGTTAAGACCCTGTCGAAGGCTCTCAGCCAGCGATCCACTGGCAGAAACGCATGAACATGGCCGCCGCCTCCACCCGGGTGGCGGTGCCGGCGGGCGCCAGCGTACCATCGCCCTTGCCGTTGATGATACCTGCGCCGCAGGCCCACTGGAGGGCGGATACGGCAAAGTCGCTGGTCTCGCCGCCGTCCGGGAAGTTCTGGAGATCGGCGCTCTCCCCGGCTTCCACATCATAGCCCTTATACTGGGCGTAGCGGCAGAGCATGGTGGCCAGCTGTTCCCGGGTGAGATCGGCGTCCATATTGGTGCCGTCGGAGATGCCCTCCTCCATGGCCCACTGACGGCCCACCTCATACCAGGTGTCTCCGCCGGAGGTGTCCACGCCGTCAAACCGGGCCAGGAGCGTAAGGGCCATGCCCCGGCTCATGGTCAGCTCGGGAGAGAAGGTGCTCTCACTGGTGCCGGAAAACAGCTCCCGGCTGCTGACAAAGGCCACGTCGTCCGCGCCCCAATGGGTCGCCTCAACGTCTGTAAACGTTTTGCTGTTGTCCACAATCTTAAAGGTATCGCCGTCGTGGGCGGTGAGCACCACACCCTGAGCGGTGGGTAGCGAGGTCTGTATTACCGTCTCGCTTCCGTCTTCCTTGACCAGAACCGCCACGGTGCCGGCGGTCACGCCGGCCACAGGGATCTCCACCTGAGCGGCTTCGCTGGAGGGCAGCTTCACCGTAACGGTGGGTGCCTTCTCCGACTCGGCGGCGGCAGTGACTGCGGACATGGGCAGGGAGACCGTGTTGCTCTGGGTGCTGTCCAGCCGCTCCTGAGACAGGGAAACCTGGGTCTCCGAAGCGCTGGTCTCCCCGGCCGTAACGGTAGAGGAGCTGCTGCCGTCAGGACAGTTGGTGGTCTCGGTCACCGTGCCGTCAGGCTTGGTCACCGTGGTAGTGGTGGAGCCGTCGGGATTGGTGGTGGTCTCGGTCTTGTTCCCGGAGCCGCCGTAGGAACCGCCGGAGGAGCTGCCACCGGCGACATAGATGGTCAGCTCGGTGGCGGCGCCGGTAAGACTGCCGGTGGCGGCGTCATAGCTCGGCTCTTCCCCAGTCTTGCTCACGGTATAGATGTACACATCCTCTCCGCTCTCATTGGCCGCAGTCAGCTTGCTCAGCTCGTACCCGTCGGGCAGGCTTCCCTTGGGCAGCCGCAGCACTTCCTCCACCGCCACGTTGTGTTCGCCGTCCATCAGGCAGATGGCGACCGGTCCGGACAGGGTGAGCTTGGCGTCGGTCTTCAGCTCCAGGCCGCCGGTGTACAGGTTCAGGGCGACGCCGTCGGTGGCGGTTACGGTCGCCGTACCGCCGTTGAGCGTCAGATTTCCTTCCATACCCACGCTGGTTCCGGACACGCTGACCACCGTCTTTGCACCGCTGATCGTAAGCAGGTTATTACTCCAGAGGTAAATTCCGGCGCTGTTCGCGCCTTCCGCCGTCACGGTAACCGTGCCGCCCGTGATGTTCGTATTGCCGCCCTTTATGCCAAAAAGGGATTCCCCCTGCGCCGTGATGGTCACCGTGCCGCCCTGAATGCTGAGGTTGCCGTTGTAGGCCGTCAGCGCAGCGCACCTCGTGCTCTCCTGGTCGGCGGGAAGGGTGAGGGAGGCGTTGAGGGTGCCGCCGGTAATGCTCACGTTATAATAGGCAAAGACGCTCCTGTACTCCCCGCCAACGGCGTCGGCCCCAATGCTGCCCCCGGTAATTTTGACAGTCCCGCCGGTGGACGCCAGCGCGGCAAAATATTCCTCGTAAAGCCAATCCTCCGGGTCATTTCTCAATCCGCCGTCGGCACGGACGATCAGAGTGCCGCCCGCAAGATTCAAATCACGGTTGGCCGCGATGCCGTAGCCGTCGGCCGTGACGGTGAGCGCACCGTCACCCTGGACGGTCAGGGCGTTTTTGCTGTACACGCCGTAGTACAACCCTCCGCTGATGGTGCTGCTGCCCTCCAGCACAAGGGTCAGATTCCCATCGCTGACAATGCCGCCGGAAACGGTTTTGAATTTGGTATTGTTAAAGGTGTATCCGGTCGTGATTTCCGCGTCCTTCAGCGTAAGCACCCCGGCCTCCGGATCATAAACCGCGGTACCTCCGCCGCAGGCAACGGTGTGATTCTCCGCAAGGAGCAGGTCCGTACCGTTGACAAACACCGTGCTGAGGTGAAGCCCGCTGACAATCTGGCCGTCCTTCACCTCCAGCAAAGCGCTGTCCGCCAAATAGCCCGAAACACCGTTTACCTGAATTTCGGGCGCGTAGCCTGAGAGGCCGCCTTCCTCAACGGTCACAGCGGTAACGTTGGCGTCCCCGCCGATGGACAGCGTGCCATAGAAAATATTCAGTCCGAGTCGGCGGGCGGTAACCTTCAGCTCGCCTCCGGTTACGGAAAGCGCCGTCTCACATTCGTCTATATTGTATATGCTGAACGAGCCTGCGAAATCCACGATGCCGCCGGTAATCGAGCAGCCGTCGCGCATCATCGAGATGCCGCTGGGGTCCACTTCCTCGCTGAGCCCCCGCAGCTCACCGCCGCTGATCTCCAGTCCTCCTTTTTCCATGTAAATTGCCGAAGACACGCCGTACTGGAGGGTTACAACGCCGCCGCTCATGCTCATGCCATTGCATATGTACAGGCACCTGTCGGTGTATGAGTCGCCCCCGCAGTTGATGTCCAGCTTACCGCCGGTGATGTTCAGCCTCCCTTCCACATACACGCCGTAGTATGTAACATCCAGCGCCAGCTCGCCGCCCTCCAGCGTCAGGTTGCCGCCGGTATTAATGGCGACCATAGGGTCATTCTGTTCAAAAATCTCCAAGGCGCCGTCGCCCCGGATGATCAGATCTCCCATGGTGCGGACTCCGTGGTACAGCCCGCTGGTGACGATGCTGTTCTGGCCACGAAGGGCAATGATGACGGGCGTCTCCAGGTCGGAGTAGATGCCCGCGTAGTTGGCCCACCTGGAGTCAGGCTCTCGGAAGGGCGTGTCGATGACCGCATCGGTCAAGGTGAGCACGCCGCTCTCCGGATCGTAGACGGCGGCGCCGTCGCCGCAGGCAACCGTATAGTTTTCAGCGGTAAGGACATCCACCCCGTTTACGACCAGTATCCGGTTCGTCCGGATGCCGCTGATGACCTTTCCCTCCTGGATGTTCAGGACGCCTGAATCCAGGATCTGCTTTTCCCCGTTCAGCGTGATATCCCCGTCGTAAACGTAAATGCCCACCTGATTCTCGTCGTCGCAAGAGGCATAGATCGTGGGGGTTCCGGTAATTTCCACCTGATTGTAGCTGTAAATGCCAAAATTGGATGACGAAGAATCGTCGGTCCCCACAGCGGAAGCGGTGATGCTGCCGCCGGTCACGACCAGCTTGGCGCCGCTTCTGATGCCGGTGGACCAGTAGTCAGCCACCTCGCCTGTGGCAACCACCGTACCGCCGCTGATGACGGTATCCCCATGAATGGTATACAATCCGCTGCTGATACCCCAATATTCGCCGATGCATGAGCCGCCGGCAGCGTTCACCGTGCCGCCGGAGATGGTAAGCGTGCCGTCTTTCGCACATATACCTATGCTGTCCAATACGGAGGCGCCGCCCACAGCGGACACCTGAGCGGGCGCTTCCACGGTAAGGCTGCCGCCTGTGTAGATGCCGAAGCTGTAATCGCCTGCACCGCCCAGGACGGAAATGCTGCCGCCCGTAACAGTGAGGTCACCCACAGTATACATGCCGTAGCTGGAACCATCCTCCCATGAGACTTTGGCCGCCGCCGCTGACAGGCTGCCGCTGCCCTGGATGGTCAAGTTCCCGTCCACGTAGACGCCGTAGACGAGCTCCCCGCCGCCCAGGGTGCCAACCTTGTTGTCGCCGACCAACTCCAGAGTCAGGCCGCCATAGGAGCGGACCCCGTAGTTGCCGCCCAGAACGGTGGCATCCTTCAGGGTGAGAGTCTGGCCGTCATACTTCACGTTCCAGCTGTCCCCTTCCGTGGCGGCGGTCACCTTGCCCAGGCTGCTGGTCACCGCATAGACAGGGACACCGTCGGAAATCAGGGCCAGGCCGCCCACATTGACGCCCTCCGTCTGCTCCGGCTGCTCCATGGGCAGGACGGTCTCCACCGCTTCCGCCAGCAGGGTGTGGCCGTATGCGTTGGGATGGAAGTCCAGATTGATGGGAGAGGTGGCAAAGGTGGCGTTGCACGGATTCTCCCCGGCAGCCGCAAAGACAGAGTAGGCGTCGGCCACCAGACACCCCGTCTGGGTGCTCACCAGCTGGATCGCGGCGTTGAGGGCGGTCACTCCCGCCTCAAAGGAGGAGGAGAGGATGCCGGCCCACACGGCCTGCTGCCCTGTCAGCCCCGCGCCGGTATGGCTGTAGGGGTTATACTGGTTAGCCACAATCAGCACCACGTCTGGATTGGCTGCCTTCACCCCGGCGACGATCTGCCCGAATTGGGTACTAAAGCTCTGCAAAGCCTCCGCCGCCTCCGCCGATTGGGCGAAGTCCGGCAGCACGCCCAGGGCAAAGGCCAGCGTCATAAGATCCGCATTCATCAGCTTTTCCTGCATCTCTTCCACGGAGAGCTCCGTCTCCACCCCGGGCTGGGCGTTGTACTGAGCCGTCAGATAGCTGTACAGCGCACCCATCAGGTCGTTTCCGCCCACGGTGAGGGTGATCACGTCCGCCTGGGCCAGCTTGGCGGCGTTGGCCGGCTCGGCCAAACTATTCAGCACGTCCAGCGTGGTCGCCCCGTTTTTGGCCAGGGTGTCGTCCAGAATGTAGGAATGGCCCTCCGCCACCATCTGGGCAAAGGACAGCTCGTCCTCCCCCAGGCCTTCTCCGGTGGTGATACTGTCGCCCAGAGCCAGGTAAGTCTGGGCCGTTCCCTGGGCGCCGGCAACTGCCAGCGGGATACACAGCAGCATACCCAGGCACACCAGCAGGGCTAGCATTCGCTTCTTCACGTGTTCGTCCTCCTTTTCCTTGATCATACCGTTGAACGTTCCGTCACCATTTTACCATCTCAATCCTCCTTCAAGAGAAACCTTACAAAATTGTAAAGTAACTCTTCCACCGGTTAAATCTGCTCCAGCACATATCCGTCCCCCCGCCTGGAGGAGATCTCCAGCCGGGAGTTGCGGCTGTCCAGCTTCCGGCGTAGGCGGGAAATCAGAGTCCAGAGCATCCGGTTGTCGTCCTCGCTGTCCGCGTTCCACACCTGGCGGAGCACCGTCCCCTTGGACACCGTTTCTCCCCCGTTGCGGGCCAGCAGCAGCAGCAGCGCAAACTCCTTCTGCGTCAGGGGAAGATCCTGGCCGTTCAGACAGCCGCTGCCGGAGAGCACGTCCAGCCTCAGCCCGCCGTAGCACACATACCGGCTCCGCTCCCCTTCCTGACGCAGCCGGGCCTCGATCCGGGCGGCCAGCACCTCCAGGTCATAGGGCTTGGACAGATAGTCGTCGCCCCCGGCCCGCAGTCCCTCCACCACGTCCTTGCTCTCCCCCAGCGCACTGAGAAACAGGATGGGGATGTGGTACTGCTCCTTGATCTCCCGGCACAGCTCCACTCCGTTGCCGTCGGGCAGCATGATGTCCAGCACCACCAGGTCCACCGGATGCCACCGCAGGGCCTGGCGGCATTCCGCCGCAGTGGCGGCCTTCAAAATTTCATATCCGTACATACCCAGCGCCTCGGCGTTGATCTTCATAATGTGGGGGTTGTCCTCCACCAGCAGCAGCGTGCTCATTGCCCCAGCTCCCTTCTCAGTACTGTAAAGACAAATACCGTCCCGTCCGGGCCGGTGCGCTCCACCTCCAGCATCCCGCCGTGGGCCTCCGCCGCCTCCCGGCAGATGGCCAGACCTAGGCCGCTGCCGCCGTCCCCGCTGTATCCCTTTTCAAACAAGTGGGGCAGATGCTCCTGGTCAATGCCGTCCCCCGTGTCCGCCGTCCGGAACACCACGTACTCCCGGTGCTCCCAGTCCGAGGCGCTGATGGTAATCGTCCCGTCCTTCGTGTGCCGGTTGGCGTTGACCACCAGGTTGATGAAGATTTGCAGCAGCATGGTCCGGTTGCCGTACACATCCGCGCAGTCCATGCCCTGCACCACCATGCGGTTGTTGTTCTTCAGGCACATAGGGGTGCAGACGGCCTGGACGCTCTCCAGCAGCGGCGCCACCTCCACCGTTCCGAACTGCACCTCGCTGCGCTGGCCGTGGGAGTATTCCATCAGCTTGGTCACCATGTCCGCCAGGCGCAGCGCCTCCCCCTGGATGGTTTTCAGATTCTCCCGGGTCTCTCCGGTGATGTGGTTGGCGGCAAGCTGAAGGCCGGTGAGCTGGGCATAGCCGGAGATAACCGTCAGGGGCGTCTTCAGCTCGTGGGCCACCTGGTGGAGAAAGTCCAGATTCATGGCGTTCATCTGCTCCAGCAGCTGACTGCGGCTCCTGCTCTCCGCCAGGGCCGCCTCCTGTCCCTGGGAGCGCAGGCCCACGGAGACCGCCACCAGCAGGATAAACACCAGCATGCCGCTGGGCGTGACGCCGTAGCGGCTGACGGCCGAGCTGCTGCTGACCAGAAGCCCTTCCAGCACAATGGAGGCCACCAGCACCAGCGAGCCGCTGGCCGTCAGCGCGTCCGCCGCGTCAAAGCTCCGCTTCCGCAGCTGGCCGCGCACCGCTCCCAGGATCAGCAGGAGCAGGACGGGGATCCCCAGCACCCACACGGCGCTGCACACCAGCACCAGATAGACGGTGGGCAGCAGGGCGATGAGCGCCACGGCGCCCCCCATGGCCGCCCCGTACAGGAGCATCACCCACCGCTTTACCGCGCCGGCATAGATGCTGTTGAGCAGCACCAGCAGCAGCCCGGGCAGCAGGGCGGACACCCCGATAAAAATCCGGTAGGTCAGATACCAGGAGGTGCCGGAGGGCATCAGGTGGAGCAGCAGGAAGTTCTGGTCCCGCAGGGCGATCAGCAGGCAGCAGGCGGACAGCAGGCAGAAGGCCACCCGCCGCTGCACCGCGCCGCACAGCAGAAAGTAGAGGCACAAAATCACCATGCCGCCGCTCAGTCCCACGGAGACCAGGTCGTTGCCCGCCTTGTACGCCTCCATATTCTTGGGCGCGGAGAGATAGGTGGGCTGGATGAAGCCGCCGTCCCGGTGGACAAAGTTGGCATAGTGGTAGATAAGCTCAATCTCCCCCGACGTGCCGGTATACAGCGGCACGGTCATGTAGCCGATGCCGGGTTCGCTCTCTTCGGCGTTGTCCGCCACCTTCCCGAAGGAGAGGATCTGCCGGCCGTTGACGAATACAGCGGTGCTGTAGTCAATGGAGTAGCTGCACAGGGTATAGTACTGTCCGGGCCTGGCCCGGATCACCAGGCGGTACGTACCGTACCGGGCCTGGTCCCCCTCCCCGCCGTCCCGGGCTACGCCGGCAGCAAAATCCTGGGAGGTGTAGAGCCGGTTGGGATAGAATTCCCAATTTTGGTTGCTGATGTTGAAAACCCGGCTGTCCAGATCCGCTTCCGTGATGTCCAGCACCCCGTCCACAGGGACAAGCTCCTGAAACTCCGTCTGCCGCCGGCTGCTGAACAGCTGGACGATCAGCAGCGCCAGCACCACCACAGCCACGGGTCCCAGCCATCTCAGCCCGCTCAGCCGGGCCGCTCCGCCAGCACGCAACCTGCCTTCACCTCCCCTGCCGTTTCTCTGGATCTAGTGTACCATCAAACGCTTCAAAAGCAAAGAACCTTACAAAATTGTCAAGTTGCTTTCCGGCATCCGGCTGAGAAAGTCCTTGACAAGAAAAGAAAAACATGGTAGACATCATCTGACCAACAACCACTCATCTGCTATGGAGGAAGTCCCATGAAAAAACGCCTTTTCCCCCTGTGTGCAGCGGCGCTGGCCCTGCTGCTGGCCTGTCAGGGCTGCGCCGGGCAGCCCACCGGACCGGAGAACAGCCCGGCCGACAGTCCGGTATCCAGCCCCGCGGCCGGGCCGGAGGGCCGGACGGCGCTGGTCCCCCACCCCCTTCCGGCCAAGGCCGTGACCCCAAACCCCTACATGGCCGCAAGCGACAATTCCATTCATAACGACGTCTATGCCACCGACGTCACCGACGCGGTGGCGCCCCTGGGCATCTACTCCAGGGTGACCACCTCCACGGAGACCCAGAACATCCATGCCCCTTCCGCCGCCTTTTACGACAGCAAGGGCAATGCCATCACACCCTTCCTGGGGGGTATCTCCATCACGGACCTGACTGGGGACACCATTCAGCGGGCCGGCTCCTTCGTCCCCGCCCGGGACAGCGAGGGCGGCTACGCCCTGCAGATCTCCTACTCCTTTGTGGACAGCAGCGACCATGTGGTGGCGCCCACCTCCCACGGACACATCCTGGTACTTCAGACCATGGATGAACAGGGGGAGATCCTGCCGGTGTTTGAGCCGCTGCTGGACATCAACGTGATGGAGCAGGCCGCGGCCCATCTGGGCGAGGGGTTTGACCAGAATCTGCTGAGCATCGTGTACGACTACGAGGGCAACCTGTGGTTCACCACCGGCGGCTTCCGGATCTATCCCGACCGGCAGTCCCAGGGATTTTTGGGGTACATCTCCCGCTCGTACATGCAGCAGCTGCAAACGGGCCAGCAGGTGTCGCTGGAGGACAACATCTTCTTCTATCCCCTGGAGCCGGGGGAAGGGGCGGAAAACGGCATTGCCGCCAATGAGGATGGGGCGGTGATCCTCACCAACCTGGCCTGCTACATGCTGACGGCGGAGGACGGGGTCTCGGTCTCCTGGCGCACCTCCTATGAGAGCAGCGGCGCCAACGACGCCCAGGAAGGCTCCGGCTACACCGGGGGCGGCCTGGCCTGGGGCAGCGGCACCAGCCCCACCCTCACCCGGGATTTGGTGATCTTCACCGACAACCAGGACCCCATCCAGCTCATCGCCCTCTCCTCCCGGACGGGGGAGATTGTAGCGCAGATCCCGGTACTGGACCAGCTGGGTGAAGATGTCCCCGTGTCGGTGGAGAACTCCATTCTGGTGTACGACCCGGGGGATGGCTCGGCCTCGGTCATCGTGTGCAACTGGTTCGGCGCAGGCAATTCCGGCCTGGCCGACCCCGACGCCGACTCCTCCATCCAGTCCTACGACAACATCTACGACGCCAACTGGATGAGCCAGGGCAACGTCTATATCGCCCCCGGGGTGGAGCGGGTGGACTTTGTCAAAACCGACGGCGGCTATACCGCGGAGAAGGTGTGGTCCCGGGCGGACATTCACGAAACCACCATGATCAAGCTGAGCACCGCCACCGGCTACCTGTACGGCTATTGGCAGGACCTGGAGAGCGGCATGTGGGTATACGAGGTGCTGGACTTTGACTCCGGAGAGACCCTGCTGCGGATGGACGTCTCCCAGGCGTCGGGCTACAACAACCTGGCTGTGGGCGTCATCCCCGACCCCGGCGGAAACGCCCTCTACTGTCCCACCGGCGCCATGGAAATGGTGTGCTGGCAGGACGTGCTGGCCTACCTGCCGGACAGCCCCGCCAAGGAGATCCCTCCGGCGGACACCGGCCGGGTCCGCCTGGCGGATGACGCCCTGGGTGCGGACTTCCAGCCCGCCGGATATCTGACCAGCGTAACGGTGGAGAATCTGCGGGAAACACAGACCCTGGCCCTGCGGGTAAACGGCCTGGAGGGCAGTCCCGCACGCTACACCCTGTTCTTCCAGGATGCCGCGGGGGCGCTGAGGGAAATGAGCGAGCCGTGGAGCCTGTGCGCCGACGGCGGGCAGGTTCTGGAGGCCGGCGCCCGTCTGGCGCCGGAGCAAATTTATGAGATCCGCTTCTCCATTTCCGACGGGTCGCAGGCCGACCAGCAGGAGGCGAAATATGAGGGACGCTTTGCGGTAGTGCTGGCCAGGCAGGCAGCGGAGGCTGGCTGATGGAGTGCTCTCCCTACTACCTGTCCGATTTACAGGTCTACTTCTCCGGCCACGACCGGGAGCTTGCCCTCTACGAGGCCCTGTTCCAGGCCATGAGCGCCGCCTTTCCGGAGGGGCAGGTGAAGGTGCAGAAAAGCCAGATCAGCTTTTATGGCCGCCATCTCTTCGCCGCCGCCTCCCTGCCCTTCCGCCGGAAAAAGGGGTGGCCGGAACACTGCCTGCTGGTCACCTTCGGCCTGGGCCGCCGGTTGGACCACCCCCGCGTTGCCGTGGCGGTGGAGCCCTACCCCAACCGCTGGACCCACCACGTGGTGGTGGACCGGCCGGAGCAGATAGACGGCCAGCTGCTGGAGTGGCTGGGGGAGGCATGGCGCTTTTCCCAGGAAAAATAACGGCAGAGCGCACAAAACAGGCGGGTGTCCCCGGGTTTGGGGACACCCGCCTGTCTGATTTCCTTATACCGCCGTCACCCGATAGGCGGTGGTGTGGCGGTAGCTCTCCCCCGCCCGGAGCACCACGGTGGGAAAGTCCGGGTGATGGATGGCGTCCGGCCAGGCCTGGGTCTCCAGGCAGAAGGCCGACCGTGGTCCGTAGGACACACCCCCCTTGCCGGGGGTACCGTCCAGGTAATTGGCGGTGTAGAGCTGGAGGCCGGGCTGGGTGGTATAGCACGCCAGGCACAGTCCGCCGCCGGTGACCCGGGCGGCCAGTCCCATGGGGGCGCGGGGCTGACGGCTCAGGACAAAATTGTGGTCGTAGCCATTGCCCAGGGTGAGCTGGGGATGGGTCATGGCCAGCCCCTGGAGAAAGTCCACCGGGCGGCGCAGGTCAAAGGGCGTACCCTCTACCGGCAGCAGAACGCCGGTGGGGACGCTGGTGGCGTCGGTCTGGGTAATGGCGTCCGCCCACACCTGGATCTGCTGGCCCGCCAGGGAACCGGAGGCGTGGCCCAGCAGATTGAAATAACTGTGGTTGGTGAGATTACAGAGGGTGTCGGCGGTGCTCTCCCCCCGGTAGTCCAGGGTAAGCACTCCATCGGCGGTTAGGGTATAGGTCACCTGCACCCAAAGGGCGCCGGGAAATCCCTCTTCCCCGTCGGGGCTGACGTGGGTAAGCACCAGGGCGCCGTGCTCCTCCCTGGCCTTCCACACCGCCTGATGGAAGCCGTGAAGGCCGCCATGGAGGCAGTTGGGGCCGTTGTTGGCCGCCAGCTGATAGGTCGTCCCGTTCAGCGCAAAGGCGGCGCCGCCGATGCGGTTGGCCACCCGGCCCACCAGGGCGCCCAGGTACTTGTCCTGGCGCTCATAGTCCGCCAGGGTCTCGCACCCCAGGACAATGTCCCGCTCCCCCTCCTCGGCCGGGACGGTAAAGGCCCGGAGAATGCCGCCGTAGGTGAGCACCTGGGCGGCGTAGCGGCCGGCCCGGAGGGTCCACAGCTCCACCTGCCGGCGGTCCCGGGTAAGCCCAAAAGGCTGCCAAGTCAGCTCCGCCATGGCTTACACCTGCCGCAGGAAGCGGAGGAACGCCTCCTGGCCCGCCGGCGTGCGGGCGTATACCCCGGCGTGCTCCAGCACCTGGGCAAAGACCAGGCCGGTCTCGTGATACACCGCCTCCAGGGCGTTGTCCGCCGTCAGGGTGTACTTGTCCCGGAAGCCCTCCGCCCAGTCGGCATGGGAGGCGGTCAGGGGATCGGCCCGCAGGTCCGCCCCCGTTACCAGCTTGTCCGCCACGGCGGCCAGCTCGGCCTTCAGGCGGGCGGGCAGAACCGCCAGGCCCATCACTTCGATCAGGCCGATGTTCTCCTTCTTGATGTGGTGGAGCTGGGCGTGGGGGTGGTACAGCCCCAGCGGGTGCTCCGGCGTGGTCAGATTGTTGCGCAGCACCAGGTCCAGCTCATAGTCGTTCCCCCGCCGCCGGGCGATGGGGGTGATGGTGTTGTGGGGCTCCCCGTCGGTCTCGGCCAGAATCATGGCTGCCTCGTCGGTGTAGCCCCGCCAGCTCAGCAGAATGCGGTCAGCCAGCTCCACCAGCCGCTCCGCATCCGGGCAGGTCAGGCGCACCACCGCCATGGGCCACTTGACGATTCCCGCCTGTACGTCCTCATAACCGGGGAAGGTGAAGGGCAGCTCCACCGGCGCTTTCTCCATGGCGAAGGTATACCGCCCCCCCTGGAAATGGTCGTGGGCCAGAATGGAGCCGCCCACAATGGGCAGGTCCGCGTTGGAGCCCACAAAATAGTGGGGGAACTGCCCCACAAAGTCCAGCAGCTTGGCAAAGCAGGCCCGGTCAATCTTCATGGGGGTGTGCTCCCGGTTCAGGCAGATGCAGTGCTCGTTGTAGTACACATAGGGGGAGTACTGCAAAAACCAGGGAGAGCCGTTGATGGTGATGGGGACGATGCGGTGGTTTTGCCGGGCGGGATGGTTCACCCGGCCGGCATACCCCTCGTTCTCGGCACACAGCTGGCACCGGGGATAGGCGGCGGCGGGCAGGTTCCGTGCGGCGGCAATGGCCTTGGGGTCCTTTTCCGGCTTGGAGAGGTTGATGGTGATATCCAGCTCCCCGTAGCCGGTCTCCGTCTTCCACTGCACGTCCTTGGCGATCCGGTCCCGGCGGATGTAGTTGGTGTCCTGGCTAAATTTGTAGTACCAGTCGGTGGCCGCCTGGGGACTCTCCCGGTACAGCTCCTGGAAGCGCCCGATCACCTGGGCGGGCCGGGGGGTGAGGGCGCCCATCAGCCTGGTATCCAGCAGATCCCGGTAGGTGATGGTGTTTTCCTCCAGTACGCCCCGCTCCGCCGCGTCGTCCAGCAGGACGTCCAGCACGGCAGGCAGCTCTCCCTCCCCCATGGGGGGCAGAGGGTGCGGCAGGGCGCAGCCGTCCAGCTCCAGCGCCTCCAGCAGGGTGTTGGCCGCCCAGAGGGTATCCGCCGGCGTAATCAGCTCCCGCTCCAGGGCATAGGACAGCAGCTTGGCAATGGCCTGGTCACGCTCCATGCTCAGCCCTCCTCAAATCCGTTGGGGTGGTCCTTGTGCCAGGCCCAGGCGGTGGCCACAATGGTGGACAGATCGTTGTACTTGGGCTGCCAGCCCAGCACCTCCACCGCCTTGGCCGAGGAGGCGATGAGCTGGGCGGGATCTCCAGCCCGGCGAGGGGCCATATTGGCCGGGATGGGATGGCCGGTCACCGCCCGGGCCACCTCGATAACCTCGTTTACGGTAAAGCCCACCCCGTTGCCCAGGTTGAACACGTTGTTGTCCCCGCCCTTCATCAGATAGTCCAGGGCCAGGATATGGGCCTGGGCCAGGTCGGTGACGTGGATGTAGTCCCGGATGCAGGTGCCGTCCTTGGTGGGATAGTCGTCCCCGAAGACGCTCACCGCCGCCCGCTGGCCCAGGGGGACCTGGAGGATGATGGGGATGAGGTGGGTCTCCGGGTTGTGGGCCTCCCCGATCCGGCCGGAAACGTGGGCGCCGCAGGCGTTGAAGTACCGCAGCGCCACGTATTTCAATCCGTGCGCCCGGGAGACCCAGCCCATCATGTGCTCCATGGCCAGCTTGGTCTGGCCGTAGCAGTTGGTGGGTACGGTGGGGTCGCTCTCCAGAATGGGAACCCGCTCCGGCTCGCCATAGGTGGCGGCGGTGGAGGAAAACACAATCTTATCCACCCCGTGGGCCACCATGGACTGGAGGAGCACCATGGTGCCGTAGAGGTTGTTGTCATAGTACTTCAAGGGGTTGGACATGGACTCCCCCACCTGGGAGGAGGCGGCAAAGTGAATGACCCCCTCAATGTGCTCGGCCTGGAACAGGGTGTCCAGCGCCCCCCGGTCCCGGATATCCAGCTGGTAAAACTTCGCCTTGGGGTGGACGGCGGCCTTGAAGCCGGTCTGCAAATTGTCGGCCACCACTACCTCCCGGCCCGCGTCAATCAGCTCATACACCGTATGGGAGCCGATGTAGCCGGCCCCGCCTAACACCAAAATCGCCATTTCAGGTGCGCTCCTTTCACATTAAACAGTCAGATCATTCAGGACCAGAGAACGGCGCCGCCCACCGGCCGGACCCGCAACACATGGCAGCTGCCCGCGCCCAGGGCCGCCTCCACCTGCGCCCGGAACCGGGGCAGCAGCTCCAGCGGCACAAAAGCCTGGATGGTGCCGGCAAATCCGCCGCCGTGAACCCGGCAGGCGCCCCGGCCTTCCAGCGCCCGCTCCGCCACCGTCAGAGCCACCGCCATGGCCTGCTCGGCCACCGCTCCGGCAGGGGTGATGTTCTGAAGCAGCTCCCAGGAGGAGCGGCCGGACTGGTTCACCAGGGCCAGGAAGGCCGCCATGTCTCCGGCGGCCAGGGCGTCGGCCTCCGCCGCCACCCGCCTGTCGTCGGCATAGAAGTGCAGCGCCCGGAGCACCGCCCGGTCCCCCACCGCCTGCCGCAGCCGGGGCAGGTTCTGGAGCACCTGAGACTCCTCCACCTCACGCAGTACCCGCTTTCCGAAGAAGGCCGCCACCGCCCCCATCTCCCGGGGGACCGCGGCGTATTCATCCGTCAGGTCGGCGTGGCTGGCTCCCGAGTCGATGATGCACAGGGCATAGCCCAGGCTGTCCAGGTCCACCGCCACCGACCGCACCACCGGAGCGGCGGGATCGGCAAAATCAATGGCCACCGCACCCCCCACGGAGGAGGCGGTCTGGTCCATCAGGCCGCTGGGCTTGCCGAAAAAGTCATTCTCCGCCCGCTGCCCCATCTGGGCGATGGTCACCGCGTCCAGCTCATCCCGGCAGAACAGGTGATTTTCAATCACGCCCAGCAGCACCTCGCAGGCCGCCGAGGAGGACAGGCCGGAGCCGGGCAATACCTCCGACATGGCGAACACGTCGAAGCCAGACACCGGATAGCCCTTCCCGGCCGCCTGGGCCGCCATGCCTCTCACCAGGGAAGCGGTGCTCTCCTTCTCCTCCTCCACCGGCTCCAGGGTGTCCAGCATCACTTCCACCATGGGCCAGCCCTGGGACTGGAAACGGATCACACGGGTGCCGTTGGGGGCGGCGCAGGCCAGAAAATCCAGATCCACCGCACCGGCCAGCACCCGGCCGTGCTGATGGTCGGTGTGGTTGCCGCAGAGCTCCGTCCGGCCGGGGGCGGAGCACAGGGCCACAGGAGTGTCCTCCCCCGCTCCAAAGCTATGCTGGAAGCCGTCCAGCAAGTCCGACACCCGGCGCCGGGCGGCGGCCAGATCGCCGTACAGCAGGCCGGCCATGGGCTTGTCCAGCGCCCCGGCCGCCAGCGCACGGCGCACATCGCCCAGTTTTTGCATGGTTATCCTCTCCCTTTCCGCCCCGGCGCCGCCGGGGCCGTTCTTCAATGCACAGCATACACGCTTTTCCCGTCTCCGTCAAGAAAGCCGCTGCAAAGCAGGCGGGTTTCCCGCGTTTGCCTTGCAGCGGCTTCCCGCTTCTGAGATAAGGCTTACTTCTTCTGGACGTACTTCAGGCAGTCCAGCATGACGGCCACCAGAATGATGATGCCGGAGAACACAAACTGGAGGTTGGTGTCAATACCCAGGGTGGTGAGGGAGTAGGTCAGGGCGGTGAAGATAAACACGCCCACCACGCACCCGGAGATCTTGCCGATACCGCCGGTGAAGGAGATGCCGCCCACCACGCAGGCCGCGATGGCATCCATCTCCCAGCCCTGGCCATAGGCCGCGGAGCCGGAACCGGTCATACGCAGGCACTCCAGCCAGGCGCCGAACCCGTAGAGGACGCCGGCCATGATGAAGGCGCCCACGGTAACCCAGAACACCGAGATACCGGACACGGCGGCGGCTTCCGGGTTGCCGCCCACGGCGTAGAGGTTCTTGCCGAAGGTGGTCTTGTTCCAGATGAACCACACCACAATCACCGCAGCCACGGCCCACAGAATGATGGTGGGGAAGCTGCCGAAGCGGGGAATGATCATGCTGGGGATGGTGGTGTCAATGGCGCCGAAGGACACGCCCTTGGTGGAGTAGGTCACCAGGCCGAAGATCACCAGCATGTTGGCCATGGTGGAAATGAAGGGGTGCATCTTGAACTTGGCGGTAAAGAAGCCGGCGATGGTGGTGAAGATGGTACACAGCACAACGCACACCACCAGGGCCAGGAAGACCCGGCCGATGACCGGCACGCCGGTGAAGTCAAAGATGTGTCCGAACACCGAGCCGGTGTTGATGCCCTGATGCATCACGATGGTGGCCGCCGTCATGCCCATGCCCACCATACGGCCGATGGACAGGTCGGTGCCGGCCAGCAGGATCAGACCCGCCACGCCCAGAGCCAGGAACATTCTGGGGGAGGCCTGCTGCAGGATGTTCAGCACGTTGTTCACCGTCAACAGAGGCATGTTCTTCACCACGGGGGTGATGATACAAAGGGCGATGAAGATGATGATGATGGCAATGTAAAGGCCGTTCTTCAGCAGGAAGTCCCGGCGGTTGAAGGTGTATTTGTAGCTCTCCCACTTCTGGGCCATGGTCTCGCCGAAGGTAAACTTGGACATGCGCAGCAGGTCAATGAGGTGATACCGGTGGTCAAAGGCGGCGTGCTGCCGGTCCTTGATCTCCTGCAGGTCCTTGGCCCGCTTCATCTTGGCGTCAAAGAGGCGGTTTTTGTGGACGTACTTCTCGTCCTTCACCTCGCCGGCGTCGGTGAGCTTGGACACGGTGGCCTGATGCTCCTGCTCCAGGGCGGCCACGGCGGCCTTGTAGTTCTCCTCCGCCTGGACCTTCTCGGCCTTGCAGCTCTCCGTCACCGCCTGGTAATAGCCCTGGTAGTTGGCCTTCAGATAGCTCTCCGCCTGGGCGATGAGCTTGGACACCTCGTCCTTGTTCTTGGCCTCCACCTCTTTGGCCTTGGCCAGCTGAGCCTGGAGCTCCTGGGTGCGGGCTGCCTTCTCCTGGGCGGTGTATATCTTGTCCCGCTTCAGGTTGTCCAGGATGCTCTGGATCTCCACCACCTTGTCGGTGCCATCCGCCCGCAGCTCGTTGATCTTGGCCTGAATGGCGCCTACGGCTTCGTCAATGGGCTGGAGGAGCTTGGCCTCCTGCTCCGCCGTCAATATCTTCGTATTCTCTGCAACCATAGCTTATCTCCTACTACAGATATTTTGCGCTCAGGCGCAAAAGCTCTTCCTGATCCGTCTCTTTCGTGTTCACGATGCCGGAGAGATGTCCGTTGGACATGACCCCGATGCGGTTGGTGATGCCCAGAATCTCCGGCATCTCGGAGGAGACCACGATGATGGTCTTGCCCTGCTTGGCCATGTTGATGATCAGCTCATAGATCTCATACTTGGCGCCCACGTCAATGCCGCGGGTGGGTTCGTCCATCATAAAGACCTGGGGTTCCCGCTCCAGCCATTTGCCGAAGATGACCTTTTGCTGATTGCCGCCGGACAGGCTGGTAATCATATCGTCAGGACCCATGCACTTGGTGTGCATGACCTTGATCTCCTTGTTGGTGGCCTTCACCATCTTGGCGTCGGACAGGGCCAGACCGGCCTTGTACTGCTCCAGATTGGCGATGGTGGTATTGAAGGTGAGGTCGCACTTGAGGAACAGGCCGTTGGCCTTGCGTTCCTCCGTGATCATGGCAAAACCGTGCTCAATGGCCTCCTTGGCGCTGCCGAAATTCATCAGCCGGTTTTTGAAATAGACCCGGCCCGCCGCACGGGTACGCACCCCGAAGATGGTCTCCATCAGCTCGGTGCGCCCGGCGCCCACCAGGCCGTACAGGCCGAAGATCTCGCCCTCCTTCACGTCAAAGGACACATCCTGCAGGTAGGGGGCGTACTTGGTGGACAGGTGCTGCACGGAGAGGATGGTGTCGCCGGGGGTGTTGTTCACCGGCGGGAAGCGGCTCTCCAGAGAGCGGCCCACCATGGCGGCGATCAGCTCGTTCATATTGGTCTCTTTGGAGGGCTTGGTCATCACCAGATTGCCGTCCCGGAGCACCGAGATCTCATCGCAGATCTCAAAGATCTCATCCATCTTGTGGGAGATGTAGATCAGGGAAATACCCTGGGATTTGAGCATCCGCATCATCTCAAAGAGCTTATCTACCTCCTGTACCGTCAGGGAGGAGGTGGGCTCGTCCAGCACGATAACCTGGGAATTGTAGGAGATTGCCTTGGCAATCTCACACATCTGCCGCTGGGAGACGGACATATTCCGCATAGGCTGGGTCAGATTCACCGTCATGCCCAGCTTGCGGAACAGCTCCGCCGCTTTTTTCTTCATCCGGCCCTCGTCCACCACTCCAACAGCATTGGTGGGGTAGCGGCCCAGGAACAGATTGTCAATCACATTGCGCTCCAGGCACTGGTTCAGCTCCTGGTGCACCATGGCGATTCCGTTTTCCAGCGCGTCCTTGGGGCCGGAAAAGCTGATTTCCTTGCCATTGAGGAAAATTTTGCCCTCGTCCTTCTGATAGGTGCCGAACAGGCACTTCATCATGGTGGACTTGCCCGCGCCGTTCTCCCCCATCAGCCCCATGACCGTGCCCCGCTTCACATCCAGGTTGATGTGGTCCAGCACCCGGTTTCGGCCGAAGGATTTGCACATGCCGCGGATGGACAGGACAATATCATCTCTTGCATCTGCCATTCTCGTTACTCCCGTTATTGCATATTCCAGAACCCGGCAGAGGATCACGCGCCGGGCCTTGCTTCAAAAACGCCGAGAGGGAGAATCCCTTCTCCCTTTCAGCGTGCGATTCAGTTCCGGGCCGGCGGCGGTACGCCGCCGGCCCGGCAGGGTTTTCTTACTGGCTCAGCAGGCCGGTGTAGGAAGCGGCGTTGTCGGTCTTCACCATGTTGATGGCGAAAGCGTCATAGGCGCTGGGGTTGCCCAGACGGTTGGTGATGTTGGACTCGGTCTGGCCGTCGCCGCCGATGTACTCCACCTTCAGGTTCAGCAGATCGTCATAGTTCTGCAGCAGGGGCTGATAGGTGGCGCTGAGGAAGTTGTCCGCGGCGTTGTAGATGTTCAGCCATACGCTCTTCTCGGGGTGGGCGGTGGCGTCCAGCTGGTTGGCAACGGGGGCGTAGGGAACGGTGGAGTCCAGGAACTCCTCGTAGTTCTCTGCGGTGACAGCCACGTTCAGAGCGTAGTAGGAGCGCTGCTCCTCATTGTAATAGAACACATCGTCGGTCAGCACGTTGCCCGCGTCGTCGGGGGTGCCGATGCCGGTGTCGATGTCCACGCCGTCCAGCGCGTTGCGCAGCACACGCAGGGTCAGGTAGGCCTGCACGTCGGCGTGCTGGCTGATGGTCCCGCCGTAGCCCTCCGCGATGGCGGCAACGGCGTCGGAGTTGGCGTCATAACCGAAGGTGGGAACCCCATTGGCCTTGGACCAGGCGTTGAACATGGACATGCCCATGCCGTCGTTGTTGGAGGCCACGATGTCGATCTGATCGCCGAAGGAGGAGGCCCAGGTGCCGATGGCGTTGCCGGCGGTGGCGGCATCCCAGGTGGCGCCGGCGGAGTTCTTCATCTCCTGAGAGGCCAGCTCACGCACGGTGTAGGTCTGGCCGTTGATCTCCAGGGTGCCGTCCTTCACGTAGGTGGAGGTACCGTCGATGTTGGTGCCGACGGGCGTGCTGTCGATGGCGCCGTCAACATCAACCGCAGTACCCAGAGCGGCGCGGACGCCGCGGGTACGGGCGATGGAGTCGTTGTGGCCGATGTCGCCGATGGCCAGCACGTAGCCGATGACGCCGTCGCCGTTGCGGTCAATCTCGTCAATGTGAGCGGTGATGTAATCCAGGATCATGGTACCCTGGAGCTCGGCGCCCTGGTTGGCGTCAAAGCCCACGTAGTAGGTGTCCTCGTTGAAGCTCAGGGCGTTCATGTCCAGCTCGCCGGTGGAGCTGTTGGAGGGCTGACGGTTGAACCACACCAGGGGCTTATCCTTGTTGGCAACCTCGGTAACCTGAGCGGGATCGCCGCTGCCGGTCTCCTGGCCGCCGGACGGGGTCTCACTGGTCTCGGTTCCGCCGGAGCAGGCGGCCAGAGAGAACACCATCGCGCCGGAGAGAAGTAACGCAAGTACCTTCTTTTTCATAGCAATTCTCCTTTTTCCTTAGAATTCGGACAGCATCCCTCCTGTTTGGATACCGCCCGGTCTAGACTTATTCTAGTGGATATGAATTGGAAAAACAAGGTGAAAATTCACCGAAAGAAGGGTAAAATTTTATCCACATAAAATAATATACAAAAATTTCGCCGGTCAAAACTGTGCACTTTGCCAAAGGGTCCCCTACTCAAAGGCAAACAGAGCCTTCTGGCTGTCCATGGTAAAGAGATTCTCCCGGTCCACAATCTGAGTGGAGGTGTCCACGGTCCGCTCCATGCCCCCGTCCTGGCCGCTGAGCAGCTGGTAGGCACTCTCCACCCCCAGGTAACCCATAGCGTAAGGGTTTTGCACCACCAGCGCGTCCACCCAGCCCTCCTGCAGGCCGTCAATGGTAACTACGTTGGAGTCAAAGCCCACCAGAAATACCGTCTCGCCGCAGCCCAGCGCTTCAACCGCCCTACCTGCGCCCACGCTGGTGGGTTCGTTGAAGGCCAGCAGCACGTTGATCTCGGGAAAGGCGCTGAGAAGCGCGGTGGTGTCCTGCTTGGCCTGCTCCGCCTCCGCCAGGGTGTTCACCACCGACACGATCTCCGCCCGGCCGCTCTCGGCAAAGGCGTCCACCGCCCCCCGCTCCCGCTCCTGGCCGTTGGCGCTGCTGACATCGTAATTGACCAGGCCCACCTTCAGCGTCCCCTCCACCCGGTCCAGGGCGGCCTGGGCCGCCATCCGCCCGGCGGCGTAGTTGTCCGTTCCGATATAGGTGCTCACCATCTGGGAAGCCACGCTGCTGTCAATGGCCACGATCTTCACACCCGCCCGGGCGGCCTCATTGACGGCGGCGGCGTTGTTTTCATAGTCGATGGCGGAAAAAACCAGGGCCTCCGCCCCGCCCTGCACCGCATCGGCAATCATCCGGTTCTGGGCCTCGTAATCCTCCTCCGTCTCCGGTCCGATGATGTCCAGCTCCAGGTTGTACTCCGTGGCGGCGGCCTCGGCGCCGGCAAACACCGACAGCCAGAACTCGGTTTCGGTGGACTTGGCCACCAGGGTCACCGTATGCTGCCGGGAGGAGGCGGCGTCGTTCCCACACCCGCACAGCAGCGTCCACAGCAGCGCCCACAGCAGTACGGTCCGTCTATTTCGCCTCATACTCCCCCTCCTGTATCCTGGGCATGCGGATCTCCACACAGGTCCCCACGTCCGGCTCACTGGTAATGCGCAGGCCGTACTGCCGGCCGAAATAGATCTTCAGCCGGTCGTTGACGTTTTTGATGCCGATGCCGGTGCGGTCCGTGGGACCGTGCTGCATGATGGAGCGGATCTGCCCCTCGCTCATGCCCACCCCGTTGTCCCGGACGTAGAACACGATATCCTCCCCCGCCTGCCGCACCTGCACGGTGATGCGGCCTTCCTCCACCAGCAGATCCAGGCCGTGGTTGATGGCGTTTTCGATGATGGGCTGCAGGGTGATTTTGTTGCAGTAAAAATTCAGGCAGGCCGGGTCCACGTCAAATTCATAGGTAAACTGATTTTTATACCGGTATTTCTGGATTTGCAGGTAGCTCTCGGCGTGCTCAATCTCTTTGGCAATGGGGATGAGCTCGTGGCCCCGGCTGATGCTGATGCGGAACAGCCGGGCCAGGGCATGCACCATGTTCACCGCCTCGGCGTTGCGGCCCTGTTCGCACATCCAGGCGATGGAGTCCAGGGTGTTGTACAAAAAATGGGGGTTGATCTGGGCCTGGAGGGCCTTCAGCTCGGTCTTGCGCAGGTTGACCTCCTCTTCCCGCACGGTGGTCATCAGCTGCTGAATCCGCAGCACCATATGTCCGAAGGAATCGGAGAGCTCCTGCACCTCCCGGGTGCCGCCCACGGGCCGGTAGGTGAAATGGTCGGCGTCGGTTTCAAAGCGCTCCATGGCGGCCGCCAGACCCCGCAGTGGGCGGCTGAGCAGGAAGGAGAGCAGCCAGCTGGTGAGCACCGCCGCCGCCAGCACCACCACCGCCAGCAGCATGGACAGGCGGATCATCTCGCCCACGTTGCGGTTCACCAGCTCGTCCACGTAGCTGACGCCCACCACCCGCCAGTCGCTGCCCGCCACGCTGGTGATGCTGTAAATCACGGTGTCGTCGGCATAGGCGTCGTCCTTCAGGGCCGCCAGGGCGGCGGTGTTTTCCGCTTTCAGCCCGGCGTAGATCAGCTGCTGCTGGGGGTGGTAGACAATGTTGCCCTCCCCGTCCATCAGAAAGCAGTAGCCCCGCTGGCCGATGCTCACATTGCTGATGTAGCTGGAGATGCTGGAAAAGCTCAGGTCCAGGGAGACCCAGGCCGCTTCCCCGCCCTGCTCCAGCGGGGCGGTCATGGTCACCACCCAGGGGTAGTACCCCTCAAAAATACTCTCCACATGGGGGGCGGTCATGTAGGACCCCTCCGCGCTCCGGGCCAGGTCCAGGTCGAAGGAGAGGTTGTGGAAGATCTGCTCTCTGGGCTCCCGGTCCAGGGACCAGCAGTCCAGCAGCGCTCCGCCGGCGGAGTAGCTGGTCACCGCCACCACGTCCGGGCGGAAGGTCAGGAACACCGTCAGCAGCCGGTCCTGGTTGTCCACACTCTCCGACATGGACTGTTTTACCAGATCCATGGCCTGGCTCATATCCCGCAGGTAGTTGCCCACGGTGTTGGAGGCCTGGGCCACCGCCTGGGCGCTGGTGGTGCGGGCATTCTGCACCATGGCGCTGCGGTAGCGGTTGAGAAAGAGCAGGATGCAGCAGCACAAAATCACCGACACCACCCCCACCACCATGGTTACCAGGATGGTGGTGATGCGCAGGCCCGTGGGGGAAACGCTCCGTCTCAACCTCCCTCACTCCCCTTCTCCAGTCCCAGCCTGCGGCGCATGGCGTTGGGGGATTCCCCGCAGTATTTCTTGAAGCAGTAGCTGAAATAGTGCTGATCGGTATAGCCGCAGCGCTGGGAGACCTCCTGGATTTTCAGCTGGGAGGAGGCCACCAGCTCCCGGGCCGCCTCCATCCGCTTGCGGATCAGAATGTTGATGAAGGTCTCCCCGGTATACTTCTTGATGCAGGCGCTCAGGTGGTTGGGGCTGACATCCAGCATCCCGCTGAGGGAGACCAGGGAGAGGCCGGTATCCATATAGTGCTGGTCCAGGGCCTCCAGCGCCCGCCTGCACAGCAGGCTGCCCCCCTTCCCCGCCGGGGCCAGGTCGCTGATAAACTGGGCGCCGCCCTCCGTCCGGTCCCCCTGGCGCAGGGCCTCCATGGCCTGGCGGTAGCCGTCGTGCAGGCCGCCGATGGTCCGCACCTCCCCGCTGACGCCGATCCGGCAGCGCTTGCCCAGCACCCGCTCCGCCATCTGGGGAATTTCATCGGCCAGAATGTGCAGGTACTCCTCAAAGTCCGACGGGTTGCCCAGCAGCACCGAGATCACCTTGCCCGCGGCAAAAAAGCTGACGCTGCGCAGGTATTTGGACGCCAGCCGGTCCACCGACTCCACAAAGGGGGGCGCGGTGCAGTTGGCCCCCTCCCCGCTCAGCAGGATGGATACCATTACGGTGTACCGGGGCCTTTCCTCCAGGTCCCGCAGCAGGCCGCACTGGCGGGCGTACGCCTCCGCCTGGGCCTCCCCCTCCGGCTCGGCGTAATCGTCCAGCACCAGGGGCATCAGCATGGCCGCCCGCAGGTCCGGCCCGCCGGTCCGGGGGGCCGTCTGCCGGAATTGGGCAAACTGGGCGTCGATCTTCTGGCGGATGATGCGCAGCTCCGCGCCAAGCCCCTCCATGGTCAGGGGCTTGAGCATGTAGCTGATGATGTTGTACTGAATGGCCTGCTTGGCATATTCAAAGTCGTCATAGCCGCTGAGAAAGGCGATGTTGGTGGCCGGGCGCACCTCCCGCACCTGCCGGGCCAGTTCAATGCCGGAGATGAAGGGCATGCGGATGTCGGTGAGCAGCAGATCCGGCTCGTGCTGCTCCACCAGCTGGAGGGCGTCCAGCCCGTTTCCGGCGCTCCCCACCAGGCAAAAGCCGTAGTCCTGCCAGGGGATCATGGTGCATACCGCCTCTCTCAGCTCGTCCTCGTCATCCGCCACAACCACGGTATACAGCGTCTTGTGGGTCATCGCGGCACCGTCCTTTCCCTGCCCCGCCCGGTGGGGCCGCACCGTTTTTTCCCCATTATACCAGATCATTCCCTTACCCACAAACATTATCTTCCCCGCCCGGCAGGCAAAAAAATTCCGCGGACCGGCAGAGCCGGTCCGCGGACAGGTTTCAGGTCAGGGCTGCGTTCTCCCGGGCAGCAGCAGGCCCAGCACCACACCGGCGCCCGCCGGCAGCAGCCAGCCCAGCCCAGCCTGGGTCAGGGGGAGGGCGTCCAGCACGCCCAGAGGCGGGACAACGGCCTTCAAGGCGTCCAGCACGCTGAACACGCCGGCAAACAGCACCCCCAGGGGATAGACCCACCGCTTCCCCGCCAGCCAGCGCTGGAAGAAGGACAGGGCGATGAGGACAATAGCCATGGGGTACAGGATACCCAGCACCGGGGCGGATACCGAGATGATCTGGGTCAGGCCCGCGTTGGAGATCACCATGCTCACCACCGCAAACAGCACCGCCCAGCTGCGGTAGCTCAGTCTGGGACAGATGGAGCAAAAATACTCCCCGCAGGAGCTGATCAGCCCCACGCACACGTTGAAGCAGGCGATGACGAAGATGCCCGCCAGCAGCACGCTGCCCCAGGTGCCGAAAAGCAGCCCCACCACATTGGTCAGCGCCTGGGCGCCGTCGGTGGGGTCAGGCACCGCCCCGGCGGACAAAGCGCCGATGTGGGCCAGCATGCAGTAGACGATCAGCAGCATTCCGCCGGCGATCACCCCGGCGCGGATGGTACCCCTTACCACGGCGCCCTGCTCCTCCACGCCCCTGGCCCGGATGTTCACGGCAATGACTATGCCGAAGGCCAGCGCGGCGATGGTGTCCATGGTCTGATACCCCTCCACAAAGCCCTGAATCACCGGATGGGTCACGTAGCTGCCCGAGGCCGGACCGTACCCCTCCAGCGGGTTGAGCAGGCAGCCGGCAAAGGTAAAAACGATGAGGGCCACCAGAATGGGGCAGAGCACCTTGCCCAGCCGGTCGGTGAGCTTCTCCGGCCGCAGGGCGATCCACAGTGCGGCGGCAAAGAACACCAGGGAGTAGACCAGCCGGAAGAGGGAGATGGGCGCCTCCGCCCCCACAAAGGGCGGCACCGCCATCTCAAAGGAGGTGGTGGCAGTACGGGGAATGGCCAGGCAGGGGCCGATGGCCAGATAGGCGGCGATGGTGAAGGCCCGGGCAAACAGGGGATGGACCCGCCCGCCCAGGGTATCCAGCCCGCCGGAGCGGGCCACCGCCACCACGCCCAGCACCGGCAGCCCCACCGCGCTCACCGCCAGGCCAGCCACCGCCGGCCAGGTCATGACGCCGGCCTTGGCCGCAATGCCGGGGGGAAAGATCAGGTTGCCGGCCCCGAAAAACATGGAGAACAGAGTAAAGCCCACCAACAGCAGGTTCTTGCCCCGCAGCTGCATCTCGCCACCTCCTGATTCCGATTAAAAACAGCGGCACCCCTTGCGGTGTGCCGCTGTTTTTCACTGTATGCACCAAATTAGCCCTGGGAAATCGCACCCGTGGGGCAGGTGTCGGCGCAGCTGCCGCAATCGATGCAGGAGCCGGCGTCGATGACGTAGTGATCGTCGCCCTGGGAGATAGCGCCCACGGGGCAAGCGCCCTCGCAAGCACCGCAGCTCACGCAGGAGTCGCTGATGACATAGGCCATTGGAATACACCTCCAAACTCTAAAGCTAACGCTATTGTATCATAACTTTTTGAAAATGCAATGCTAAAATGCGCCGGAGGTGGGTATATTTTTTCTCAGCGGGAAAAACTAGAAGACACTCCAAAGGAGGCGCGGGCATCCATGGACCATCCATCTCCGTTTCATATGCAGGCCGCCGGGAGCCTGACCCCGGAACTGGAGGGGGCGCCGTGCAGCGGCGCGCACCAGGAGAGAACCAAAGCGAAAGGGCGTGCAACAGCGCATGAAACCTGTCAAGCGGCAGAAGAAGCCCCTGTTTTGGGGGAAAAACAGGCGGGAGACGGCCATGAATGACACTCGATTCACCCAGCGGGCGCAGACCGCCCTGCGGCTGGCCCAGCAGTGCTCCGCCGAGCTGGGTCACGGCTACGTGGGCAGCGAACACCTGCTGCTGGGACTGAGCCGGGAGGGCAGCGGCGTGGCAGCCAAGGTGCTGCTGGCCGCGGGCCTGGAACCGGAGGCCCTGAAAAACGCCATCGCCGCCCTGGTTGGGACGGGCGACGGCGGTACCGCCCCCTCCCAGGGGCTCTCCCCCAGATGCAAAAAGATCATCGAGCTCTCCCTCACCGAGGCCGCCCGGCTGGGCCACCCCTACGTGGGAACCGAGCACCTGCTGCTGGGCATCCTGCGGGAGGGGGACGGGGTGGCGGTACGGGTGCTGGCCAGCATGGGGGTCGAGCCCCGCCGGCTGCGGGCCGACGTCACCGCCGCCATGGGGGGCGACCCCTCCTCCTCCCCCTTCCGGGGGGCCGGACGGCCCAGAGAGCGGGAGTACGGGGGAGACACCAAGCTGCTGGACCAGTTCTGCCGGGACCTGACCCGGCTGGCCGCCGGCGGGGTGCTGGACCCGGTGATCGGGCGGGACCGGGAAATCGGGCGCACCATCCAGATCCTGGCCCGCCGGCAGAAAAACAACCCCGCCCTCATCGGCGAGCCGGGGGTGGGCAAGACCGCCGTGGCTGAGGGTCTGGCCTGGCGGATCGCCACCGGGCAGGTGCCGGAGGATTTGCAGGGCAAGCGGCTGCTCTCCCTGGACCTGTCCTCCATGGTGGCAGGTACCAAATACCGGGGAGAATTTGAGGAGCGGGTGAAGAGCATCCTGGCGGAGGTGCGCCGGGCCGGGGGCATCATCCTCTTTATTGACGAGCTGCACACCATCGTGGGGGCCGGCTCCGCCGAGGGTGCCATCGACGCGGCCAACATCATCAAGCCCGCCCTGGGCCGGGGGGAGCTGCAGGTGATCGGGGCCACCACCACCGACGAGTACCGGAAATATATTGAAAAGGACGCCGCCCTGGAGCGGCGGTTCCAGCCGGTGGTGGTGGGCGAGCCGGACAGCAGCACCGCCCGGGCCATTCTGCTGGGGCTGCGGGACCGGTACGAGGCCCATCACCGCCTCACCATCACCGATGAGGCCATCGACGCCGCCATCTCCCTGTCTCAGCGCTATATCGGGGACCGGCGGCTGCCGGACAAGGCCATCGATCTGGTGGACGAGGCCGCCTCCCGGGTACGCATTCAGCGGCTGGCTGCGCCCCCCGACCTCCAGGCCCTGGAGGAGCGCACTGCCCGCACCCGCCGGGAGAAGGAGGAGGCCATCCGGGACCAGGACTTTGAGAAAGCCGCCATGCTCCGGGACGCGGAGGAGGACTTCAGCCGGGAACTGGAGCAGCAGCGGGCCAGGTGGCGCTCGGGGCAGAACACCGGCTCGGTGGAGGCGGAGGACGTGGCGGAAGTGGTATCCGGCTGGACGGGCATTCCGGTGACCACCCTCACCCAGGCGGAGAGCCAGCGGCTGCTCCAGCTGGAGGAGGACCTCCACCGTCGGGTGGTGGGCCAGCAGGACGCGGTACGGGCGGTGGCCCGGGCGGTGCGCCGGGGCCGGGTGGGGTTGAAGGAGCCGGGCCGGCCCACCGGCTGCTTCCTCTTTCTGGGTCCCACCGGCGTGGGCAAGACCGAACTGTGCAAGGCCCTGGCCCACGCCCTGTTCGGCAGTGAGGAGGCCCTGCTGCGCTTCGACATGTCTGAGTACATGGAAAAGCATGCCGTCTCCCGGCTCATCGGCTCCCCGCCGGGGTATGTGGGTTACGAGGAGGGCGGGCAGCTCACCGAGCGGGTACGCCGCCGCCCCTACTGCGTGGTGCTCTTTGACGAGATCGAAAAGGCCCATCCGGACATCTGGGGCATTCTGCTGCAAATGATGGAGGACGGGGTGGTGACCGACGCCCAGGGCCGGAGGGCCGACTTTAAAAACGCCATCGTGGTCCTCACCTCCAACGTGGGCGCCCAGCGCATCACCACCAGGGGCGGGCAGCTGGGCTTTTCCGCCGCCCGGCAGACCGACGGGCAGACCCGCTCCCCGGAGGAGCTGCGGGAGGCCGTCACCCGGGATCTGAAGCAGGTCTTCCGGCCGGAATTTCTCAACCGGCTGGACGAGACCATCGTCTTCACCCAGCTGGGCCACACGGAGATCCGCGCCATCGCCCGGCGGATGCTGGAGCAGGTGGGCAGCCGCCTGGCCGCCCTGGGGGTCACCCTCGCCTGGACGGAGGAGGCTCTGGATCTGCTGGCCCGGCAGGGCTTTGACCCCAGCTACGGTGCCCGCCCCCTCCGCCGTACCATCCGCGCCGGGGTGGAGGACCCCGCCGCAGAGGGCCTGCTCAGCGGCGGACTGGGGCGGGGGGACACCGCCCTGGTCTGCCTGGAGGAGGGCGGGCTGCGCCTCCGGTTCCAGCCCGGTCCGGCTGCCCCGGAGCGGGAGGAAGTGGGGTAGTCCCCTTCCCGCCCTTGCGGCGGGGCGAAAAATGGGGTATAATGTAAGGGTTCTTTATCCTTTATCTGGGAGGCCTGTTTATGCAAGCGAGAGCCAGTGGTATCCTCCTTCCCGTCTTCTCCCTGCCCGGACCCTACGGGATTGGAACCCTGGGCAAATCCGCCCGGCAATTCATCAATTTCCTGTCCGACGGAAAGCAGAAGTTCTGGCAGATTCTTCCCCTGGTGCCGCCGGGGGGCGGGGATTCCCCCTACATGTCCGCCTCTTCCTTCGCGGGTAATCCCCTGCTGCTGGACCTGGAGCTGCTCCAGGAGGAGGGGCTGCTCACCCGGGAGGAGCTGGACTCCGCCCGGTGGAACAACCCCGACCGGGTGGACTACGGCTGGCTCCACCAGGGCCGTATGCCCCTGTTCCGCAGAGCCTGGGAGCGGGGGCGGCAGCGGTATGACGGTTTGCTGGACCAGTTCCTGGCGGACGAGGCGGACTGGCTGCCCGACTACGCCCTGTTCCTGGCCCTGCGCGCTCACTTCGGCGGCAAGGCCCTGGCCGACTGGCCCGACGAGGCCCGGCTGCGCAAGCCGGAGGCCATGGCCCGCTATCGGACCGAGCTGGCAGAGGAGTGCCGGTTCCAGGCCTTTTTGCAGCTGCTCTTTTTCCGGCAGTGGACCGCCGTCAAGGCCTACGCCAACTCCAAGGGCATCTCCATCATCGGGGACCTGCCCATCTACGTCTCCCCCGACAGCGCCGAGGTGTGGAGCGAGCCGGAGCTGTTCCAGCTGGAGGAGGATATGACCCCCTCCGCCGTGGCCGGTGTCCCCCCGGATGCCTTCACCGACCTGGGGCAGCACTGGGGCAACCCCCTCTACGACTGGGACTACCACAAAAAGACCGACTTTGCCTGGTGGAAGCGGCGGGGCAGTCACATGGCCCGGCTGTACGACGTGGTGCGCATCGACCACTTCCGGGCTTTCCACACCTATTGGTCCATTCCCAAGGGGGCGCCCGACGCCCGCTCCGGCCACTGGGAGGAGGGGCCGGGCTTCGGCCTGCTGGACGCGCTGAAAAACGTGTCCGGCCTCGCCCTCATCGCCGAGGATCTGGGGGCGCTGGAGGCCGACGCGCTGGAGTTCATCGCCCAGAGCGGCCTGCCGGGGATGAAGGTGCTGGTATACGCCTTTGACCCGGTGGGGGAGAGCTCCTACCTGCCCCACAACTGCCCCCAGGAGGCGGTTATCTATACCGGCACCCACGACACCCCCACCTTTGTCCAGTGGCTGTTCAGCGAAGCCAGCCCCGCCGAGCGGGATTACGCCTTCGACTATCTGCGCCTGCGGGAGGAGGAGGGGTTCGGCTGGGGCGCGGTATGCGGGGCCTGGATGTCCCCCTGCCGCCTGGCCATCGCCCCCCTCCAGGACCTGCTGGGCCTGGGGGGCGACGCCCGGATCAACACCCCCGGCACCATGGGACCCCACAACTGGTCCTGGCGGGTACGGGCCGAGGCCCTCAACCCCTCCGTGTCCGGCAAGCTGGCCAAGATCACCCGCACCTACCGCCGGTAACCGTCAAATATCACAAAAAGCGTCCCCGGGGAGATACGGCAAATGCTGTATCTCCCCTTTTCCGGTGGAATTTCCTGCATATTAAGCCTTGGCACTTGTAAATTGCAGAACTTTGTTATATTATGGTGAATACGAAATTCTTATTAAAAAGGTAAACGGGTGAATGTATGAGCCTTCGGATTGGAATTGATATCGGCTCCACCACCGTCAAGGTCGTGGTGCTGGACGAACAGAACAAGCTGCTGTTCCGCTCCTATGAGCGGCACTACTCCAAGGCCCGGGAGCGGGCGGCGGAGACCCTGCGCTCCATTCAGGGCAGGCTGGCCGGCCAGCAGGTGCGCATGGTCATCACCGGCTCGGCGGGCCTGGGGGTGGCCAAGGCGGCGGACATCGACTTTGTGCAGGAGGTGTACGCCACCGCCGCCGCCGTCAACCAGTACATACCGGATACCGACGCGGTGATCGAACTGGGAGGCGAGGATGCCAAGATCATCTTCTTCGGCGGCGCCCTGGAGGAGCGGATGAACGGCTCCTGCGCCGGCGGCACCGGCGCCTTCATCGACCAGATGGCCACCCTGATGAACGTGACGGTAAACGAGCTGGACGAGCTGAGCCTGCACCACGAGAAGATCTACCCCATCGCCTCCCGCTGCGGTGTGTTCGCCAAGAGCGACATCCAGCCCATCCTCAACCAGGGGGGGCGGAAGGAGGACGTGGCCGCCTCCATCTTCCAGGCGGTGGTGGACCAGACGGTGGCCGGCCTGACCCAGGGCCGGGAGCTGAAGGGGAAAATCGTCTTTCTGGGAGGACCCCTCCACTTCCTCATGGGCCTGCGGCAGCGGTTTATCGAAACTCTGAAGCTGGACAGCGACCACGCCATCTTCCCCGAGGACGGGGACTGCTTTGCCGGGATCGGCGCCGCTCTGTGCGCCTCCGACTATGGGGAGCAGCTGTTTGACGACGTGCTGGACCGGCTGGAGCGCAGTGTGGACAATGTGGGCCTGGTGGACACCATGCCCCCCCTCTTTGCCGACAAGGCGGACTATGAGGCCTTTACCGCCCGGCACAACGCCATGCAGCCCCCCCAGGCCGACATTCATACCTACCGGGGCGACGCCTGGCTGGGCATTGACGCCGGCTCCACCACCACCAAAATGGCCCTCATCACCGCGGACGGGGGCCTGCTGTACACCTACTACCACTCCAATCAGGGCAATCCGGTGGCCATTGTCCTGGAGCAGCTGCGGGAACTCTACCCCCTGTGCGAGGGGCGGATCACCATCAAGGGCGCGGCAGTCACCGGCTACGGGGAGGATCTGATCAAAAACGCCTTTAACTGCGACGCCGGCCTGGTGGAGACGGTGGCCCACTACAAGGCCGCCGCCCACTTCAACCCCGACGTGGATTTCATCATTGACATCGGCGGCCAGGACATGAAGTGCTTCAAGATCCGCAACGGCGCGGTGGACTCCATCCTGCTCAACGAGGCCTGCTCCTCCGGCTGCGGCTCCTTTATCGAGACCTTTGCCAAGGCCCTGGGCTACTCCATCGCCGACTTCGCCAAGCTGGGCCTGTTCGCCCGGCACCCGGTGAATCTGGGCTCCCGGTGTACCGTGTTTATGAACTCCAGCGTAAAGCAGGCCCAGAAGGACGGAGCCAGCGTGGAGGACATCTCCGCCGGGCTTTCCATCTCCATTGTGAAAAACGCGGTGTACAA
>NZ_CALXFV010000011.1 GCF_944387675.1 uncultured Flavonifractor sp. | reverse complement strand
CATGCCCTGCCGCTGAAGCCGGGCGTGTATATCATGCAGGACAAGAAGAACACGGTCATCTATGTGGGCAAGGCCAAGGCGCTGAAAAACCGGGTGAGCCAGTACTTTGCCAACTTGGCCACCCACACGGAAAAGACAAGGGCCATGGTAAGCCAGATTGACCACTTCGATGTCATTGTGGCCGACTCGGAGTTTGAGGCCCTGGTGTTGGAAAATTCCCTGATCAAACGCCATCAGCCCCGGTACAACATCCTGCTCAAAGACGACAAGGGCTACCCCTATATCCGCCTGACGGTGAAGGAGGAGTACCCCAGATTTTCCCTGGCCAACAGAGCAGCCGAGGATGGAGCCCGGTATTTCGGCCCCTACGGTAGCCGGGGCAATACCCAGAACATCATTGACGCCCTGCGCATTGCCCTGAAGCTGCCCTCCTGCAACCGGAAATTTCCCCGGGACATCGGGAAGGAGCGGCCCTGCCTCAACTATCACATGGGCCAGTGCGACGGCTACTGCCGGCCGGAGATGGACCAGAGCCGCTACCGGGAAGCCATTGACCAGGCTGTTCGCCTGCTGGAGGGGAAGTTCCAGGAGGTGGGGGACGAGCTGAAGGCGGAGATGGAGCTGGCGGCGGAAGAGCTGCGGTTTGAAAAAGCCGCTGAGCTGCGGGACCGCTACAAGGCCATCGAGCTGCTGGGTAAGCGGCAGAAGGTGGTAGCGGGCTCCCTGGCGGACACCGACGTGGTGGGCTTCCACAAGGGAGAGGCCACCCGCAGCTGCTTTGTGGTACTCCACTTTGCGGAAGGGGAGCTGGCCGCCAAGGATTGGGACCTCATCGACACCCCGCTGGAGGAGGAAAATGCGGAGATCCTCTCCGCCCTGGTGCGGCAGTATTACGGCGGCCGGGGAAGCTTTCCCCGGCAGATTCTGCTGCCCTGCGAGCTGGAGGACGAGGTGCCGCTGGCCCGCCTGCTGTCCGAGGCGGCGGGGCGGAGGGTGGAGCTGGTGACCCCCCAGCGGGGTGCGAAACTGGATTTGATCCGCCTGGCCAACACCAACGCAAGGGAAGAGGTGGAGCGCTGGACCACCCGGGAGGAGCGGCAGAGCAAACTGATGGAGTTGCTGGGGACCCTACTGGACCTGCCCGCTCCGCCCCGGAGAATGGAGTCTTACGACATCTCCAATCAGGGTGCCGACGACATTGTGGCCTCTATGGTGGTATATGTCAACGGCAGGCCCCTGAAGCGGGACTACCGCCACTTCAAGCTGCGGAACATGGACGGTCCAGACGACTATGCCTCCATGGACCAGGTGCTCCGCCGCCGCTTTCAGCGCTACCTGGAGGGAGACGAGAAGTTTGCCGGCAAGCCGGATTTGCTGCTCATCGACGGCGGAGTGAACCACGCCAGGGTGGCGGAGAGCGTGCTCCGGGAGCTTGGCCTTGCCATTCCGGTGTTCGGCATGGTGAAGGATGACCGCCACCGCACCAGAGCTCTGGTGACGCCCCAGGGACAGGAGATCGGCATCCAGGGCAGTCAGGCCATCTTCTCCCTTATCGGCCAGATTCAGGAGGAGACCCACCGCTTTGCCATTGAGTTCCACCGCCAGCAGCAGAGCCAGCGGGTACGAGGCTCGGTGCTGGACCAGATTCCCGGAGTGGGGGAGAAGCGGCGGAGTGAGCTGCTCCGCCACTTCAAGAGCATCAAAGCCATCAAAGCCGCCACCCTGGAGCAGCTCCAGGCGGCGGTACCCAGAAACACCGCCCAGGCGGTCTATGCCTTTTTTCGGGAAAAGGAGAGTCAGGACGAATGAAATGGATGCTGACTTTGGCCCTGGCACTGCTGCTGTGCGCCTGCGAAGCGCCGGATGGCGGCAACACCGCCGCCCCGGAGGAATATGTGACGGCGGACCAGGCTGCCCGGGCGGTGCTGGACAGCCAGCCGGATACGGCGGGGCTGACGCCTCTTACCGGCAGCGACCGTACCGACTACCTCACCGCCGTGTGCGGTGTGGAGGAGGGAGGGTGGACCGAGGCGGCGGTTTACGCCGCCTCCGGTGTGGACGCACGGGAGATTATCATCCTCCGACTGAGCCAGACGGAGGATGAAGAGACGGTGGCTGCCGCCCTGGAGGCGTACCGCCAAGCCCGGACGGGGGATTTCTTCGGCTACGCCCCGGATCAGGCCGCCCTGCTGGAGCAGGCGGTGGTGACTACTCTGGACGGATACGCCGCCCTGCTGGTGTGTGAGCAGCCCCGGGACGCTCTGGACGCCCTGGCGGCGGCGCTGGGCGGGGAGGTGCTGCCTGACCCGGAACCCACACCTACCCCCCTCCCGGAGCCTGCCCTGGAGTCTACCCCCGTACCCACGGCCGCCCCCACCCCGGACTTTGACGCCCTCAACGCCCGGTATCCCTTTGACCCGCCGGAGGAGCACGACATGGCCCTCTATGATACCTCGGCCATTCTGGAGGCCTGGGAGAGCGGGGCGGAGGACGGCCTGAGCGAGAAGGACGCCGCCATCCTGACCTGCTGCCGGGCGCTTTTTGCAGAGCATGTCCGGGATGGCATGACCGACTTTGAGAAGGAGCTGGCCCTCCACGACGCTATGGTGCGTTTGGCGGAGTACGACGAGACGGTATATGACGACGGCCAGGGCAGGCCCGACAACACCAACCCCTACGGCCTGCTGGTGGAGGGATACGGCATCTGCCTGGGCTACACCGCCAGCTTCCAGCTGCTGATGGATCTGGCGGACATCCAGTGTATCACGGTGACGGGAGCCGCTTACGGCTCCACCAGCGACCACGCCTGGAATATGGTGCGGCTGGAGGGGGAATGGTACTGTGTGGACCCCACCTGGGACGACCCCATCGGGGGCGAGAACGTGGGTCCCGGCCGCTGGGAGGAAATTCACCATGAGTTTTTTAATGTGACCAGCGACTACATGCGCCAGAGCGACCACCAGTGGGACTATGCCGCCGTGCCGGAGGCGACGGCCACCCGGTTTCGCTGGAGCGGCAGCGGCAGGCTGCCACGGTAAGGACAGAGAAAGGATGAGAGAGCCATGCGCGTCATTACGGGAACCGCCCGGGGCCGGAAGCTGAAGGAACTGCCCGGCCTGGAGACCCGGCCCACCACCGATAAGGTGAAGGAGTCGGTATTCAACATCGTCCAGTTTGACATTGAGGGCCGGCGGGTGCTGGATTTATTTGGCGGAACCGGACAGATGGGTATTGAGGCCCTGTCCCGGGGGGCGGCCCGCTGCACCTTTGTGGATGTGCGGCGGGAGGCCGCCGCTGTCATCCGGGACAATCTGGCCCACACCGGCCTGGCGGACAGCGCCAGGGTGATCCAGGGAGATTACCTGGCCTTCCTCACCGGCTGCGGGGAAAAGTTTGATTTGATCTTTCTGGACCCGCCCTACGGCACCGGTATGCTGGAAAAAGCCCTGGAGGCCATCGCCAAGATTGACATCGGGACGGAAAATGGTATAATAATCTGCGAAAGTGCCGCCGAAGCGGTGCTGCCGGAGCTGCCCGCCCCCTATCGCAAGGGCCGGGATTACCGCTACGGCAAAATCAAGATTACGCTGTACCACCGGGACGTCTGACCCCCTTTTCCCCGAGATGAGGATGTGAGCCCACATGAAAACCGCCATCTACCCCGGCAGCTTTGACCCCATTACCCTGGGGCATCTGAATATCATCAAGCGGGCCGCCGTCTGCTTTGACAAGCTGATTGTATGCGTGCTGGTGAACTCGGAGAAGATGAACCGGGGGCTGTTCACCCCGGAGGAGCGGGTGGAGCTCATCCGCAAGGTGGTGGCAAAGCTGCCCAATGTGGAGGTGGATTGTTCCTCCACCCTGCTGGCCGAGTATGCCAGACAGCGGAAGGCCTGTACCCTGGTGAAGGGTCTGCGGGCGGTGTCCGACTACGAAAATGAGCTGCAGATGGCCCTCATCAACCGCAAGCTCAACCCCCGGCTGGAGACCATGTTTCTCCCCTCCAGCACCAAGTATACCTATATCAGCTCCAGTGTGGTGAAGGAGATGGCCCGTTACGGGGCGGACCTGACGGACTTTCTCCCCCGGGAAATCATTGAGGACGTACAGCGGAAAATGGACAGCAGGAGGGATAGCTGATGGCGACCGGCGTAGATGAATTGCTGGATATGCTCTTTGAGATGATTGACGAGGCCAAGAGCATGCCTTTGAGCAGTGATAAGTGCATTTTGGAGCGGGACAAGGCCCTGGATCTGCTGGACGAGATCCGCGCCCAATTTCCCATGGAGCTGGCCGAGGCCAAGAAGCTGATTGCCGCCCGGGCGGAGTACATCAACTCCGCCAAGCGGGAGGGCGAGCTGATCCGCAAGCAGGCGGAGGAGCAGGCCAGGCAGATGGTGGCCGAGGACGAGGTGCTGGCCCAGGCCAAGCAGAAGGCCAACGAGATGCTCCGCACCGCCGAGGAGCGCAGCCGGGACCTGCGCAAGGCGGCCAACGACTACTGTGAGGATGCCCTTCGCCGCACCGAGGAGGCGGTGGCCGAGGCCTATGACGAGATCAAGAAATCCCGGGTCCGATTCCGCGCTCTGGCCGGGGGTTCCAACTCCGGCGGGCGTCAGCCCTATGACGCCGCTGCCGACGAATAACCCCCCGGATTTCCGTTTACGTAACATCGAAATATGGTATTTTTTCACCACCATACCGCAAGGTATGGTGGTTTTTTGTTTCCACTTGTAACATCAAGAAGTCGAACATATGTTTTTCATGCTGAAAACCTGGGATTTCGCAGGGAAAACAGCCGTTTTTCTCTTTAAAAAAGAAGAAAAAACTATTGCAATTCTGTTACAAAGCATTTATACTAAAAAAGTAAGTGGAGCAAAGTGGAGGAAAAACCCGCTTAAATTCAGTAAAGTGGAGGGGAAGTGAAGGGCGTGACCGGGACCTACGAGCACAGCATTGATTCCAAGGGCCGCCTGTTCATTCCCGCCAAGCTCCGGGAGGAGCTGGGGGTTACCTTTTATTTGGCCATGGGCGTGGATGCCTGCCTGGCCATCTATCCCCAATCCACCTGGGACAGGTTTACAGAAAAGTTTGCCTCCCTGCCTATGAGCCAGTCCAAGGCCATGCGCCCCCTGTTTGCCAACGCCGCAAAGTGCGAGCTGGACAGCCAGGGGCGGATTGTCATCCCTCAGAAGCTGCGCAAGTACGCCGGGCTGGACAAGGATGTGGTGATTCTGGGCGTCCACGACCGGGCGGAGATCTGGAGCGCCGGCGCCTGGCAGGCTCAGGAGGAGGAAGAGATGACGCCGGAGAAGATGTCGGCCTGTATGGAGGCTTTGGGATTCTGAGATGAGAGAACAGAGCTATATGCACAAGCCGGTGCTGCTGGCTGAGTGCATGGAGGGGCTGAACATCCGGCCGGACGGAATTTATCTGGACGGTACTCTGGGCCGGGCCGGCCACAGCCGGGAGATTGCCAAACGGCTGACCGGCGGCAGGCTGATCTGCGTGGACCGGGATCAGGCGGCCCTGGAAGCGGCGGAGGAACGGCTGGCCCCCTGGCGGGACAGGGTGGAGCTGGTACACGGCAACTTCTGTGAGCTGGACGCCATTCTGGACGGACTGTGTCTGGGCAGAGTGGACGGCATGCTCTTTGACTTGGGGGTGTCCTCTCCCCAGCTGGACGACCCGTCTCGGGGATTTTCCTACATGGCGGACGCGCCCCTGGACATGAGAATGGACAAGACCGATACCCTGACGGCCCGGACGGTGGTCAATGAGTGGCCCCAGGAGGAGCTGCGGCGCATCCTCTGGCAGTACGGGGAGGAGCGGTACGCCCCCGCCATCGCGGGGGCCATCGTCCGGGCCAGGGACCAAAGAGAGATAGAAACCACCCTTCAGCTGGTGGAGATCATCCGCTCGGCTATGCCGGCCTCCGCCCTGCGGGAGAAGCAGCACCCCGCCAAGCGCAGCTTTCAGGCCATCCGCATCGCGGTGAATGACGAGCTTGCGGCGGTGGACAAGATGGTGCGCGCCGCGGTACCCCGCCTGAATTCCGGCGGACGGCTGGCGGTGATCTCCTTCCACTCCCTGGAGGACCGCATTGTGAAAAACGCCCTGGCGGAATTTGCCAAGGGCTGCACCTGCCCGCCGGACTTTCCCGTGTGTGTGTGCGGGAAAAAGCCCCAGGTGAGGCTGGTGAACAAAAAGCCTATTGCCGCCGGAACGGCGGAACTGGAGGAAAACCCCAGAGCCCGCAGCGCCAAGCTCCGGGTGGTGGAGAAGCTGTAAGCATACCAAGGAGAATGGAGTGGACGCAGGCATGGCAGCTGCCGTAAAGTACAGAGCACGATACGACCGATACAACGATATCCCCTATAATGCCTATGACGGTTCGGCGGTACGGCAGCTTCCCGGCGAGGAGGTTTTGCAGCCCCGGCCGCTGGTCCGGCCCAAGGAGCGGGTGGTGGCCCGGCCCAGAATCCGGGTGCGGGAGGCGGGTCAGGTGTCCCCCTTCGCGGTGGCCGGCTTTTTGGCGGTGGCGGTGTTTGCGCTGCTGCTGCTGTACAGCTATGTAAACCTGACGGTGATCTCCCAGCAGGTGGTGGACCTGCGCAGCGAGATGACCGAGCTGCGCTCGGAAGAGGCCAAGCTGCGGGCGCAGTACGAGTTGGCCTACGACCTGGACAGCATTGAGTCGGAGATGACGACCAACGGCACCATGGTCAAGCCCCAGAACGGCCAGACCATCTATGTGGACCTGTCCGAGCCCGATTCGGTGATGCTGTTTGCCCAGGAGGAGACCGGCGGGGAAGCCGGGGGCTTCCTGGAGGGCATAGAATCCATTGCGACGGAGATTGTGGAATATTTCCAGTGACCGCAGCCATATAGTGATTTGCAGATCCCATAAAAAGAGAGATGGGCTGCCGCCGGGCGGCCCACCCGTATGAAGCAGAAAATGGACGAAAGAGGGCGTAAGAAAAGCAATTTTCTTACGCCCTCCGCTGTAGCTATCCGCCGGAGCCAGAAGCCCCGGCCAGACATCCCAAGCGAGGTGACCAGTCATGGCGCACAGAAAGAAAGACCGGGTGATCCGGCAGCAGCCGGACCGGAAGGCAAACCGTACCATCCTCATTCGCACCCTGATCCTGATGGCGGTTTTCGGCGTGGTGGTGTTTACGCCGCTGTTTTTCCGCCTCTGGCAGATCCAGATTGAGGAGTACGACAAGTACCGGGAACTGGTGGCGGACCAGCAGACCAAGGACAGCACGGTGGAGGCCAACCGGGGTACCATCTACGACAGCAGCGGGGTGCCCCTGGCCCTCAGCGCCACGGTATACAACGTGCAACTCTCCCCCAAGGAGATTCTCCAGTGCCAGAAGGATTACCAGGAGAAGGTGAAGAACGCACTGGAAAACGACAAGGAGCCGCCGGACTATCCCGAACCCACCAGCCAGTTTATCGCGGAGAACCTGGCGGAAATTCTGGATTTGGAGGTGGACGACATCCTGGCCCGGCTGGCCAAGGAGAATTCCCTCTACGAGATGATCAAGTGGCGGGTGGACGCGGAGGAGTCGGACGCCGTCCAGGAATTCATTACGGAAAACCACATCAGCGGTATCTATCTCATGCCCACCAGCAAGCGGTATTACCCCAAGGGCAGTCTGGCCGCCCAGGTCATCGGCTGGTTTAACCCCAATGTGGGAGAGGGAGCCTACGGGGTGGAGGCCCTGTATGAGGACGAACTCTCCGGGGAGAGCGGCCGGGTGGTGACGGCAAAAAACGGCGTGGGTACCGAGATGCTCTACTGGTTTGAGGACTACTATGACGCCACCGACGGCGACGACCTGACCCTCACCATTGACGCCACCATCCAGTACTTCTGCGAGAGTATCCTGCAAAAGGGCGTGGAGCAGTTTGACGTCCAGGACGGCGGCTTCTGCATCGCCATGGACCCCAACACCGGGGAGATCCTGGCCTGGGCCAACTCCCCCACCTACGATCTGAACGACCCCTGGGGAGTCACCGATCCGGTGCTCTCCGCCTATCTGGAGTCGGTGAAGAACGACCCCTCCTCCAGTGAGGAGGCCTATACCCAGGCTCTCCAGGACACCCAGCTTCAGCAGTGGCGCAACAAGGCCATCAACGATACCTACGAGCCCGGCTCCACCTTCAAGTCCGTGGTGCTGGCCGCCGCCCTGGAGGAGGGTGTGGTCACGGAGAGCGACCACTTTTACTGCTCCGGCAGCACCACGGTGGAGGGTTGGTCCCGGCCCATCTACTGCTCGGAGACCAAAGGCCACAAGGATCAGGATCTGGCCAAGGCGGTGGCCAACTCCTGCAACCCCGCCTTTATTGCCATCGGCCAGCGGCTGGGGGCGGAGAAGTTCTACGACTACCTGGAGGACTTCGGCTTTCTGGAACTCACCGGCATTGACATGCAGGGCGAGTCCACCGGCGTCATCTGGGGCCGGGACGCTTTCAACAACGTGAACCTGGCTACTGCCTCCTTCGGCCAGCGCTTCAACGTCACCCCCATCCAGCTCATTATCGCCGCCTCCGCCGTCATCAACGGCGGCCACCTGATGCAACCCTACGTGGTCAGCCAGGTCACCGACGCCGACGGCAATGTGGTGGAGCGCACCGAACCCACCGAGGTGCGCCAGGTGATCAGTGAGCAGACCAGCGCGCGCTGCCGGGCCATTCTGGAGAAGGTGGTGGATGGCGGCACCGGCAAAAACGCCGCCGTGGAAGGCTACCGCATCGGCGGCAAGACCGGCTCCTCCGAGACCCTGAAGGGCGAGGGACACACCATTGTCTCCTTCCTGGGCTTTGCGCCGGCGGACGATCCCCAGGTGGTCATCCTGCTGGCCTACGACAGCCCCAAGCCGGCCAGTCCCGGGGCGGATGTCACCGCCGGCGGATGGTACATCAGCGGCGGCAACATGGCGGCCCTTATGGCCAGTGAACTGCTGGAGAACATCCTGGACCACCTGGGAGTGGAGAAGACCTACTCCGCCACCGCCGACGTGCTGGTACCCAATGTCACCGGTCAGACGCTGGCCACCGCCACCACCACCCTGAAGAAAAACAACCTGACCCTGCGTACCGTGGGTGACGGGGACACCGTCACCGGCCAGATTCCCGCCCAGGGCGCCTCCATTCCCGGCGGCAGCCAGGTGGTGCTCTACCTGGGTGAGGAGGTACCCACCGATCAGGTGGAGGTTCCCAATGTGGTGGGCCTCAGCCTGGAACAGGCTCAGGCGAGACTCAGCGAGGCGGGGCTCTACCTGAAGGCCAGCGGCGCCGCCGACTACAGTGCCAGTACCGCCTATGAGCAGGAGGTGGCCGCCGGTACCCTGGTGGACCGGGGTACCGCCATTGAGGTGCGCTTTACCGATTCCACCGCCAGCGGCGCCGGACTGTAAACCGGCCGCCCGGCCCAGCCAAGAAAGCGGGGTGTGTACGCATGAAGCTGAACCAGGTGCTCTCCGGGGTATCCCTCACCGCCCGGCAGGCACAGGACGTGGAAATCACCGGCATCTGCTATGACACCCGAGCCATGATACCCGGCTGCCTCTTTGTGGCCCTGCCGGGGTACAAGACCGACGGACACCGGTATATTGACCAGGCCCTGGAGCGGGGGGCGGTGGCAGTGCTTTGCCGCCGCCCCCCGGACCGGGAGGGACCTTGGCTGATAGCCCATGACCCCAGGGCCGCCCTGGCCGCCGTCTCCGCCAACTGGTTCGGACACCCGGCGGAGGGACTGACGGTGCTGGCGGTCACCGGCACCAACGGCAAGACCACCACCACCTATCTGCTGAAAGCCATGCTGGAGGAGGTGCTGGGGGCAAAGGTGGGTCTCATCGGCACCAACCAGAACATGATTGGAACGGAGATCCTCCCTGCCCACCGCACCACCCCGGAATCCTGGGAGGTGCAGAAGCTGCTGCGGGATATGGCGGACGCCGGGTGCACCCATGTGGTAATGGAGGCATCCTCCCACGCCCTGGTGCTCCACCGGCTGGACGGTATCCATTTCCGGGCGGGCATTTTTACCAACCTGACCCAGGATCACCTGGACTTCCACGGTACCATGGAGTCCTACCGCCAAGCCAAGGGACTGCTCTTCCGCCAGTGCGGCGCGGCGGTGCTCAATCTGGATGATGAGGCCGGCCGGTACTACGCCGACACCGCCCCCTGCCCCGTCTTCACCTACTCCGAGCGGCGGGATGAGGCCGATCTCACCGCCAAAAACCTGCGGCTTTTCCCCCAGCGGGTGGAATTTGAGGCGGTGACGCTCTCCGCCATTGCCCGGGTCCGGCTGGCTATTCCCGGGGGCTTCACCGTCTACAACGCCCTGGGGGTGCTCGCCTGCGGCGTGGTTCTGGGCCTGCCGCTGCCCGCCTGCGCCCGGGCGCTGGCCTCCGCCAAAGGGGTGAAAGGCCGGGTGGAGGTGGTGCCGGTACCGGCGGATTTTACCGTGCTCATTGACTACGCCCATACCCCGGACGCCCTGGAGAACGTGCTCACCACCGTCCGGGACTTTACCCCCGGACGGGTGATCTGCCTATTCGGCTGCGGCGGGGACCGGGACCGATCCAAGCGCCCCCGGATGGGAGCTATTGCCGGCCAGCTGTCGGATGTGGCGGTGCTCACCTCCGACAATCCCCGCACCGAGGACCCGCAGGCCATCCTAGCGGATATTTTGGCGGGAATGGCGGACACCTCCGCCCGCCGGTATGTGGAGCCGGACCGGCGGCAGGCGATCTCCCTGGCCCTCTCTCTGGCCATGCCCGGCGACACGGTGGTGCTGGCGGGCAAGGGCCACGAGACTTATCAGGAGATAAGCGGCGTGCAGTATCACCTGGACGAACGGGAGGAAATTGCCGCATGGTTTGCCCCATAGGCCGGGAAGTTTGTTACTATTTTGAGTAGAAAGCCGGAACAGTTTGTGATAAAATACCTACCCGGTCTGAATGGACGGATGAAATTGAGCTGTGAGAGGCTTTGGAGGGTGCAAAAGAGATGTTGCGGATTGTCATCAGTATTGCGGCGGCGTTTGTCCTCACCGCCCTGGCGGGGCGGTGGCTGATCCCTGTGCTGCGGCGGATGAAGGCGGGGCAGTCCATCAAGGAGATCGGCCCCACCTGGCACATGTCCAAGCAGGGAACACCCACCATGGGGGGACTGATGTTTATCTTCGGCGCCGCCGTGACGGTGGCTGCATTGGGCTGGCCGGACTATACGGCGGGCGCACCGGGGGGCGTGTTTGTGTTTCTCTTCGCCCTGGTGTTCGGCGCCATCGGCTATGTGGACGACTATTTCAAGGTGAAAAAGCACGAGAATACCGGCCTGACCGCCCCACAGAAATTTTTGCTTCAGCTGGCGGCGGCGGTGCTGTTCACCGTACTGCTGCGGAATTTCGGCTACCTGACAGCGGACCTGTATCTCCCCTTCGTCAATGTGACTTTTCCGGTTCCCTGGCCCCTTTACATGATGTTTGCCGCCTTTGTGATGGTGGGGTGCGTCAACGCCGTCAACATCACCGACGGTATTGACGGTCTGGCCGCTGGAGTGACGGTGCCGGTCATGGCATTTTTCACCGCTGTGGCCCTGCTGTGGGGGCATGAAGAGCTGGGTATTTTCTCCGGCTCTCTGCTGGGGGGACTGCTGGCCTTCCTGCTCTACAACTTCCACCCCGCCAAGGTGTTTATGGGGGACACCGGCTCCCTGTTCCTGGGGGGTGCGGTGTGCGGGCTGGCCTTCGGACTGGACATTCCTCTGGTTCTTATCCTGGTGGGCATCATCTATATCGCGGAGACCCTGTCCGACATCATTCAGGTGGGCTATTTCAAGCTCACCCACGGCAAGCGGATCTTCCGCATGGCCCCCCTGCACCACCACCTGGAGATGGGCGGCTGGAGTGAGGTAAAGCTTGTGACGGTCTTTGCCGGCATCACTCTGCTGGCCTGCCTGGCGGCTTTCTGGGGCGTCATGGGCCGCTATTGACCGATCTTACCCGAACGCGCTGAAAGGAGGCGAAGGAGCTTGGCAAAACTCAAGCGGGATCTGACCATGGAGCAGCAGCTGGCCAGGGGACCTATGGATCTGCCCTTTCTCATGCTGGTACTGCTGCTTACCGGCATCGGCACGATTATGGTCTTTTCCGCCTCCTTTGCCACCGCCTATTATGAAGGCAGGGATCCTGCCTATTATTTCCTGCGGCAGGCCCTGTTTGCAGGGGCCGGTCTGGCCATCCTGTATGTGGTATCTAAAATCAATTACCAGACCTTCCGCTGGCTGTCGGTGTTTGCCCTGGGATTGGCTATCCTGCTGCTGGTGGCGGTGCTCATTCCTGGCATCCACACCGACCGGTCCGACGGTGTGCGCCGCTGGATTGCCATACCCGGGTTGGGGACCTTCCAGCCCTCGGAGATTGCCAAGGTGGCGGTCATCATGTACTTCTCCGCCCGGCTGAGCAAACGCAACCGGGAAAAGCCCATCCGCCTCAGCCCCCGCTCTAATTTCAGCGGCATTGTGAGCTGGCTGGACCGCATTGGGTTTCTGGAGCTGATCCCCTATGGAATAATCCTGCTGGTTATCGTCCTGCTTATGAAGCTGGAACCACATATGTCTGGTACCATCCTGATCCTGGCGGGGGCGGCGGCGGTGCTCTTTGCCGCCGGCATCAAGCTCTACTGGTTTCTTCTGGGGGGCGGCGGGTTGGCGGCCATCCTGGCCCTGTCCATGCAGGGCTACCAGTCCACCCGTATCCTGGTGTGGCAGGACCCCTGGGCCTACAAGCAGGACGGCGGCTATCAGATCATCCAGTCCCTGTACGCCATCGGTTCCGGCGGCCTGCTGGGCCTGGGCCTGGGCAAGAGCCGGCAGAAAATTCTCTACCTGCCAGAGCCGGAGAACGACTTCATTTTTGCCATTGTTTGTGAGGAGCTGGGCTACATCGGCGCGGCCATCGTCATCCTGCTCTTTGTGCTGCTCATCATCCGGGGCTACTGGCTGGCCGTCCACGCCAGGGACCGGTTCGGCGCCCTGCTGGTGGTGGGAATTACCACCCTGCTGGCGGTGCAGGTGTTTCTCAACATCTCGGTGGTCACCAATCTGCTGCCCACCACCGGCATCTCCCTGCCCTTCTTCAGCTACGGCGGCACCGCCCTGATGATTCAATTGGCGGAGATGGGTATGGTGCTGTCGGTTTCCCGGCAAATCCCGGCGCCCAAGCAAGAATAAGATTGTGTTGAGAGGGAAGTGGAAGCATGAAGATCCTCTTTACCTGCGGCGGAACCGCGGGGCATGTAAACCCCGCCGTGGCCCTGGCCCAGCTGTTTCAGAGCCGGCATAAGGACTGCCAGGTGCTTTTTGTGGGGGCGGACGGGGGTATGGAGACCCGACTGGTTCCCAAGGAGGGCTACCCCATTGAGACGGTGACCATCACCAACTTCCGCCGGTCCTTTACCCCGGCGGCGGTGGGCCATAACGTCAAGACCCTGCTGAACATGAACAAGTCCAAGAAGCAGGCCAACGCCATTCTGGACACCTTCCGCCCCGACCTGGTGGTGGGAACGGGGGGCTATGCCTCCTATCCGGTGGTAAACGCCGCTGCGGCCCGGGGCATTCCCACCGCCGTCCATGAGTCCAACGCGGTCCCCGGCCTCACCACCAAGGCCCTGTCCAAGGTGGTGGACGTGGTGATGGTGGGCTTTGAGGAGAGCCGGAAGCACTATGACGACCCCTCCAAAGTGGTGGTGACCGGCACCCCGGTGCGGGGAAACTTCTTCCAGTACACCCGGCAGGAGGCCCGGGCCAAGCTGGGCCTTACCGATGACCGGCCCCTGGTGCTCTCGGTGTGGGGCAGCCTGGGAGCCGAGGAGATGAACCGCCAAATCGTGGACTTCATTCGCCTGGAGTGGGAAAACGGGACACCCTGGCACCACATCCACGGCGCCGGGCGGGACTTTGCTCAGGTGCGCAAGGCCTTGAAGCAGACCAATCCCTCCATTGACGTGCGGGAATACATCTACGATATGCCGGTGGTGATGGCGGCGGCCGACCTGGTGCTCTGCCGGGCGGGAGCCTCCACCATTTCGGAGCTGACCGCCATTGCCAAGCCCTCCATTCTGGTCCCCTCTCCCAACGTGGTGGCCGACCACCAGACCAAAAACGCCAGGGTGCTGGAGGGGGCCGGCGGCGCGGTGCTGCTGCCTGAGAGCGAGAGCTCCGGGGAGAGGCTATATCAGGCCGCCGCCGCCATCCTGAACGACAAGGACAGGCGGCAGGCCATGGGGGCCGCCCTCCGGGCCATGGCGGTGCCTGACGCGACAGAGCAGATCTATACCGTCCTCACCGGCCTTTTGGGGCAGAAACGGCGGAAATGAACCCAACTTCCACCCTCCGCATAGGATGGCCTACCAAAACCGAACTGCGGAGGGTGGCGTAATGAGTACATATCTGGTGGAGGGCGGCAGCCCTCTGGACGGCTCCGTGGAAATCCACGGGGCGAAGAACAGCGTGCTTCCCATCCTGGCGGCGGCTCTGCTGGCGCCGGGGGAGTGCGTGATTCACAACTGTCCCCGGCTGTCCGATGTGGAGGCATCCCTGGCCATCCTGCGGCATCTGGGCTGTGCGGCCCGCAGGGAGGGGGAAGCGGTGGTGGTGGATGCCTCCTCCCCCACCCGGTACGACGTGCCGGACGAGTTGATGCGGGAGATGCGCTCCTCGGTGATCTTTCTGGGGGCGGTGCTGGGACGGATGGGACGGGCCAGCCTGTGCGCCCCCGGAGGCTGTGAGCTGGGTCCCCGGCCCATCGATCTCCACCTGGCGGCCATCCGCGGCCTGGGGGGCCGGATTACCGAGACGGAAAATGGCCTGCTGTGCGCGGGCAGGCTCCGGGGTGCGGATCTGGTTCTGTCCCTGCCCAGCGTGGGCGCCACCGAGAACGCCATGCTGGCTGCGGTATGCGCCGATGGGGGGACCAGCAGTAGCAGCGGCGCCCGGGGGCGGGGGATTGTGGATTTGCAGAGCTTTCTGTGCGCCCTGGGGGCCAGGGTGCGGGGGGCGGGCAGCTCGGTGATTACCATCGAAGGAGGCGTCCCCCTCCACGGCGCTTCCCACACCGTCATGGGGGACCGGATTGTGGCCTGCACCTACCTGACGGCGGCCGCCGCCGCCGGCGGGCATGTGGAGGTCACCGGGGTGGACTGGCGCACCCTGTCCACCGTTACCGCCGTACTCACCGAGGCCGGCTGCGCAGTGCGCAGCCAGCCGGGCCGTATTGAGCTGACCTGCCGCAGCCCCCTGCGGGGCGTGCGGCCCATCCGCACCGCCCCCTATCCCGGCTTTCCCACCGACGCCCAGGCCCCTTTGATGGCGGCCCTGTGCAGGGGCAGCGGGTGTACGGTGTTTGTGGAGAATATGTTTGAAAGCCGCTACCGCCACGTGGATGAACTGTGCCGGATGGGCGCGGACATCCGGGTGGAGGGACGGGTGGCGGTGGTGTACGGTGTTCCCCGGCTCCACGGCGCCCGGGTGCGGGCTTTTGATCTGCGGGGCGGCGCCGCCCTGGTGGTGGCCGCCCTGGGGGCGGAGGGACAGACCCAGGTGGAGGGCCTGCACCACATCGACCGGGGCTACCAGTGCCTGGAGGGGGACCTGAGCGCTCTGGGCGCCCAAATTTCCCGGGAAGCGGGAAAATTGTAAGAGCTTCTTTATACTTTTTTATCTTTTTTGTGAGATAGTAAGATAAAAGACCCAAGACCAGAAGACAGGAGACCAGTGGAATGGCGGCAAGACGGAACAGAAAGGGACGGCGGCGCAACCGGGGACGCTTCGGCTTCCTCTATAAGCTGCTGTCCATTCTGATCATCTTCGCCGCCATTTTGGCGGGCTGCGTGGTCTTTTTCCGGGTAAACACCATGATGGTGGAGGGCAACAGCCGCTACACCGCAGAGGAGGTCATCGCCGCCTCCGGCGTGGAGCAGGGAGACAACCTGTTTGCGCTGAACAAAAGCCAGATGGTCTCCCGCATTCTGACCCGCCTGCCCTATGTGGATGATCTGTCCATTGACCGCAAGCTGCCCGACACCCTGATTTTCCACGTGACGGAGAGCACGCCGGTGGCCTGGGTGGAGAGCGGCGGTGTCTGCTGGCTGCTGGACCACCGCTGCAAGATTCTGGAGGCGGGAGATTCCTCCCTCACCCAGGGACTGTCCCAGGTACTGGGCTTGACGCCGGTAGACCCCTCAGTGGGCAGCCGCCTGACGGTGGACCCGGAGGAGCAGAACAAACTGGACCGGCTGCGGAGCTTTTTCGCCGCCATTGCCGGCCGGCAGATGACCGGCAGCCTGACAAGCTTTATTGATCTGAGCAGCGAGAACGAGCTTCGCTTTGGCTACGGCGAGAATCTGACGGTGATCTTTCCTCTGAACGGGGATTATGATCAGGAGACCTATGAGCTGAAACGGGCGCTGGAGAGCATGGACGAGCGGGGCATCCCCCGTACCGGCACCTTGGACCAGAATTACGAGGGGCGGGAGACCCACCTGCTGCCCGAGCGCTGGCTGCCTGGGGGGATGGAGACGCCCCAGACGGACGGCGGGACGGAGGCTGCGGAGACACCGGAGGCCACCCAGATCCCCCAGGGAGAAGAGGAAACCGATGAGTAAAAAAGGACGGAAACGGGGCCAGCTGGCGGTAATGATGGTATGCGCCGTGGTTGGCTTTCTGTTGGCGGCCCAGCTGCGCAGCGTCAAGCTCAGCGGGGCGGCGGACGCCACCAACGCGGCCCGGCTGGAGACGCTGCAAAGCCTTTATAACGAGCTGATGGACCAGAAGGACGGCCTGGAGAGCCAGGTGGAGCAGCTCCAGAGCGAGCTGGCCCTCTACCGGGACCAGGCGGCCTCCGGTGAGGCGGGCAGCCAGGCACTGAAGGCGGAGCTGGACCAGCTGGAGATCACCGCCGGTCTGACCGATGTGGAGGGGCCGGGGGTTACCGTGATTCTGGAGGATTCCACCTCCTCCAATGTCACCGGGGATGAGGCCGACTATCTGATCCACGACAGCGACCTGCTCTCGGTCATCAACGAGCTGCGCTCCGCCGGAGCGGAGGCCATTTCCCTCAACGGGGAGCGGATTCTGGCCACCAGCGAGGTGCGCTGCACCGGCGCGGTGGTGACGGTGAACGGCCGGCGGTATGCCGCCCCCTACATCATCTTTGCCATCGGGGATCCGGATACCCTGTACAACGCCATGACCATGCGCAACGGCGTGGCGGACATCCTGGGCCAGTGGGGAATTTTGGTAAAGGTAACCTCCAGCGACCTGCTGCTCATTCCCAAGTACAACGGAACCATTGACTATCAGTACGCCCGCAGTGCGGTGCAGGGCGAAGGGGAGGGCGAGGGCTGATGCTGGAGCTGATTGGTTTGCTGGTGGGTCTGGCGGTGGGACTGCTGTTCCCCTGGGCCATCCCCAGCCAGTATTCCCTCTACGCCGCCACCGGACTGCTGGCAGCTCTGGACTCCGCCCTGGGCGGGTTCCGAGCCAGAATTTCGGACGAGTTCAAGCTGGACGTGTTTCTCTCCGGCACGGTGGGCAACGCGGCCATTGCGGTGTTCCTCACTTGGCTGGGTCAGAATTTGGGGATTCCCCTGTACCTGGCGGCGGTGGTGGTGTTCGGAACGAGAATGTTCCAAAACTTTGCGGAAATCCGGCGGGAGCTATTGACCTCCAGGCAAAAGAGCGCTAAAATAAATCAAGATATGGACACTTCGGAGGAGAAGCATACAAGATAGCTCTTTTTCCCCCTGATTTAAACAAAATATAAGGAATTCGTTTCACATAGGAGGAGCAGATATGGCGTTTGGGCTGGATACCGGTCCCGATACCGTGGTCACCATTAAGGTGATCGGCGTAGGAGGCGGAGGCAATAACGTGGTCAACCGGATGGTGAAGTCCGGGACCAAGGGTGTGGATTTTATCGCGGTGAATACGGACAAGCAGGCCCTTTCCGTGTCCAGCGCTACCTTTAAAATTCAAATTGGCGAGAAGCTCACCGGCGGACAGGGCGCGGGCAGTGATCCGGAGGTGGGACGCAAGTCCGCCGAGGAGAGCCGCAGCGCCATCTCCAAGGCTTTGGAGGATGCGGATATGGTGTTCATCACCGCCGGCATGGGTGGCGGCACCGGTACCGGGGCGGCCCCCATTGTGGCGGATATCGCCAAGGAGATGGGCCTGCTCACTGTAGGCGTAGTCACCAAGCCTTTTAACTTTGAGGGGCGCCGCCGGATGATCCAGGCCGAGAAGGGCATTGAGGAGCTGCGTACCCGGGTGGACAGCCTGGTGATCATCCCCAACGAGCGGCTGAAGTTTGCCACCGACCAGAAGATTACTTTTGCCAATGCCTTTGAAATTGCCGATGATGTGCTGCGCCAGGCGGTGCAGTCCATTTCCGACCTTATCAAGAATACCGGCTTTATCAACCTGGACTTTGCCGATGTGACCGCCGTCATGCAGAACGCGGGCATGGCCCACATGGGCGTGGGCCGGGCCGCCGGCAAGAACAAGGCCGAGGAGGCCGCCAAGATGGCCATTTCCAGCCCCCTGCTGGAGACCTCCATCAACGGCGCCAAGGGCGTGCTGGTCAATGTCACCGGCTCCATGGACATCGGTCTGGAGGAGGTGGAGACCGCCGCCAACCTGGTGCAGCAGGCCGCCCATCCCGACGCCCTCATTATCTTTGGCGCCGCCTTTGACGACACCCTGGAGGACGAGATCCGGGTCACCGTCATCGCCACCGGCTTTGAGGAACGGGAGAGCGCCATGCCCAGCAAGCCCTTCTCTGCCGCTGCGGAGAAGAAGGCGGAAACCCATCAGCAGTCCCAGCCTCAGACACAGGACGCCGCCGCCCCCGGGGAGGACGATCCGTTTGAGGATATTTTCAAGATCTTCAACCGGGGCCGCTGAGCAGCGCAGGGAGAGGAAAACGCCGCGCCGCCAGGTGGCTGCGCGGCGTTTTTGACGCAGGCACGCTTGCAATCCCGCCGGGGAAGGCATATAATCAGAGCTGGAACAAATAACAGAAACAAGGGAGTGATATGCGCCGTGAGCGGTGACCCTCTGAGTCGAGCATACAGTGTACGTAACACGGCGCACGGGTTCCGCGCCTGACCGGCCTGGTCCGGCGGGCCGCGCACGCCTGAGCCGCCGTGAGCCCGGCGGGGACGCTTCGCCGGGCGGAAAGAAACGGGCGGCGCGGGACAGGTATGCCCTTTTTTACCCGCGCCCGGAAAGGCGTGAGCGGATTGCTTTCAATTTACAAGACCATTGACGGAAAAATGACCCGGCTGGATTCAGTGCAGGACGGCTGCTGGGTCAATCTGACCTATCCCAGCGAGGATGAGCTGAATACCGTGGCGGTGACCCTGGGAGTGGAGGCATCCTTCCTCCGGGCCGCGCTGGACGAGGAAGAGACCTCCCGGATTGACACCGAGGACGGGCAGACCCTGATTATCATTGACGTCCCCTCGGTGGAGAAGGACGACGCGGTGGTGTATTCCACCCTCCCCCTGGGCATTATCGTTACGCCCAAGCACATTATCACCGTCTGCCTGAAGGAGACCTCCATCCTCAAGGACTTTCAAGACGGGCTGGTACGCAACGCGGAGACGCAGAAGCGCACCAGCTTTATCCTCTATATGCTCCTTCAGGTGGCCAAGCGCTTCCTGCAATACTTGAAGCAGATTGACAAGATCTACAATTATATGGAGCGGCAGCTCTACAAGTCCCAGCGGAATAAGGAGCTCATTCAGCTGCTGGATTTGGAGAAGTCCCTGGTCTATTTCAATACCTCCCTGAAGGCTAATGAGGTGACCCTGGAGAAAATCCTCCGGGGCCGCATCATTACCCTTTATGAGGAGGACCACGACCTGCTGGAGGACGTGCTGATCGAGGTGCGCCAGGCCATTGAGATGGCCAATATCTACTCCTCCATTATCTCCGGAATGATGGACGCCTTTGCCAGCGTTATCTCCAACAACCTGAATGTGATCATGAAGGTGCTGACTTCCATCACCATTCTGCTCACCATTCCCAACATCATTTTCGGCTTCTACGGCATGAATATGACCAACGGACTGCCGCTGGACCACTTCTGGTGGATTCCCCTGGCGGTGGCGGCGGTAGCCATTGTGATTGCCGGAATTTTGCTGAAAAAGAAGGACCTGTTTTGACCCGAACGGCGGAGCTTGCTCCGCCGTTTTTTTGAAGGAAAGATTGCAAATTGATTCATAAAATGGTAACAATTTTGTGATATCATTTCAACTACGAAATGTGGCGGCCCAGGAGAGGTCGCGGCGGCACTGATGAGAATGGAGGGTTTCTATGGCGAGCAATCCGAATTACTGTGACATTACTCCTGAAATTGAGGCTCTGGCGGCCCAGGCGCTGCAAAGCAGCAGCATTGACCCGGGCGATTATGTGAAATATGATGTCAAGCGCGGCCTGCGGGATCTGAACGGCAAGGGTGTGCTGGCCGGCCTGACGGAAATCTCCGATATTGTTGCGAAAAAGATTGTCAACGGGGAGGAGGTCCCCTGCGACGGCAAGCTCTACTACCGGGGCATTGATGTGGAGGAGCTGGTGGAGGGCGCGCTGGAGGAGGGGCGGTTCGGATTTGAGGAGACCGCCTATCTGCTGCTGCTGGGCCACCTGCCCAACCAGGAGGAGCTGGACAGCTTTACCAGGCAGCTGTCCTACTACCGGTCTTTGCCCAACAACTTTGTGCGGGACGTGATTCTGAAGGCGCCCAGCCACGATATTATGAACTCCCTGGCCCGGAGCGTGCTCAACCTGGCCTCCTATGACGACCAGTGCGACGACATCTCCCTGCCCAACGTGATGCGCCAGTGCGTCCAGCTTATTTCCCTGTTTCCCATGCTCAGCGTTTACGGTTATCAGGCCTGGAACTATAAGAGCGGCAGCAGCTTGTACATCCACGCCCCCAGACCGGAGCTGTCCACGGCGGAGAATATCCTCTCCCTGCTGCGGGCGGACTCCTCCTACTCCTTCTGGGAGGCCCACGTGCTGGATATCTGCCTTACCCTCCATGCTGAGCACGGCGGCGGCAACAACTCCACCTTCACCACCCACGTGGTCACCTCCTCCGGTACCGACACCTACTCCTGTATGGCGGCGGCCCTGGCCTCCCTGAAGGGTCCCAAGCACGGCGGCGCCAACATCAAAGTGGTGCGCATGTTTGAGGATTTGAAGGAGCACGTGAAGGACTGGAAGGACGAGGACGAGGTGCGGGCTTATCTCCAGGCTCTGCTGGACAAAAAGGCCTTTGACAAGGCGGGCCTTATTTACGGTATGGGCCACGCTGTCTACTCCCTGTCCGATCCCCGGGCCAATCTGTTCCAGAAGTTTGTGGAAAAGCTCTCCCGGGAGAAGGGACGCAACGAGGAGTACGAGCTCTACTCCCTGGTGGCCCGCCTGGGTCCCGAGGTCATTGCCGGAGAGCGGAAAATGTACAAGGGCGTCTCCGCCAATGTGGACTTCTACTCCGGTTTTGTGTACCACATGCTGGATCTGCCCCTGGAGCTGTATACGCCTATCTTTGCCATGGCCCGTGTGGCCGGCTGGTCCGCCCACCGGATTGAAGAGCTGATCAACATGGGAAAAATTATTCGCCCCGCCTATATGTATGTGGGAACGCACGAGCACTATGTGTCCATGGACCGGCGCTGAGACTGCGGAGTGTGGCCCGGCTCCCAACCGACAGGAAAAAGCGCCCCGGCAGCCGGGGCGCTTTTTCCGTTCCTGTCTGTTGGGCGCTACATCTCCCTGCGGCCCTCCAGGGCGCGGAGGAGAGTGGCATCGTCGGCATACTCCAGATGGCTCCCCACCGGGATACCGTAGGCCAGCCGGGTTACCTTCACTTGGAAGGGCTTGAGCAGCCGGGAGAGGTACATGGCGGTGGCCTCCCCCTCCGTATCCGGATTGGTGGCCATAATTACCTCGCTGACGGCGCCGGTCCCCACCCGTTCCACCAGCTCTTTCACCCGCAGCTCGTCGGGACCTACATGGTTCATGGGAGAAATCACCCCGTGGAGCACATGGTATACCCCGGTATATTCCCGAGAGCGCTCCATGGCCATCACGTCCTTGGGATCGGCCACCACGCAGATCACCGAGGCGTCCCGCCTGGGGTCCTGACAGATGGGACACAGCCCGTCTCCCTGGGAGAAATTCTGACACACCGGACAGCAGTGGATGGCCGACTTGGCCTCCACAATGGCCTGGGCGAACTGGGCCGCGTCCTCCTCCGGCAGGCTCAGGACGAAGAAGGCGAGCCGCTGGGCGCTTTTGCGGCCGATGCCCGGCAGCCGGGCAAACTGCTCCACCAGCTTTTCCAGGGCGGGGGGAAAATACTGCATGGCCTCAGCCCTCCCGCAGGGCGGCGATGGCAGCCGCCGGGTCCGCTGCGCCGTATACCGCCGAGCCGGCCACCAGAGTATCCGCCCCGGCGGCGATCACTTTTCCGGCGGTTTTGGGGCTGATGCCTCCATCCACCTCCAGACGGCAGGCGGGGTTGTATTTGTCAATGAGTGCGCGCACCTGCCGGATGGTATCCAGCTGGTTCTCCATAAAGGCCTGCCCGCCGAAGCCGGGCTCCACCGTCATCACCAGCACCAGGTCCAGTTCCTCCAGATAGGGAAGGATGGCGGATGCGGCGGTGATGGGCCGCAGGGCCACCGCCTTCTGCACGCCGCACGCCCCCATCAGCCGCAGGGCCTCGGCAATGCGGGTAGGGTGGTCGGCCTCCAGATGAACGGACAGCAGGTCGGCCCCCGCTTGGGCAAAGGCTTCCACATAGCGCACCGGCTTGTCAATCATCAGATGAACATCCAGAAACAGGTCGGTACACTTGCGGATAGACTGCACCACCGGAACCCCGATGGTAAGGTTGGGGACGAAGCAGCCATCCATCACGTCCACATGGAGCCAGTCGGCGGAGGAGACACGCTGGATGTCCCGCTCCAGATTGACGAAATCGGCGGAAAGGATGGAAGGGGCAATTTTAATCATCAGTTACCACTCCAGACACAGGTTTGGATGAAAAGCGGGGCGGACCGGCGGGCGGACCGGCCCCGCGGGCTGGGGACATAGGGACGCCGGCGCACATAAGATACGGCAAGCGGATGTCGCCCGGGGTCCCGCCGGTCCTCCCTACGCGCCCACGGGCTGCCGGCCCGGCGGCCCCTGCCCCGGAACCGCGCACCGCATCATATAGTGTCCGGGAGAGCCGGCGCTCTCCCGGACACAATGGTATTGCAGTTAATTGTAGAAGTCGTTGGTGTGGCACTCCCGGGCCTGGTACCCGGCGGCGCACATGGCGTCCAGAATGGCCTTTTTGTGGCTGTGTCCGAAGGCCTCCAGGGTGACCCGCAGCTCCACGCCGCTCTGACGGTTGATGTTGACAAACTGGTTGTGCTCCAGCTTGATGATGTTGCCGTTGGCACCGGCTACGATTTGGGCCACCCGCAGCAGCTCGCCGGGCCGGTCGGGCAGCTGTACCGAGAAGGTAAACACCCGCCCGCGATTGATGAGCCCGTGCTGCACCAGACTGGCCACGGTGATGACGTCCATGTTGCCGCCGGAGAGAACAGGCACCACGTTCTTCCCCTCACCCTTCAAATGGCTCAGGGCGGCCATGGGCAGCAGGCCGGCGTTCTCCACAATCATCTTGTGCTTCTCCATCATGTCCAGGAAAGCGTCCACCAGCTCGTCGTCGTTGATGGTGATGATGTCGTCAATATTTTTTTGAATGAAGGGGAAAATCTGGTCGCCGGGGGTTTTCACCGCCACGCCGTCGGCAATGGTCTCCACCTTGTCCAGAGTGACCACGTGGCCTGCCTCCAGGCTGGCCTTCATGGAGGCGGCGCCGGTAGGCTCCACCCCGATGACCGTGACGTTGGGGTTGAGGAGCTTGGCCAGGGTGGATACGCCGGTGGCCAGTCCGCCCCCGCCGATGGGTACCAGAATGACGTCCACATCAGGCAAGTCCTGAAAAATTTCATAGGAAATCGTACCCTGGCCGGTGGCGATGGCCAAATCATTGAAGGGGTGGACGTAGGTCAGCCCCTCCTCCTCTGACAGCTTGGCGGCCAGCGCGGCGGCGTCGTCAAAGGTTTCCCCCTGGAGAATGACCCTGGCGCCGTAGTCCTTGGTATTGTTGACCTTTACCAGGGGCGTGGTGGTGGGCATGACGACGGTGGCGGCCACTCCGGCCTGCTGGGCGGCGTAGGCCACCCCCTGGGCATGGTTGCCCGCCGAGGCGGTAACCAGCCCCCGGGCCTTCTCTTCTTCCGTGAGGGTGCTGATCTTATAATAGGCGCCCCGGATTTTGTAGGCACCGGTGACCTGCATGTTTTCCGGCTTAATGTACACATGATTTCCCGTGGCCTTGGAGAAGGCGGGGCTGTACAGCAGGTTGGTATCCCGAATGATGCCGGAGAGCACACTGCGGGCTTCTTTAAACTCTTTCAGGGTAAGCATGGGCGGACTTCCTCTCTTTAAATGGGTACTTACCATTCATCATACCCAGTTTTTTTCCTAAAGTCAACGTGTTCTTGACACCGCTCAGGGGGAAAGGTACAATAAAGCCAACCTCATTTTTGGAGGATTTGTCAATGGCAAAGCTATGGAAAAAGTCTCCCGGCCCCTTTTATCTGGCGGCGGCGGCGTGGGCGGTGTGGGCCGTGCTCGGCCCCATGTACGCCTGGTGGCACTTTGTGCTGGCAGCGGCCTGCTCGGCGGCGGCCTGGCTGGCAGGGCGGAAATTGTTTCCCGACCGGGTGCTCCTTGTGCCGGACCCGGAGCCCCCGGCCAAAGAGCCGGAGCCGGAGGACCCCCTGCTGGCGGAGCGGCGGCGCGCCTTGTCCGAGCTGCGGCGGCTCAACGACAGCATCGAGGATCAGCGGCTCTCCGCCCAGATTGCCCACCTGGAGGAGGTTACCGGGAAAATTTTTGACCTGGTGGCCCAGGACAGGAGCAAACTGGGCCAGATCCGGCAGTTTCTCAACTACTACCTGCCCACCACCCTGAAGCTGCTCAACGCCTATGACCGAATGGATCAGGCGGGAGTGGAAGGTGCCAACATCGACGGCACCATGGGCAAAATAGAGGCTGTGCTGGGGCAGATCTGCGCCGCCTTTGACCGGCAGCTGGACGCCCTGTTTGCCCACGAAGCCCTGGATATTTCCGCCGACATCACCGTGCTGGAGCAGATGCTGGACCGGGAAGGACTGAGCGGCAGCCAGCTGGGACAAGTTTGAATCAACAGGAGGAGCGAATCACCATGACCGATCATACCGATTTTACCCCCGAACTCACTCTGACGCCCGATCTGGGGACCGCCGCCGCCCAGGCCAAGGAGCCGGAGGCTCCCTCCCTCACCCTGGCGCCTGACGCGGCGGCCGCGGCGAAGGCCCAGCGGGAGGCCAACGCCGTCAAGCTGGATGAGAGCCAGCTCACCGAGGCGGAGCGGAAGATGGTGGACGACTTTGCCCAGAAAATTGACATCACCGACTCCAGTGTGGTACTCCAGTACGGCGCGGCGGCCCAGAAGAACATCGCCGGCTTTTCTGAGAGCACCCTCAACTCCGTGCGCACCAAGGATTTGGGGGAGGTGGGACAGGCCCTGTCCTCCCTGGTGGTGGAACTGAAGGGCTTTGGTCAGGACGAGGAGGAAAAGGGCATCTTCGGCTTCTTCAAGAAAAAGCGCAACGAGCTGGAGGCCATGAAGGCGTCCTATTCCAAGGCGGAGGCCAACGTGGACAAGATTGTTGCCGTTCTGGAGGGCCATCAGGTAACCCTGATGAAGGACATTGCCATGCTGGACCAGATGTATGAGCTCAACACCAAGTACTACAAGGAGCTGACCATGTATATCCTGGCGGGCAAGAAGCGGCTCCAGGCCGTCCGCGCCGGGGAACTGGAGGGACTGCGGCAGAAGGCGGCCCAGTCCGGCAGCCAGGAGGACGCCCAGGCCTACAACGACCTGGCCAACATGTGTTCCCGCTTTGAGAAGAAGATCCACGACCTGGAGCTTACCCGGATGATCTCCATCCAGATGGGTCCCCAGACCCGGCTCATTCAGAACAACGACGCGCTGATGCTGGAGAAGATCCAGTCCTCGCTGGTGAACACCATCCCCCTGTGGAAGAGCCAGATGGTACTGGCCCTGGGGCTGGAGCACTCCCGGCAGGCCACCGCCGCCCAGAGCGCGGTGACCAACATGACCAACGAACTTTTGCAGAAGAACGCCGACCTGCTGAAAATGGGTACCGTGGAGACCGCCAAGGAGGCCGAGCGGAGCGTGGTGGATATCCAGACCCTCCAGCATACCAACCAGCAGCTCATCTCCACCCTGGACGAGGTGATGCAGATCCAGAAGGACGGCGCCCAGAAGCGCCGGGAGGCGGAGGCCGAGCTGGGCCGCATTGAGGGCGAGCTGAAGCAGAAGCTGCTGGAGCTGCGGGGCTAAGCCATGAAATTTTTGAAAAGCTATACCGGCGGCCTGGTGGTGCTGGCGGCGGTGATTGTGCTGTCGGTGCTGCTGGGCTCCCACCGCTCCCTGGTGAGTGAGCGGACCCGTGTGGAGGCGCAGTTCGCCCCCATTGCCGGAGATCTTCGGGACTGCCTGGACATCACCGCCAACCTGCTGACGGTGGGGGCGCGCTACCTGGAGGAGAGCGCCCTGTCCGCCCTGACGGACAGCCGGGAGGCCCTGGGTCAGCAGCAGAGTATTGCCGGCGCCTATGCCGACTATACCCGTCTCCAGGCAGAGGCCGCCGCCGTGCTGGATGAGCTGGAAGACCGTGACCTCACCGACAAGGACAGCCAGTATGTCCGGGGCTTCCGCACCGACTTGGCCTCCGAGGCGGACACCATCGCCCGGGACGGCTACAACGACGCGGCGGAGCGGTTCAATGACGAGGTGCTTGGGGCCTTTCCCGCCAGCATCCTGTCCAAACTGACCTTTGTGGCTCCCGCGGAGCTATTTGCATAGGAGTGCATCTATGAAACAGAGAGTTTGGAGCGTGCTGCTCTGCTTGACCCTGGTACTGGGCCTTCTGCCCGCCACCGCCGGGGCGGTGGCGGAACCCACCGACGCCTTTTATGTGGCCGACTATGCCGATGTGCTCAGCGATGAGACCGAGCAGTACATCGTCAGCAAAAACAAGACCCTGTTTGAAACCACCGGCGGCGAGATTGTGGTGGTGGCGGTAGATTTTATGGACGGCATGGACTCCGCCGACTACGCCATGGCGGTGGCGGAGAACTGGGGCGGCATCGGTGACGCGGATCGGAACAACGGCTTTTTGCTGGTGTACGCCGTGGGGGAGAACAAGGTGTGGGCCATGACCGGGTCCGGCCTGGAGGGCGCCCTCCCCGCCTCCCGCATAGAGCAGTATCTGGAGCAGTACTTTTATGACGGCTACGATGCCGGGGACTATGACCAGGCCACCCGGGACTTCTTTGACGCCATTTATGGCTGGTATGAGAGCTATTACGCCGGCAGCGCCGGCGGCGGGGAACAGGAGTTTTACGATCCGGAGGCGGAGAACGTCCACGTCTACGGCTATGTGGGTCCCGTGTTCGGCTTTGGCCTGTTCGGGCTGTTTGGGTTGATTGTGGCGCTAATCATCATCGCCTGCCTGGCGGACGGCTGGCGCTACCGCCGCTACCGCCGGCGGTACCTGATGCCCGGCATGCCCCCGCCGCCCTACCTCTACCGGCCCCTTATCTTCGGCCGCCCCCCCCGTCCCCGGCCCCCCAGACCGCCCAGAGGACCCCGGCCGCCCATGGGCGGCGGCTTCCACGGCGGCGGTTCCTTCCGGGGCGGCGGCGCGGGCCGGGGCGGCTTCGGAGGCGGTTCCTTCCGGGGCGGCGGCTTCCGTGGAGGAGGCGGCTTCCGGGGCGGCGGCGCCGGACGGCGATAACAGACGCATCTATCCCGGAGGAGGCTGTCCTCCGGGATTTTTTTCTCCGTGACATCAAACCGACACAACCGGGTGCTATCCTGGGGCCGGAAGGAGGGAAAGGATATGGAAGAGCGGGTACTGCTGGCCGAGGACGAGGCACGGCTGCGCGCCATTGTCCGGGACTACTTCCAGGCCCACGGGATGGCCTGCGACCTGGCAAAGGACGGGGCGGAGGCCCTGGAGCTGCTGCGGCAGCGGGACTACGACGCGGTGCTGCTGGACGTGCTCATGCCGGAGGCCGACGGCTTTGCGGTGTGCCGGGCGGTGCGGGCGCACAGCCGGGTCCCCATCCTGTTCCTCACCGCCCTGGGGGAGGAGCGGGACATGCTCCGGGGCTACGAGCTGGGCGGGGACGACTATGTGACCAAGCCCTTCTCCCTGGCGGTGCTGCTGGCCAAGACGAAAGCCCTTATCCGCCGCAGCCGGGGGGAGGGGGGCGAGACGCTCACCTGTGGAGCCATCACCCTGGAGCCAGCCGGACACCGGTGCGCGGTGGACGGGAGGGAGGTGGAGCTCTCTCCCCGGGAGTATGCCCTGCTGCTCTGCCTCATGCGCAACAAGGGCCAGGTGCTCAGCCGGGCGCAGCTGCTGGACAAGGTGTGGGGCATCGACTTTGACGGCGGCGAGCGGGCGGTGGATGTGCGCATCAAGCGCCTGCGCTCCGCGTTGGGTCCGGCAGGAAGCCAGATCAAGACGGTGTTCAAGGCGGGATATCGAATGGAGGGCGGCTGAGATGGAGGACAAGCGGCTGTTTTTCAATTGCCTGGCAGGGAAGCTGGCCGTCTTCCTGCTGCTGTGGGCGGCGGTCATGGCCGCCCTGGTCTGGGTCAACTACCGATGGTGCCAGGAGGATGTCGTACAGCAGTACAGTGATCTGCCTATGCGGATCAGAACCGGGGAGGTCACTTTCAGCGCCCAGCCGAAGGATCTGGGTATCGTCCGGTTCCTTCCCTGGGAGGACGGCTATTGCTCCGCCCAGCTCACCATGATGGGTGAGCACCTGCTCCGGGACTATGGGGGTCAGCTCTTTCTGCGCATCTACGAAAAGGACGGAGACCGGCTGGGCCAGACGCAGATGCTGGTAGGGTATACCGGAATGACCGGGGAGACGGATCCGGAGGAGGACTCCATCGTGTATCTGGTTTTTGACCCCGCCATGACCGATGAGGAGATGCTGGCGGCGCTGGAGATTTTGAATGGCTATCCGAAGCAGGTGTTCTACCGGTATGACGATGATGTGAGACCGCGGTTCACCGGCGTCCAGGCAGTGGGCTGGCGGGAAGGAGAGGCGCTGTATGTGCAGAAGCTGACCCTCCTCTTTGAAACGGGGGAAGTGGTGCTGGCGGATACGGAAGCCGATTTGTTCCCCGGCCGGGCGCCGGAGTCCTATTCCGGTACCTGGGTGGAGTTTTATTCCCCACTGCTGGGCCGGGGGGACCCGGAGCCCCAGCTGGAGCGCTATCGCGCTCTGGAGGCGGAGGTGGATGAAATCGAGGAGACCTTTCCCCGGTGGCCCCAGGAGGGGCTGGCCTATGGCGGCGGCTGGAATTCCAATGCCTACCTGGTTGCCGGCGCCGTGAGACCTCTTGCGTCAAACTATTCCCTGCCCAAGCTGTACGCCCTCACCGGTCTGGAACCGATGCTCCTGCTCACCCTGGGGATGGCGGCGGCCCTGTCTCTGTTTACCGCCTGGCTGGAGTACCGGGCCATCCGCCGGGAACGGGCCTTTACCCGGGCGGCGGCCCATGAGCTGAAGACCCCCCTGGCCATCCTTCGGACCCACGCCGAGGCCCTGCGGGAGGATATTGACCCGGAGAAACGGGGGGAGTACCTGGATGTGGTGCTCTCCGAGACCGACCGGATGGCCGCCCTCACCGCCGCCCTGCTGGATCTGGCCCGGCTGGAGCGGGGGGAGGCCCTGAACCGGGAACCGTTGGAGCTGTCCGCCCTGGTAAAGGGGGTCCTGGACAGGTTGGCCCTGCCCCTGGCGCAGAAGGGGATCGCCCTGAGTCTGGACCTGTCTCAGGTGTGGACGGAGGGAGACCGCTCCCGTCTGGAAAGTGTGGCGGCCAACCTGGCCTCCAACGCCCTGCGTCACTGTCCTCCCGGCGGGACGGTCGCCGTACGGGCGGGCAAGGAGGGTCGGTGGGCGGTGCTGACGGTGGATAACGACGGCGAGCCTATCCCGGAGAAGGACCTGTCCCGGATCTGGGAGCCCTTCTATCGGAGCGATCGGAGCCGCAGCCGGGACACCGGCGGCACCGGTCTGGGTCTGGCCATCGTGAAGGCGGCCGTGAAGGCCCACGGCGGGGAATATGGGGTCTCCAACCGGGCGGGGGGCGTCACCTTCCGGGTGTCGCTGCCCTGCTTGCAAAGCGCCCAGTGATGTGGTATGATACCCTCACGACACTGAGATTGTGAGGGATTCTTATGGGATTTAACCGGCCGGAGGCCAAGTATCGGGCCAGGCTGGCCATGCGGGGCGCCTATCCACACCCCATGTTGGTGACCCTGGTGTATGTATTGCTTACCGGGGTGCTGACCAGCGCCATCATGTATTTTGTATCCAATCCCTTTACCCTGGCCTACTGGTATCTGATGGACGGGGAAGAGCTGGAGGATGTGTTTTACTACCTCTTCACCTTCCAGAGGGTGAGGGTCTATCTGCTGATGGAACTGCTGATCACCCTCTACCAATGGGTGATGGTATTCGGCTATGCCGCCTACGGCCTGGACCTGGCCCGGCGGACGGGGCCGGGCTACCGCACTTTGCTGGAGGGCTTTTCTCACCTGGGACGCGCTCTGCTGGTCAGCTTCCTGCCGGCCCTGTTTGCGACGCTGTGGGGGCTGGCAGCCACGCTGCCCGGTGTAATTCTCCTGATAGCGGGAGGTGTGACGGAGAGCAGCGTCCTGATGCTGTTGGGCGGCCTGCTGATTGTCTGCGGAGCGGTGATTGAGACGGTGGTCGCCTACCGCTACCGCCTGGCGGTCTACATCCTGCTGGACAATCCGGACATGAGTACGCTGGCCGCCATTACCGCCAGCAAACAGACCATGGTGGGTCATAAGTGGGAACTGTTCGTGTTGGACCTATCCTTCCTGGGCTGGTGGATTCTCTCCGCCTTTACCCTGGGTATCCTCAGCCTGTGGGTGGCGCCCTATGCCGGGTGTACCGAGGCTAACTTCTATCACTGGGCGGTGTATGGCTCCTTCCCGGAGGAGCACACCGGCTATCAAAGTCCCACCTATCAGAGTCCTTATCAGGATGACAGCAACAGCGGCCCCCAATTCTGAGCACAAACAAGAAGCCGGCCTGCCGCATCAGCGGCAGGCCGGCTTCTTGTTTTCTTTATTCCAGGACGGCGCCCCGGGCGGCGGAGGTGACCAGCTTGGCGTACCGGGCCAGGTAACCGGTCTGGACTTTGGGCTGGGGACATACCCACTTGGCGCGGCGCTGGGCCAGGGTGGCCTCGTCCACGTCGAGGGTGATGGAGCAGCCGGGAATGTCGATGGAGATGATGTCCCCCTCCTCTACAAAGGCGATGGGACCGCCCTGAGCGGCCTCGGGGCAGACGTGGCCGATAGAGGCCCCCCGGGTGGCGCCGGAGAACCGGCCGTCGGTGATGAGAGCCACGCTCTCCCCCAGACCCATGCCGCAGATGGCCGAGGTGGGGTTGAGCATCTCCCGCATACCGGGGCCGCCCTTGGGACCCTCATACCGGATAACCACCACGTCGCCGGAGACAATCTTTCCCTCGTAAATGGCGGCGATGGCGTCATCCTCACAGTCAAACACACGGGCAGGGCCGGTGTGGCGCATCATCTCGGGAGCCACGGCGGAGCGCTTCACCACGCAGCCCTCGGGAGCCAGGTTGCCCTTGAGCACCGCAATGCCGCCGTCGGAGGAGTAGGGATGCTCGATGGGGCGGATGAGCTCGGGGTTACGGTTGACTACCCCCTCCAGATTTTCCTCCAGGGTTTTGCCGGTGCAGGTGAGCACGCTGGTGTCCAGCAGTCCCTTCTTGGTGAGTTCCTTCATCACGGCGTATACGCCGCCGGCCCCCTCCAGATCCTCCATGTAGGTATCTCCGGCGGGAGCCAGGTGGCACAGGTTGGGGGTCTTGGAGGAAATCTCGTTGGACAGGTCCAGATCCAGCTCAATGCCGCACTCGTGGGCGATGGCGGGCAGATGGAGCATGGTGTTGGTGGAGCAGCCCAGGGCCATGTCCACCGTCTCGGCGTTGTGGAAGGCGGCCTCGGTCATAATGTCCCGGGGGCGGATGTTCCGTTTTACCAGCTCCATTACCTGCATGCCGGCGTGCTTGGCCAGCCGCAGCCGGGCCGACCACACGGCGGGAATGGTGCCGTTGCCCCGCAGACCCATGCCGATGGCCTCGGTGAGACAGTTCATGGAGTTGGCGGTGTACATGCCGGAGCAGGAGCCGCAGGTGGGACAGGCGTTGTTTTCGTAGTCCTCTACCCCTGCCTCGTCCAGCTTGCCCGCCTTGTAGGCGCCCACCGCCTCAAACATGTGGGACAGGCAGGAACGGCGGCCGTCATTGAGCTTTCCGGCCAGCATGGGGCCGCCGGAGCAGAAGATGGTGGGGATATTCACCCGGGCGGCGGCCATCAGCAGGCCGGGAACATTCTTGTCGCAGTTGGGAATCATCACCAGACCGTCAAACTGGTGGGCCAGAGCCATGGCCTCGGTGGAGTCGGCGATGAGATCCCGGGTCACCAGGGAATATTTCATGCCGATGTGGCCCATGGCGATGCCGTCGCACACGGCGATGGCGGGAAATTCCACCGGAGTGCCTCCGGCGGCCCGGACGCCGGCCTTCACAGCCTCGGCAATCTTGTCCAGGTTCATATGGCCGGGTACGATCTCGTTATAAGAGCACACCACCCCGATGAGGGGGCGCTCCAGCTCCTCCTTGGTGTAGCCCAGAGCGTAAAACAGGGAGCGGTTGGGGGCACGCTCCACCCCTTTTGTCACGTTGTCGCTGCGCATGGCAAGCCCTCCTTGCGGTTGGTTTCATGGCTCCCATTATAGCGCAGTACTGCGAGAAAAGAAAGATAGCTATGATACAATCTCCCAAAATCTCAGCAGTCCAGCTCAAAATATGCCAGCTGGCAGCCCTGTGGGTCGTAAATGGCAATGGTGCAGTTGTGTGGAACGTCCAGGCTGTACCCCTCCGGCGAACGGTCCAGGTACCAGTACCAGCCCCGGCTGGGTACGGTGTAGTCCAGTCCGTCATTCTCCAGCAGAGAGCAGATGGAGCCCAGCACACTGGCGGCCGCCTCCTCCATGGGCAGGTCCTGCCAGTTGCTCCGCCCGGCCAGCTCCACCGCCAGAGCCTCCCCGGTTTCCGGGGCGAAGGCCAGGACGACGCAGGATTCTCCGTCTCCGTGGAAGCCCCCGTGGGTGTCGAGGTCAACCACAACATCCCCCTCCGGCAGGGACAGCTCCAGGACCTGGGATACCTCCTTGACCGGCGAAGCGGCGCAGGATGCCAGCAGCAGCACCGGAAGGAGAAACAGCAGTTGTTTCAGCATGGGCATAGCCCCCCTTTCTGCCCTACAGGATATCACGGATTATATTATAAATCAATTAAAATTTATTGAAATACAATAAAACCAGGGGGGATCTACAGATGTCTGGCGGAAGAGTCGAATGTAAAAGCATCTATCGAAGATTGTAGTAGTACATTTTTCGATACAGTGTGGAGCGGGCGACATTAAGCCGCACAGCCGCCTTGCTGACGTTCCAGCGGCATTCTTCCAAAACGCGGAGAATTTCGTCCCGCTCATCGGACAGGTCTCCACTGCTGAAGGAGGCCGCCTGGCTGCCGACGGGGGCGGAGGGAACGGAGAGCTGGGCGGGAAGCAGGCTGTGGAAAGCATGGGCATCTATGACGCTTTCCTTGGAAAGAACCACGGCCCGCTCGATGACGTTTTGCAGTTCCCGGATGTTGCCGGGCCAGGAGTAGGACTGGAGCAGATCCTGGGCCTCCGAGGTCAAGAAAAGGGGACCGCGATTATAGCGCTGCTCCATCCGCTTGAGAAAGTGCTTTACCAGCAGGATCACGTCACCTTTGCGCTCCCGCAGGGGCGGAAGCTGTAAGGAGAGCACATTGAGGCGGTAATAGAGATCCTGGCGAAAATGTCCTGCGACACTTTCCTGAAGCAGATTGCGGTTGGTGGCGGCAATGATGCGCACGTCCACGGCGATATTTTTCTTTCCGCCCACCCGGGTAAAGGTTTTTTGATCCAGGACACGCAGCAAAACCGCCTGCACGTCCAGCGGCAGCTCGCCAATTTCATCCAGAAACAGGGTGCCTTTATCTGCCAGCTCAAACTTGCCGGGACTGCCGCCCCGCTTTGCGCCGGTGAAGGCTCCCTCTTCATATCCAAACAGGGTGCTGGTAATAAGCTCCTTGGGAATGGCGCCGCAGTTTACCGCGATAAAAGGACCGTTTTTCCGAAGACTGCCGCTGTGGATTGCCTGAGCAAACACCTCTTTCCCAGTGCCGCTTTCCCCCAGAATCAGGACGTTGGCGGAGGTCTCGGCGGCAACCTTGGCAAAGCGAATCATGGAGGACAGCTGCAAATCTTCCCCGATGATGTCGTTGAAGGTAAGCAGAGCGTCGTTGGTATTGATGCGCTGGGCCAGGGTCTTGGCACGCATCAGCTCACCAATGAGAACCAGCGTTTCAGGAGAGTCGGAGGCTTTGCCGATTTTTCTGCATGTGACGGTACAGTTGTAACAGCCATTTTGGAATACCAACGTTGTAATGTAATCCGTGACAGCCTCGTTGGCCTGGATGGAGGAGAGCAGATTGATGTCAGTGAACAGCTCCTGGATTTTGGTTCCCAGAAGCTGCTCCTTGGTCGTCTTAATGTATTTCAGAACAAAATCATTA
>NZ_CALXFV010000010.1 GCF_944387675.1 uncultured Flavonifractor sp. | reverse complement strand
ATCTCCTCGGGGGTCATGGGTACGTTGGGGTTGTTGGCCTTGGTGGGCCAGGCGCCGGTGGTGGCTACGGTGATAATTGTCTTGTCACTCATGGTTGTATCCCTCACTGTTCGTCAGCTGCCAGCAGGGGCAGGAATTCTTCTTTATTCTGCATGGTGTGGAGTACCTTGGTGGCCTCCTCCCGCTTCACCAGCTCCACCACCTTGTCGTTATAGGGGGTGTCGATGCCGTGCTCGTCGCCTTTGCGGCAGACGATGCCGTTGATGAAGTCGATCTCGGTGGCCCGTCCCTTCTCCAGGACCTGGAGAAGGGAAAGAAAACCGAGGTCACCATGATCAACGGCTTTGTCTGCCAGACCGGCAGGCAGCACGGCATTCCCACGCCCTTCAACGACAAGGTGGTGGAGATCGTCACCGGTATTGAGGCGGGACGGCTGCCCCTGTCCATGGAGAACGTGGAGCTGTTCCCCAAGGAGTGGTTTACCTATCCGCTGTAAGGGAGAAAGGAGGCTGTCTGATGAGCAGCCGTTATTTTGTGGGCCAGAAGGCGTCGGTGAGCCGGACCATTTCCGAAAGCGACGTGTATCTCTTCGCCGGGGTAACCGGCGATCTGAATCCCGCCCACACCAATGAGGAGTACGCCAAAACCACCCATTTCAAAACCCGCATCGCCCATGGCATGCTGTCTGCCGGGCTGATTTCCGCCGTGCTGGGGATGCACCTGCCCGGACCGGGGACCATCTATACCGGCCAAACCTTGAAATTCCTGGCTCCCGTTCATATCGGCGATACCATTACGGCTACAGCAGAGATCAAGTCCCTTGACCTGGAGCGCAACCGGGTGGTGCTCACCACCACCTGCGCCAATCAGGAGGGTACGGTGGTCCTCACCGGCGAGGCCACCGCACTGCTCCCCAGGGACAGGGCGTAGCGTCTCTGTTGCTAGATAAATTCCAAACGAAAGAGAGGTATTCTTATGGTATCCATGTTCCCTTTTATCGCGTGGATTGTTGTGCTGGTGATCGGTCTGGTGGTTTATCTGGGCGTGGCCAGTGCCATCGAAAAGACCGGCCTGGAGCGTCTGGGCGCCACGGGCAATCTCTTCACCTGCGACCCGGGAAAAAAGAAAAAGTAAACCCGGGATGGTGAGCAAGCAACATTCCAGAGGCTAAAGAGGAGGAAAGTAACCAATGAAAAGCATGATTTACATTGGCGTGTTTGTGATTTACTTTGGGTTTATCATTATCACGTCCCTGATGAGTGCCAAGAAGGTGGAGACCATGAGCGACTTCACCACCGGCGGCAACAAGATGGGCCTGCTGCTGGGCGTGGGTACGTCCATGGCAACCTGGCTGTCCGTGGCATCCGTCATGGGTGTGCCTGGCAACATCTATTCCCGGGGCGTGTGCGCCGTGTTCGGCTGGGTGGCCGGCTGGTTCCTGGCTACCGGCCTGATGCCCCTGGTGGCGTACAAGATCCGCCGCCCCGAGGTCCCCAGCCGCACCTTCCCCGAGTTTATGCACATGCGCTATGATCCCTATACGGAGAAGAGTCCCATCCAGATTTTCTCCGCCGTGATTGAGCTGGTGGGCTATTTCGTGTTTTCCTACATCCAGATCCAGGGCTTCGGTATCGTGTTTTCCACCCTCACCGGGGTGCCTTACACCATCGCCTGTCTGTTCTTCATGGTCCTGCTGATTTTCACCTGCATGGGCGGCTTTGAGTCCGTGGCCGCTACCGACACCCTGAACGCCTCTCTGATTTTGGTGGGCGTCATCGCCGCCATGGTAGCCGTGCTCACCGAGTGCGGCGGCATCGGCGCCATCTTTGAGAACTTTGGCACCACCACCGCTCCTGTCACCGAGGGCGGCGAGCCCCTGGTGGCCGGTATCCTGGGCAGCAACTGGGGTACTCTGGGCGCCAGCGTGTGCATCTCCTACTTCCTGTCCAACTGCTTCGGCTCCACCGTGGCGCCCCACTGGGTGTCCCGCTTCATGGCCCCCCGCAACGCCAAGACCGCCGCGCTCCAGATGTTCCTGGTCATGGTCATCCTGGTGGCCGTGTTTATCCCCCTGATCGTCATCGGCATGGGCGGCAAGATGATTATGCCCAGCCTGCCCGAGGGCATCACCAGCGACTACATGTTCCCCCGTCTGATTATGGATCACATCAATCCCATTCTGGGCGCCCTGGCCCTCACCGCCATCTGCGCCGCCGCCGTGTCCATCGCCAACTCCATGCTGCTGCACTGCTCCACCTCCCTGATCTACGACATCAAGCGCGTCATTCAGGGTAAGGCCGCCTCCGCCGAGGAGGATGCCAAGACCACCAAGCAGCTGCGCATTACCATCCTGTCCCTGGGCGTCATCGCCGTGATCTGCGCCATCGGGCAATTCTCCCTGCTGGCGGATGGTTTCACCTATGTGTACGGCGCCTTCGGCTCCATGTTCTTCGCCTCCATCTGGCTGGGCCTGTACATCAAGCGGATGAACAATCTGGCGGCCTTCGCCTCCATGATCGTGGGCCTGATTGCCTATGCCTACTGCATGCTGGCCGGCGCTCCCTTCGGACTGCCCGCCTTCATCGTCTCCTGCGGCCTGTCCCTGGTGGCTGCTGTTATCTGCATCCTCATCGGCAAGAAGCCTCCCGTGGAAGCCTACGAGAGCTACTTCACCGACAATGTCAGCGCCAAGACCCTGGAGCTGGCCCACAAGATCCGCAAGGACGTCATGTAAGCCATCCTTTCCAAAAATCAAAGCAGGCCCGGCGGGGAGCGGTCAGCTCCCCGCCGGGCCTGTTTTGCCTGGCGGCTGCTATGCCTGCCGGTAGGACTGAAATTTCCCCAGCACCGCCTGGAGCTGGTCGTCGGTGAGGCTGATCCCTCCTCCGGCCAGTCGGGTGTGGTAGTACACCTTGGAGAGAAACTCCAGCTGCTGGGCGGCGTCAAAGGCAAAGCTCAGACTCCCGCCCACCGCCAGCAGGCCGTGGTTGCCCAGCAGGCAGGCGTTGTAGGTGTCCTTCATGGCGTCCCAGGCGGCCTCCGCCAGCTCCAGGGAGCCGAAGGGATAATAGGGGATGCAGGGGACCGAGGGACCGGAGTAGGCCACCAGATAGTGGACCGGCTGGATAGACCAGCCCAAGCAGGCCAGAATGGTGGCAAAGGGGGAGTGAGTGTGGACCACGCCCTGGACATCCGGACGGCGCTGGTAAAAAAGGCGGTGAAGGTCCAGCTCGCTGGAGGGCTTCCGCCGGCCCTCCGCCACCTGTCCCTCCAGATCGGTGACCACCACATCCTCCGGCGTGGTGAGAAAGTAGTCCATGCCCGAGGGGCTGATGGCCATCAGCCCGCTCTCCCGGTCGAAGACGCTGAGGTTGCCGAAGGTGCCGTCGGTCAGGCCGGCGGTGACCAGCTTTTTGCCGTAGGCCACCACCAGCTCCCGCTGTGCCTGAAGCAGCATATACATCCTTCCTTTCTTTTGGTTAAGGATACGAAAGGCGGCCGAAAAAGTCAAGGCCCGGGATTGACAGGGAGAATGGGGACGCATAAAATAGTGCCATCTGTGAAGGAGGCCACAAAGCATGAACTTGGAGATTCTGGGCCGGGCCTTACGGAGCTTGGCGGCTTACCGGCCTATATTGGACACACCGGAGATGGCGGCGCTGCGCCGGTTGCTGGACGGGCTGGCGGCGGAGGACGGCGGCGGGGCGGCGGACGACTATGCAGAGCTGTTCTACCTGCTTCGCCAGGGGGGATATCTGGGCCTGGGGGACTGGCTGCACGATCAGCTGCGGGATAAGAGCTTTCCCTACGCCCTCCTGATAGAACGGGAGGGGGATGACCCCGCCCTGTCGGCGGCAGCGGAGCGGGAGGTGGAGGTCTTCCGAGCCCTGTCAGAGCTGGACTGCGGCGTGCTGCTGGCAGAGCTGGAGAAGACTGCGCCGGAAGCGGCGAGGCTGCTGCCCCGATGGACGGCGGGCTGTCCCTTTACCTTTGCGTCGCTGACGGAATTTTACCGCACGCACGGTTCCGGGCTGTTTGCCCGCTGCCGGGCCTTTTTGTGGGAGGACGGGGAGCTCTACCCGGTGGCGGACCCGGACTGTCCCGGAGCGGATGAAATGCTGGGCTATGAACTCCAGCGGGACCAGGTCATTGCCAACACCCAGGCCATGCTGGAGGGGCGGGCGGTGAACAACGTGCTGCTCTATGGGGACAGTGGAACCGGCAAATCGGCCACGGTGAAGAGCCTGCTCTCTCTGCCCGGCTTTGAAGGCCTGCGGCTCATCGAAGTGCAGAAGGAGGGGCTGGCGGGTATGCCCCGGCTCATCCGCACCCTGGGGGGCCGGCGGCTGAAGTTTATCCTGTTTATTGACGATCTGGCCTTTGACCAGGATGACACCACCTATTCCGTGATGAAGACCATTCTGGAGGGCGGCCTGGAGAAGCGGCCGGCCAACGTGGCCATTTACGCCACCTCCAACCGCCGCCATCTGGTGCGGCAGACCTTCTCCGACCGGGCGGGGGACGAGGTGGACGCCAGCGAGACCATTCAGGAGAAGACCTCCCTGGCTGAGCGCTTCGGCCTGCGCATCCCCTATCTGGCCCTGAACCAAAAGGAGTTTCTGGAGCTGGTGGAGCGGATGGCCGACCTGTACGGAGTGGAGATGGACCGGCAGGAACTGCGCACCGGCGCCCTCCGCTGGGAGATGCGCCACCCTGGCCGGACCCCGCGGACGGCCAAGCAGTTTATTGCCAACCTGCATATTAAATAAGGAGTGACTTCTATGGGAAAGAGCAATTGGTTGAAGCGGGGGCTGGCCGGTGTGCTGGCTGCGGTCCTGGTGAGCCTGCCCGCCCTGGCGGCGGAGGAGACGCCCCAGCCCCAACTGCCCGATGCCTGGGCGGTAAGCGCCCTGGCGGACAGCTACGCTCTGGGTCTGGTGGACGACAACTATGCAACTTACATTCAAAGCCCCGTGACCATGGAGCAGCTGGACAACATGTGCGGCATTGCGGCGGGCAAGCTGGCCCTGCTGGAGCTGCCCCGGCGAACGGCGGACACTGTGGGTCTGGTGGTGGATACCACCCGGGGCGGGGTGATGAACGCCCTCTACCAGCAGGCGGCGGCCTATGAGCTGCCTGGTGTGGAGGCGGGTGCGGCCGCCTTCCTGACCGAGCTGGGGGTGGTCCAGGGGGACCAGACAGGCGACCTGGCCCTGGAGCGCACCTGTACCTATCAGGAGGCCATGGTGATGGCCAACCGCCTGATTCTGGCGGTGTATGACGCAAACGACGCCGGTTCCTTGGGTCTGCTGTGGAAGGCCACCAACGGGGAGAATACCCTCTATCTGCTGGGTACCATCCATCTGGACCGGGACAACATCTACCCCCTCCACAAGTCCCTGCGGGACGCCATTGACGCCGCTCAGACCGTGAGCTTTGAGCTGGACCTCAACGACCAGGCGGGACTGGCCGAGTTCCAGGCCCTTCAGACCTATACCGACGGCACCACCCTGGCCGACCACATCGCCCCCCAGCTGTACGCCAGGGTGCAGACCCAGGCTCAGCTGCTGGGCATGGGTCCCAACGACTTGGATGCCTATAAGCCCTGGGTCCTGGCTTCCACCTTCTCCAGCCTGAGCATGACTGATGACACCACCGGGGCAAACGCCATGGCCATTGATCTGTATGTCAATGCCCGGGCGGTGAACGCTGGCAAGACTATTGACGCGGTGGAGACCTACGCCTTCCAAGGCGGCATCTTTGACGGCCTGTCCGCCGAGTACCAGGAGGCCTACCTGGATTCTGCCCTGGCTTTGCTGGAACTGGCCCAGAGCGGGACGGTGTCCCCGGAAATCCAGCAGGCAGCTCAGGAGCAGGAGCAGATGCTGGCCGGTATGTTTGCCGCCTGGAAGGACAGAGACCCGGAGGCATTTGCCCAGGTGTATGACAAGGCCGCCGTCCTCACCAGTGATGATGAGCTCAACGCCAAGCTGTTTACGGAGCGGGACCCCGGCATGATTGCCGCGGCCGCTGCCTATCTGGAGACCGAGGGGGAGAACACCTTCTTTTTAGCGGTAGGCGCCGGCCACATGGTGGACCCGGGCGGGATCGTATCTGGTCTGCGGGAGCTGGGCTATACCGTGGAGCTGGTGGAGTAAGCAGACGGATTTTGGGTCCGCCATGTCCCCGCCGCAGGCGGGGCGGCGCCTGCGCCGTACAAGGGATTTGCCCTTGGGCAAATCCTTGCCCCGGGGCGGATTCATTTCGCCCCGGGGGTGAAAGAAGAAGGGGGACCCCATGGGAGGCATCCCATGGGGTGGGACCCGGGCGGGATCGTATCCGGTCTGCGGGAGCTGGGCTATACCGTGGAGCTGGTGGAGTAAGCGGACGGGAACGGGGTCTGTTTACTCTCCCCTGGCGTGAATGATGCGGAGAAACCGGAATCGAGTTCCGTTTTTATTTAAATTTATTTAAATAGGATGGAAAAACAGGCTGGACAACTCTTTCGAGCTGTCCAGCCTGTTTTTTGATATATATTTTTGAAATTTTACCTGACGGCATTTTAAATAATGCCCTTTTCAGAAAGCAGCATAACAGTCGCTTTTTCTGCATTTCTGACATGGGATTCCATAAGCGGGTAAATTCTTTCGTCCCGATTCATAAGCAGTTTGATAATTTCATTGTGTTCAGCGGCTACGTGGAGCTCATAGTTTCCCACTGTCCGTCCATAGATTGCGTTGACGGACTGCAAATTCCACACCACTGGACCGATTACATTCCAACACGCGGCCAGAATTCTGTTTTGAGAAATTTGGATCAGCGTTTTGTGAAAATTCATATCCGCAACCGCCCGCAGGTCCATAAATTGACCTTCTGCACTCGGAAGCTGGCTTAGCGGCCCCACGATACCGCTGATATATTCATATTCGGAATCGGTCTTTCTGTTCATAATGGTCTGAATGCAAAGCTGTTCAAACCGCTCACGCATGTCGTACAGATCACGGACATACGCCATAGACACTCCGCTTATCTCTTTGCGCCCATTGGACTTGGAGGTAATCAAACCCTCGGTTTCCAGTCTGCTCAGCGCGCTGCGGATAGAACCTCTGGACAGGGCGCAGTCTTCCGCCAGCTTAGCTTCCGTGATCGACATTTTTTTGGGATATTCCCCTAAAATAATTTTATTTCGAATTTTTATGATGGCACACTCCACTGCCGCCATCCGAGAGTCCGAACTGCCCATATTTATGTCAAATGTCTGCTCCATTCGTCTACCTTCCTGCCTAATAAATATACTTTTTTTTAAGATTGTACACTTTCTGTGAGAAGATTGTCAATATCTTTGCAGGGAAAATATGTCTATTATACGCCAAATGATGTGCGCATTAGCAACAAAAAGATGAAAGAATTACGGAGAAAAAATATATAAAAAGCCAAAGGGCGGATAAAAATTAGGCTACAAAATGTAAGAAAAGTATTTTATATAAATTATTAGTCGACATTAAAATAAAATTGTTGACAAATTTTATAGTGTGTACTACAATGAATTTGCACAGAAGAGGATGAAGCAGAAGGAGGTCTTTTGTGGGAAGTGCCTGTAACGCGCAACGCAGGCAAAATAAGCCTCTTCGCCGGCAAAAAGCTGCCCGGTGCTTTATGGGCAGAGAAAAGAAAGGGAGGATTTGATTGAAGGTACTTAGCTGGTTGGACAAACATTTTGAAGAGACCATTATGATTGCCATTGTTTGGATTGCCACCGCAGTATCCACACTCCAGGTTGTCATGCGGTACGTATTCACTAACTCGCTGTCCTGGCCCGAGGAGCTGAACCGCTACCTGTTCATCTGGTTCTCTTATCTGGCGCTGAGCTACTCCGTGCGCTACAACTGCCACACCCGTATCGACATCCTTGAGACCCTGATCCCCAAGCTGAAAAAGCCGCTGGGTGTTGTGTGCGACGTGGGCTTTGCCCTGTTCTGCATTTATATGATTCAGCCTGGCTGGAACGTGGTGGCCCAGCTGATTGAATCCGGACAGACCAGCTCCGCCATGCGCCTGCCCATGTACGTCGTCTATTTTTCCCTGTTCTGCGGGCTGATTCTCTCCCTGATTCGTCTGGTACAGAAGTATGTACGCATATTCCTGGGGCGTGGAAAAGGAAAGGAGGAGACGTTATAAATGGTTGTTGCAATTTTTGCTGTATTCTTTGGAATCCTGCTGATTGGCGTACCCATCGGCGTGGCCATTGCCTCCTCCGCCGTCTCCTGTGTGCTGATGAATCCCGATCTGCCTATCAGCATCGAGTACATCTACCGGAACATGATTACCGCGCTGGATTCCACCTCGCTGCTGGCGGTTCCGCTGTTCATCCTCTCCGGCAACCTGATGGCCAGAGGGGGTATTTCCGAAAAGCTGTTTGACTTCTTTGCCTACTTTGTAGGAAACAAGACCGCCGGTTTGCCCATTGCTGCCATTGTGACCTGCCTGTTCTACGGGGCGATTTCTGGTTCCGGTCCGGCCACGGTGGCTGCCGTGGGCGCCATGACCATCCCCATTCTCACCAAGCTGGGATATGAAAAGGAGTTCGTGGTAGGCATGGTGGCTACCGCCGGTGGCCTGGGCGTGATTATCCCCCCGTCACTGCCCTTCATCATGTATGGCGTTTCCTCCACCTACTCTGTGGGCGATTTGTTTATTGCCGGTATCGTCCCCGGCTGCCTGATCGCCCTGATCATGAGCGCCTATACCTGGTTCCGCTGCAAGACCAAGGGCGAAGATAAGGCGCTGCTGGAGGCCAATGCCAAGGCGCTGCATGAGCGGGGGCTGCTGAGGGTATTCCTGGACGGTTTCTGGGCGCTGCTGACTCCTGTTATTATTTTGGGCGGTATTTACAGCGGCATCGTGACCCCCACCGAGGCCGCCACCATCTCTGTGGTATATGCCCTGATCGTAAGCCTGTTTATTTACAAGACCATGAGCTTCCAAGATCTGCTTCCCATTACCAGCAGCACCATCCACTCCTGCGCTCCCGTGATGCTGATTGTGGCTGCCGCCACCTGCTTCGGACGCATTCTGACCATGATCAATGTGCCGCAAATGATTGCCTCCGGCCTGCTGGATACCTTTACCTCCAAAGTTGCGCTGCTGCTGGCCATCAATGTGTTCCTCCTGTTTGTGGGCATGGTGATGGAGACTCTGGCAGCCATCCTGATTCTGACCCCTATTTTCCTGCCGGTAGTGACGGCTATTGGTATGGACCCCATCCATTTCGGCGTAATGATGGTGGTCAACCTGGCCATCGGCTTCGTGACCCCGCCGGTGGGCGTCAACCTCTACACCGCCTCCAACATGACCGGTGTGCCGGTTATGCGTGTGGCGCGGCACGCAATACCGTATATCTGTATGTTCCTGATTGCACTGCTGCTGATTACCTTTGTTGAGCCGATCAGTCTCTGCCTGCTGTAATGTAACAGACAGCGATCCCTTAATACGTCATGCAAAGCACCTGGAATAACCAAAAACAAAGAAAGAAGGGTAATGAAAATGAAGAGAACTCTGGCATTGCTTTTGTCCCTTGTCATGGCGGTCGGCCTGTTGGCGGGCTGCGGCAACAGCAGCAATGGGTCGGCGGGACAGGAAACTCCTAGCGGTGGCGGCGGAGAGACGACGGGTGGCGGCGATGGAAACTATATTATTACCCTCGCTCACGCCACAGCCGAAAACGGCACCGCACAGATTTTTGCGCTGGCCTTCAAGGACTATGTGGAAGAGAACTCTGGCGGACAAATCACGGTAAATATTTTCCCCAACGGGCAGCTGGGCGCCGACCGTGAGGTGCTGGAGGCGGTCCAGAACAATGAGGTGACCATGACGGTTACTGCCAACGCAGTGCAGGCCAACTTTGTAACCGATGCTTTCATCCTGGACATTCCCTTTACCTTCTCCACTGTAGAGGCCATGCGATATACGCTGAATGATCCTACCTATTTGGACGTGATTAAGCAATCCTATGCCGACAGCGGCTTCCTCCTGATGGGTGTGACAGACCAGGAATTCCGGGTGCTGAGCTGCAACAAGCCCGTCTATTCCCCCGAGGACCTGAAGGGCATGACCATCCGCACGATGGAGAACGAGTATCATATGGAGGCCTGGCGGCTGCTGGGCGCCAATCCCACACCTCTGGCGTTTACCGAACTGTATACCGCCCTGCAGCAGGGGACCGTGGACGCGGAGGAAAACCCTGTGGAGCTGATCTATACCCAGCGTTTCTATGAGCAGCAGGAGTACATTGTAATGACAAATCACTTGGGGCAGATGGCTCCCTGGGTTATGAACCTGGAGTTCTATAACTCCTTGCCCGACGACCTGAAGACCGTGGTGGACGAGGGTTACAAGGTAGGCGAGGAGGCCCTGTACCAGTTCATGGAGGAAAATGACCGGCTCCAGGAGATGGTGGACTACGGCATTGAGGTGATTGAACTGAGCCCCGAGCAGCTGGAGCCGTTTGCCGAGGCTACCGCCAGTGTGGGCGACATGATTCGCGAAGTGGTATCTCCTGAGGTCTATGAGGCGTTTATGACCTCCATTGAGAACTATAACGCGTCCAACGGGTAAAAGTGACCAGCGGCTCAAACAAAAAGCTCCACGAGCCGCCTTACGGCGGCTCGTGGAGGGTTTGGAATCATATGCAACGCGGAATATAAAAATCTGAGGAGGAATCCGGCATGAAGGTTGTGCTCGTGGATAACAAGCCTGTCTATTCGATGGACATCAGCATTCAGCAAAGAGTATGCGATGCCTACGGGATGGAGTATGTGCCTCTGAACTGTGCGTCGGAGGAGGAAGTCATTGCAGCCTGCAAAGACGCGGACGCTATTCTGGACATTTACACCAAAATGACCCCCAAGATCATTGATTCCTTGGAAAAGTGCAAGGTTATGGTGCGCTTTGGTATCGGCTACGACGTAATCGATGTGGATGCCTGCACCAAAAAGGGCATTTTTGTGTGTAACGTACCGGACTACTGTATCGAAGAGGTAGCCACCCACACCGTGGCCATGATCCTGGATGTCTGCCGTAAAGTGACGTTCTACAACGATGAGGTGCGCAAGGGCAAGTGGGTGGCGGCCAGCGGTTATCCCATGCACCGGCTGTCCAAGCAGACGGTGGGCTTTGTTGGCTTTGGCAACATTGCCCGCCGGGCTGCGGGATATATGGCGGCCTTCGGCGGAAAGATCGTGGCGTACGATCCCTTCCTGCCCAATGAGGTATTTGAGCAGAATCACGCCGTGAAGGTGGAGCTGGACGAACTGCTGGAGCGCTCCGACATCATCTCCCTGCATACGCCGCTGTTTGACAGCACCTACCATATTATCAACAAGGATACCATCGCCAGGATGAAGGACGGGGTGATGATTGTCAACACCTCCCGCGGGCCGCTGATCTGCGAGGAGGATCTGCTGGACGGCATTCACTCCGGCAAGATTGCTGCGGCAGGCCTGGATGTGGTGGAATTTGAGCCGCTGACACAGCCCAATTACCGACTGTTTGATTCCGGACGGGTGGTGGTAAGCCCCCATGCGGCGTTCTCCACCGTGGATTCCAACGCCGAACTGCTGGAGAAGGTGGCGGTAACCGCTTGCCAGATCCTGAAGAAGGACTTCAATGACACTCTGGTGCGGAGGATTGTCAACCGCAAGGAACTGAGCGCTCAGATTGGATAATCATAGGTTTAGAAAGGAGAACGGAAAATGAAAAACATCTGGAAAGAAAAGATCATGCGCGGCGAAAAGACTATGGGCCTCTTCATCAATGCCGGGGACGCCAGCACCGCGGAAATCGTGGCCATGACGGATATGGACTACGCCATTATCGATACCGAGCATGGTCCCTTTGATGTGGAGAGCGCCATGAACATGATCCGTGTGTTTGAACTGCACAACAGCACCCCCCTGGTGCGGGTCAAGGACTCCAACCGGAACTCCATTTTGAAGATGCTGGATGTTGGCGCCAAGGGCCTGATCATTCCCCAGGTACACAGTGTGGAGCAGGTCAAGGAGATTATCTCCTACGGCAAGTATTTCCCCATTGGCGATCGCGGTTTTGCCTACGGCAGAGGAGCCGGCTACGGCCATGCGGATCATGTGATGCAGGGCCTGAACAAGTATACGGAGATTAGCAACAGTGAGAGCCTGATTATTCCCCAGTGCGAGACAGTTGGCGCCCTGGAGCACATTGAGGAGATCGCAAAGATGAACGGCGTGGACGGCATTTTTATTGGCCCCTTTGACCTGTCCATTGCCATGGGTATTCCCTGCCAGTTTGACCATCCCAGTTTCAAGGACGCGCTGGTACGGATCCGCCTGGCTTGCGAGGAGGCCGGCAAGTTCTGCATGGTGTTCTGCGGCGACGAGAATGTGGCCAAGACCCGCCTGGCTGAGGGTTTCAAGCATGTGACGGTGGGCTGCGACTACGGCTATTACTACAATGCGCTGAACGCGGCGGTCAAGAGCGTACTGGGATAAAGAATCAAGTCAATAATGCCGTGGAGCAAAGGGGTCTGCTTTGCCCCACGGCATTTCTTTTGTGTGGGCCGGAGGGCCAAATAAAAAAGGAGGAAAAACGCATATGCTGAAGTCGGGTGTCTATACCCAGCTGGCGCCGATCCAATTCGGAAACGGTTCCGTTGAAATGGTGGGAGAGATTGCAAAAAATCTGGGGATCAACAAGGCAATGGTAATTACGGATGCCGGCGTCGTGGGTGTGGGACACGACAAAAAGGTAATGGCTTCCCTGGAAAAAGCGGGCGTAACGGCCTTGCTCTGGGATAGGGCGCAGCCAGAATGCCCGGATTCAGCGCTGCGCGAGGCCCGGACCTTTGCCCTAGAGCATCAGATTGACGGCCTGATTGGCTTGGGCGGCGGAAGCAGCATGGATACAGCAAAAATTTCTTCCATCATGATTCCCAATGACATTGACGATATCCTGAACCACCTCAATACCTATCTCTTTGGGGAAAAGAAGTATGCCAATCCCGCCCTGCCAGTGGTTTTAGTTCCTACCACTTTTGGTACCGGTGCGGAGTCCACCTATTGCGGCGTCGTAAGCAGCGAGGTGGAAAATGCGAAGATCGGCGTTTTGTGCAATCCCTCCTACGGCATTGTGGACCCCACGCTGGCAGTGGGGCTGCCCGCCCAGGGGACCGCGTTTACCGGCATGGACGCTTTTTCCCACGCGTTGGAGGCTTTGGGCGGAAAGAAAAACACCCCCCATTCCGATCTGCTGGCGTATGAGGCCATTCGCCTGCTATACCAGTGGCTGCCCAAAGCCTGCCAGGATGTCAACGCGCTGGAACCGCGGGAATATACCGCCTTGGCCAGCAACTTTGCCGGAATTTCTTTCAGCGAGGCAGGTGTCCATATCGGCCACTGCACCGCCCATTTTATCGGCCACGATTTCCATATGGCCCACGGATGGGCCTGTGCGCTGAACGTTCCGCCCATCATTGAGCTGATGGGAAAACATTTTCCAGAGAAGACGGCGGCTCTAGGCCGGGCCATGGGTCTGGACGTGTCCGAGACCGCAAGCAATCTGGGTAAAACTGTGGCAAATGAGGCCAGGGCGCTGATGCGCCGGGTGGGAATTCCCTCCCTGGCCGCCCATGGCGTGAGCAGAGAGCAGACAATGGCTTATGCTCCTATGATCAACGAGAATTTCCTGAGCCACGCCTTTGATATTGAAATTGACCTGCCGCTGTGCGAAGCCTATCTGGCATCGCTGTATGATAACTATATGTAACTCTGCCAGAAGACCACGCGGAAATGGGGCCGGTGTCCAATGGTATCGCCCCGCCGCCGGACTTTGGCTTTGTGGGGAGGTTGTGATTGATGCGGTATAAACACCTGGACAGCGCCGGCGTGGATCTTTCCGTGCTGGGCGTGGGTACATGGGCCTTGGGCAACTTTGGATATGGGACGGTAACGGAGAAGGATTCCATAAACGCCATCCATGCCATGTTTGAGCACGGTGTAAATTTAATTGATACAGCCCCCGTGTATGGAGAGGGCTGCTCTGAAGAAGTGGTGGGTAAGGCGCTCAAAGGATGCGACCGTACCAGACTGCTTATTTCCAGCAAATTCGGAATCGGCAATACCACCGCCAAGCAAATGCGTTACCCCTCAAAGGAACCGCTGAGAGATGGAAGCTATCCCAACGTTCTGTTTGAGTGCGAACAGTCTCTGCGGCGGCTGGGTACGGACTATATTGATTTCTATTTTGTCCACTGGCCCGACTATGACACGCCGCTGGCCGAAACCATGGAGGCGCTGAATACGTTAAAGGCGCAGGGGAAGATTCGGTTTATTGGCCTTTCCAACTTTGATCGGGAACAGATCCAGGAGTGCCAGAAATTTGCCCAAATCGACGTCATCCAGCCTCCTTTCTCCATGGTGGTCCGTCGGGATGAACCGCTGATGAAATGGGCCATGGAGCGGGGGATAGACGCCATGACCTATGGTTCCTTAGGGGCGGGCATCCTGACGGGAACCTTCCGCACGCTGCCTCAATTCGGCGCTGATGATCCCCGCAGCAGCTTTTATCCCTTCTTCCAGGAGCCACAATTTTCCAAGGTCATGAAGGTTCTTGCGGTCATGGACCAGATTTCAGCCCGCACGGGCAAACCGCTGCCTCAAATTGCCCTGAACTGGACCACGCAGCAGCCCTTTGTTGCCACTGCGCTCTGCGGCGTGCGGAACCCGGCGGAGGCGGATGAGAACTGTGCGGCCTTTGATTGGTCCCTAACAGAAACAGATATGACGGAACTAAACCGGGCCATAGGGACTTATATTGACTTTGACGGGTCGGCACCCATGCGATAGGCAAAAAACTGGGAACGGCCCGGCGGAAAAGATGCCGGCAGCCAGATACCCCCTATCTGACTGCTGCGCATATGGCTGCCTTTTGCCGCTGCATGTTTTGCGGCGGCAAAAGGCGTTTTTATCCCATCTCAGCCGGCTGTGGGAAGCGGCGTTCAAAGGATGCTCGTAAAACGGATAACCGGGAAAGGGAAATAGGATTCCGTTTGCGAGAAAAGAGGTGCGTATGCTTTCAAACGCGTTGCTGATCGTGACCAATGTGATCACGCTGCTGCTGATTATGGTGGTTGGCCTCTTGCTGGGAAAGCGCGGGTCCTTATCCGAACCAACCCAGAACCAACTGGCAAAGCTGTTAAACACCATTATCACACCCTGCCTCATTTTAACCAATATGCCGGAAAAGAGCAATGAAGAGACCTGGAAGATATTTGCCAAGACCTTTGTCATAATGATGGTCATCCTGGCTGCCAGCGCTGTTTTGGCACAGGTATTGTTCCGCAGACAGCCTAGGGATCTGAAAATTACCCTGCGCTACAGTATCATATACGGAAATATCGGATACCTGGGAGTGCCGTTGGTACAGGCCACCTTCGGAGGGGAGGCAATGGTCTATGTGGCCGTCGGAGGGGCGGCGTTTAATCTGATGGTCTGGACCCATGGCATTTGGTTGATGGGCTCCGGCGAGGAAAAGCTGTCGTCCAAGGCGATACTGAATCCGGGTACCCTATGCTTTCTGCTGGGTGTGCTGCTGATGGTTCTGGGTCAAAGACTGCCTGAGCCGGCGGATAAAGCGGTGAGCCTTTTGGCCGGCATGAATACGCCGCTGGCCATGCTGATTGTAGGTGCTCAGATGGCAAGCGCGGATATCCGCAGTATTTTTTATGATAAAACGCTTTATTTTACTTCCTTTGTGCGGCTGATCTTTGTTCCGGTGTGCGTTTTAGTGGCCCTTCTGCCGTTACATTTGGAGAGAATGCTCTATCTTACGATGGTAATCTTGTCCGCGTGTCCGGTTGCCACGCTCTCCAGCACGTTTTCCCAGCTATATCATCGTGACGCCAAAACGGGCGCCCGGGCGGTGATCCAATCCACCATTCTCAGCCTGCTGACATTGCCCGCCTTGACGGTGCTTGCCCAAATTCTCTATGAGTTTATTTGGTGATCAAAACATCAGTTGTGTTTCCGTTGATTCAGGAAAAGGCTTACTGCCCTGCTTTGTAGGCAGTAAGCCTTTTTCCCTGTCCAGAGGGATATCATTTTTTTATTGTACCCTTGCCTTTTGAGGCAGAAAATTATACAATTGGGATCTTATGATCCCAATTATAGGGAGAAAATCGGCCCGCCGCCGGTTTGGACGCCGCAGGGTGATATGGGGGCCGTGGTTATGGAAAAACAAGTTTTCAGACAGAAGAGCATAGATACCATCTCCTCCCCGGAGCAGCTGAACGACTATATCCGGGTATCCTCCCCCGGCGTTTGGGCGACTCTGGCGGGGGTAATTGTGCTGCTGGCGGGGGCCTGTGTGTGGGGGGTATTTGGACGGCTGGACACGGTGGTGCCTGCCGTGGCGGTGAGCGAGGCGGGATGCACCAACTGCTATGTGGCGGAAAGCGCCGGGGCGGACCTTGAAGCGGGGATGACGGTGCGAATCAACGACACGGCCTATACCGTTGCCTCGGTGTCTGATTTCCCCGCTGCCCCGCCCCAGGAGCTGGAGGAGACCCTCCAGTATGCCGGCCAGCTTCAGCCGGGGGAGTGGGTGTACACCCTGACGCTGGACGGAAGCGTGGAGAGCGGCGTGTACCGGGCCGAGGTTGTGACCGAGCGCACGGCCCCCATCTCCTTTTTGTGGAACTGAGGCGAGAGCATGAAGCGGAAAAACCAGACCAGGCAGCCGGTGCGCACCGGCTATGCAAAGGTGCCGGTGATTATGCAGATGGAGGCGCTGGAGTGCGGCGCGGCCTCCCTGGCCATGATTTTGGCCTACTACGGCAAGTGGATTCCCCTGGAGCAGGTCCGGGCGGACTGCGGGGTATCCCGGGACGGCTCCAGCGCCAAGAATGTGCTCCGGGCCGCCCGGAGCTATGGCATGACCGCCAAGGGCTACCGCTATGAGCCGGAATTTTTGAAGCAGAACGGCAGGTTTCCCTGCATTATCCACTGGAACTTCAATCATTTTGTGGTGCTGGATGGCTTTAAGGGGGACCGGGCGGTGCTGAATGACCCGGCCAAGGGGACCTATCTGGTCTCGGCGGAGACCTTTGACAGGTCCTTTACCGGTGTGTGCCTGATGATAGAGCCGGGGGAGGACTTCACCCCCAGCGGCAAGCCAAAATCCATGCTGGCCTTTGCCCGGAATCGGTTGAAAGGCGCCGGTGCGGCGGTGGCCTTCCTGGTGTTGACCACCCTGATTTCCGCCCTGGTGGGTCTGATGAATCCGGTTTTTTCCCGTATCTTCCTGGACAGACTGCTGACCGGCCAAAACCCGGAGTGGCTGCTGCCCTTCCTGGCCGCCCTGGCGGGAATCAGTATTTTGCAGCTGGTGGTGGCATGGCTCCAGGCCATTTACGCCCTGCGCATTGACGGCAAGCTGGCGGTGGTGGGCAGCACCACCTTTATGTGGCAGGTGCTGCGCATGCCCATGGAGTTTTTCTCCCAGCGGATGGCGGGGGACATCCAGACGCGGCAGAGCACCAACGCCGAGATTGCCAACACCCTGGTCAACACCTTCGCCCCCCTGGCGCTGAACGGAATTCTGATGGTGGTCTATCTGGTGGTCATGCTCCGGTACAATGTACTGCTGACCCTGGTGGGGGTGGCCTCCATTGCCATCAACCTGGGCCTGTCCAACCTGATCTCCCGGAAGCGGATCAACATCACCCGGGTACAGATGCGGGACGAGGGCAAGCTGGCCGGAGCCACCGTGGCCGGTATTGAGATGATTGAGACCATCAAGGCCAGCGGGGCGGAGAACGGCTTTTTTGAAAAATGGGCGGGCTATCAGGCCAGCGTCAATGCTCAGACGGTGCGCTTTACCCGCCTGAACCAGTACCTTGGGATGCTGCCCCAGCTGGTGGCCACCCTGGCCAACACGGCGGTCCTTATGCTGGGGGTGTGGCTGACCATCCGGGGGCAGTTTACCGCCGGTATGATTCTGGCCTTCCAGGGCTTTTTGTCCTCCTTTACCCAGCCCGCCGTCACCCTCATCTCAGCCGGTCAGACCATCCAGGAGATGCGCACCCAGATGGAGCGGGTGGAGGATGTGATGGAGTATCCCATCGACGTGGTCTATGGGGGAAAGGAAGAGAAATCCGATCAGTACAGCAAGCTGTCCGGAGCCCTGGCAATGCGGAATGTGACCTTTGGGTACTCCCGCCTGGCTCCGCCTTTGATTGAGGGATTTGACCTGACCCTCCGGCCGGGAAGCCGGGTGGCTTTTGTGGGACCGTCCGGCTGTGGGAAATCCACCCTGTCCAAGCTGATTTCCGGGCTCTACCAGCCCTGGAGCGGGGAAATCCTGTTTGACGGCAAGCCTATCCTGGAGATTGACCGCAGCGTATTTACCGGCTCCCTGGCGGTGGTGGATCAGGACATCATCCTGTTTGAGGACACCATTGCCGACAACATCAAGATGTGGGACAGCTCCATCGAGGACTTTGAGATGATCCTGGCCGCCCGGGACGCCCAGCTCCATGAGGACATCATGCAGCGGGACGGCGGGTACCGCTGCATGATTACCGAGGGGGGCAAGAACTTCTCCGGCGGGCAGCGGCAGCGGCTGGAGATTGCCCGGGTCCTGGCCCAGGACCCAACCATTGTGATTTTGGACGAGGCCACCTCCGCTCTGGACGCAAAGACCGAGTACGGTGTGGTTCAGGCCATCAAGGACCGGGGGATCACCTGTATTGTGGTGGCCCACCGGCTGTCCACCATCCGGGACTGCGACGAAATTATCGTGCTGGACCAGGGTAAGGTGGTGGAGCGGGGGACCCATGACCAGCTGTACGCCCTGGGCGGGGTGTACACCCGGCTGATATCCAACGAATAAGGGGGTGGGCGAAATGGGCTGGTTTGACGAACAGATCCGGCAGCGCAGGGAGGCCGACGACGAGCTGTTCTCCGATGTGTTTGTCCACATCGGGGATGCGGTGATGGGCCGGCGGTTTTCCAAAGCCATGGAGGACGACCGGCAGGCTGTCCAGGACGCGGTGGCGGAAATTCTGAAAGTTTATCACATCAAAAGCCGGGAGATTCCGGAGGGATTCCGGGACCTCAACGAGCAGCTGGAGTATCTGATGCGGCCCCACGGAGTCATGCGCCGGATGGTCCGGCTGGAGCCGGGCTGGTACCGGGACGCCATGGGTCCCATGCTGGCGGTGAGCAAGGGGGACGGCGGCGTAATCGCTCTGATTCCCGCCGGCCTCTCCGGGTACCGCTTTTATGACCGTGTCCGGGGCAAGTACGTCAAGGTGAACCGGAAAAACGAGGGGGGCTTTGATCCGGAGGCCATCTGTTTTTACAAACCCTTTCCCCTGACGCGGATGACGGTGGCTGGCCTGCTGCGCTATATGGTGGAGGCCCTGCAGCCGGCGGATTTTGTTCTGACCGGGCTGGCCGCCCTGGCGGTCACCCTGGTGGGCCTGCTCAACCCTGTGCTCAATCATATCATCTTTTCCGATATCGTAACGGGGGACAGCCTTCAGCCGGTGATGGCCATGACGGTGTTTCTGGTGTGTGTGTCTGTCAGCACGGCGCTGTTTGGCTCAGTCAAGGCTCTGCTCATGGCCAGAATCAGCACCAAGATTCAGTTCTCCGTTCAGGCGGCCACCATGATGCGGGTGCTGTCCCTGCCGGCCGCTTTTTTCCGCAGTTACAGTTCCGGCGAACTGTTTCAACGCACCCAGTACATCAACGTCCTCTGCACCATGGTCATCTCGTCGCTGCTCTCCACAGCTCTGACCTCGGTGTGCTCCCTGGTGTATCTGCCCCAGATTTTTCTCTATGCCCCCGCTCTGGCCGTTCCGGCCATTGTCATCCTTCTGGCCACGGCGGGCTTTTCCCTGCTGTCCACCGTGATTCAGGGGCGGATCACGAAAAAGCAGATGGAGTTTGCCGCCAAGGAGAGCGGCGTCAGCTATTCCCTGATTTCCGGGGTGCAGAAGCTCAAGCTGTCGGGGGCGGAAAAGCGGGCCTTCGCCCATTGGGGCGGCCTGTTTGCCAAGGAGACCGCCCTGCGCTACAATCCCCCTATGTTTGTAAAGCTTAACCCGGTCATCAGCCTGGCCATCACCCTGTTCGGCACCCTGGCGCTGTACTACGGCGCGGTAATCAGCGGAGTCAGCGTGGCAAACTACTATGCCTTTCAGACCGCCTACGGTGTGGTGTCGGGGGCCTTTGTCTCCTTGTCCTCCATCGCCCTGACTGTGGCACAGCTCAAGCCGGCCCTGGATATGGTGCAGCCCATTCTGGACGCCGTGCCGGAAATTTCGGAGGGGAAGCAGGTGCTCACCCAGCTCTCCGGCGGGATCGAGGTGAGCAACGTCTGTTTCCGGTATGATGAGAGCATGCCCAATGTGCTGGATAACCTCTCCCTGAAAATCAAGCCGGGTCAGTATGTGGCCATTGTGGGGACCACCGGCTGCGGCAAGTCCACCCTGATGCGGCTGCTGCTGGGCTTTGAGACGCCCCAGAAGGGGGCCATCTACTATGACGGGAAGGACCTGAACAGTATCGACTTGAAATCCCTGCGCCGGCGGATCGGGGTGGTGATGCAGGACGGGAAGCTGTTTCAGAGGGACATCTACTCCAACATCGTGATTTCCGCCCCCTGGCTCACCCTGGAGGACGCGTGGGAGGCGGCGGAGCTGGCCGGGATTGCCGAGGATATCCGCCGTATGCCCATGGGGATGCACACCATTATCTCCGAGGGGAGCGGCGGCATCTCCGGCGGACAGCGGCAGCGGCTGATGATCGCCCGGGCCGTCGCCCCCAAGCCCCGTATCCTGACGTTTGACGAGGCCACCTCCGCCCTGGACAATCTGGCCCAGAAGCTGGTGTCCCAGTCCCTGGACGGGCTTAACTGCACCCGGGTGGTAATCGCCCACCGGCTGTCCACCATCCGCCGGTGCGACCGGATTATCGTGCTGGACAAGGGTAAAATCATAGAGGACGGGACCTACGAGCAGCTGCTGGCGGCGGGCGGCTTTTTTGCCGAACTGGTGGCCCGCCAGCGCCTGGACATTCCTCAGGGAGACCGGACGGAAACAGGGGGCTGAGCGCCGGCAGAAAAAGCGGCGGTACGATTGGCCCGCCCGGAGCCGGCGGGGTATAAAAAGATGAAACGGGTTTTATCCTCGTAAGGATGCCCCGCCTGCCGGCGGGGAGAAAATGCAATTATAATATTGGGAGGAGATTTATATGGATTGGGAACAGATTGTGACTCCGGAGCTGTTGAGCAAAGCCAACGCGTGCAAGACGCCGGAAGAACTGCTTGTCCTGGCGGGGACGGCGGGGATGGAACTGACGCAGGAGCAGGCGGCGGAATATTTTGCCAAGCTGCACCAGACGGGAGAGCTGTCCGACCAGGAGCTGGACAACGTGACCGGCGGCGGCTGCGGCAAGGGAGGACCCAAGTCCGGGGATGCCTGCTCCCGATGCGGTTCCACCAACACCACCTATCAGTCGGTGACCTACAAGAAGGGCTACCTCATCTGCAATTCCTGCGGCGCCAAGGTTGAGATCTATCTCAGCGGTCCGCTGATTATATAATGAAGCCAACGGGATACCCGGCTTGTAAAGGACGGCGAGTATCTGTTTCTCAGACTGGGCATTAAAACGGGAGAGAAAGCTATGGAGCAGATCTTAAGGCTGCTGCTGGACTACCAGCGGTTTCAGGAAAACCAGCGCCTGGACGCCCTCATCGCGGACACCTTCCACCGGTATGGAGAGGGTTTGAGCGACGAGGCGCTGGAGCAGGTCTGGGCCGCCGGAGAGGCGGAGCCGGTCCGCCGTCCGCCCGACCTTCCGGAGGGATGGCCATGATGCATACGGCGGCGCAGAAGGAACAAATCTACATGGAGTACCGGGACAAGGTGGCCCGCTATGTGGCGGGCAAGGTCGGAGACATCCAGGAGCGGGAGGACCTGGTGTCCAGCGTGTTTCTGAAGGTCTTTCAGAACCTGGACACCTTTGACCGGGAGCGGGCCTCCCTCTCCACCTGGATTTACACCATCACCCACAACACGGTGCTCAACCACTACCGGGGGATGCGGCCGGTGCAGGAGCTGAACGAGGAGCTGGCCGACCCGTCGGAGGGACTGGAGATACACCTGCTCAGCGAGGAGATGCTGGAGCGGTTGGCCCGGGCCTTGGAGGAGCTGGACCGGCGCCAGCGGGATCTGATTTTGCTCCACTACTATGAAAACCGCACCCTGAAGCAAATTGCGGCGCTGATGCAGATGTCCTACGCCAACGCCAAAGTCATCCACCAAAAGGCGCTGAGCCGGCTGCGGGATCAGCTGGCGTAGCGCTCCGCCAATTTATTTTATATCCATATGCCCATAGCCCAACAGATTCCACGGGTGTATAAAAAGACGGAACAAGAATCAAGACACAAGGCGCAGACCTGTCCGCAGCAGGAGCGCGGATGGGAACGTCTCAATGAAAAGGAGGAATTACTATGAGCGAGGAAAAGAAGGTCCAGGGTCAGGCGGAGCTGTCCGAGGAGCAGCTGGCCGGCGTGGCCGGCGGTGGCTTTGCCCCGCAGGAAACTGCGCTGGAATCCCCCTGCCCCAAGTGCGGCAGCAGGAATACCTACTATCAGACGGTGGGTACCACCAATTACCTGGTTTGCAGAGACTGCGGCGCCCAGACCCAGCGCAATGCGTTTTCGGTCCTGGGCGGCAACAGGATGCCCGGCTTCTGAACCCGGCGGTCTTCCATCCGGCGAGAGCGGTCGGGGCGGAAGCGTATGGAACGACGGGGCAAGGCGGCAGGTCTCATGGAAGGCTGCCGCCTTGCCCTATTTTATGTTTGGAGCGAAGTGTATGAGATATCAACTTAAGGAGCAGATTGCCCTGCGTTCCTGGTGGCTGGTTCCCTATGCCTACTACAGGCGGGGGACGCGCAACGCCTTTGGGCTGAAAAAGGAGGAATTTGAGCTGCTCTGCCGCTGTGACGGCCGGCAGGAGCTGGAGGAGAGCGCACTCTTGTCCGCCCTGGCGGAGCGTGGGCTGTGCGCGCCCTGCCAGGGGGCGGGCGGACTGACTCCGTGGCAGCGGCCTCTGGCGTGCGAGAACCGCTACTTTCCCGCCATGAACTGGATGATTACAGGCAAGTGCAACTACAACTGTCTGCACTGCTTCAACGCGGCGGACAACGCCCCGCTGATGGACGAGTGGAGCCTGGCGGAGGCGGAACGGCTGCTGGATCAGGCCAGGGACTGCGGCATCAACGCCTTTACCATCACCGGCGGCGAGCCCATGCTGCACCGGCAGTTCTTTGAGATCATGCAGGGCATCTGCGAGCGGGGCATGTACGTGGAAGAGCTGAACACCAACGGCTTTTTCCTGGATCAGCAGGCCCTGGACCGGCTTCGCTCCATGGGGTGCCTCCCGCTCATCAAACTCTCCTTTGACGGCTTGGGCCATCACGACTGGCTGCGCAACCGCCAGGGCGCGGAGGCGGACGCCCTGCGGGCCATCCGGCTCTGCCGGGAGAACGGCTTCCAGGTTATGGTTCAGACCAATGTGCATAAGCGGAACCTGGAGAGTATGCTGCCCACCATCAAGCGGATGGAGGCGCTGGGGGTGAACCGCATGCGCATCATCCGCACCACCGAGGCTCCCAGGTGGGTGTGCAACGGCGGGGCATACACCCTGACGCTGCGGGAATATTTTGATGCGATGGTGGCGCTGCTGGCTCGCTGCAAGGAGGAGCTGGAGTACATGGAGCTGGACATCTGGCAGCTGCTCACCTTCTTTCCCGCACAGCGGAGCTACCGCCTGCGGCCTGTCCTGTGCGAGGCGGGAACGTACCGGGATACCATACCGGTCTGCCGGGGCAACCGGGGCATGGTAGCCGTGGCGGCCAACGGCAATGTGTTTCCCTGCCACCAGATGTCGGGCTACTATGAGCAGCACAGCGACAGCCTGGGGAACGTCAAGCGGGAGGGGCTGCAAAAGCTCCTCCAGTCCGGCCGGTATCTGGACGAGGTGTGTACCACAGTGGGGGTCCTGAAGGCCCGCAACCAGACCTGCGCCGCCTGCCCCTATTTCCCCTATTGCACGGGCGGCTGCCGGGCGGTGGCCCTGGCCCTGACCGGGGACAAGCTGGGCTGCGACCCCTCCAAATGCCTCTTCTTCCGGGAGCGGTATGAGAAGAAAATCGCGGAAGCCCTGAGGGATTACCATAACGATACGCCCATCCATACGTGACGGGACGGCGGAACCTTGAAGGACCGCGCCCCGGCGAAGAGGACTCCCCGGGCGAAAGCAGGCGGGCAGGTCTTACACAAGACCTGCCCGCTCCAATTTGTTGAAAATCCCCCCGGAGTTCCCGACCGCAGGCGGGAACAGGGCTGCGCTGCGTCCGGCCTGCCCGGCGCCTGCGCCGGCTCAGCCTTCCAGCTTGTTGACCCGGCGCTGATGGCGTCCCCCCTCAAACTCCGTGTTGAGAAATACCTCTACAATCCGGTCGGCCATGTTGGGACCGATCATCCCGCCCCCCATGGCCAGCATGTTGGCGTCGTTGTGCCGCCTGGTCATCTCGGCGGACAGAGGTTCGCTGCACAGGGCGCAGCGGATGCCCTTTACCTTGTTGGCGGCAATGGAGATGCCGATGCCGGTGGTGCAGATGACAATCCCCCGGTCACAGGCCCCGGAGGCCACTGCCTCCGCCGCCACCCGGCCGAAGTCGGGATAGTCGCAGCTCTCGGACGTGTAGCAGCCGAAGTCCTGGTAGGCCAGGCCGTGGGCGTCCAGCCAGGCCATCACGTGCTGCTTCAGGGCCAGTCCCCCATGGTCACAACCCAACGCGATCATCACAAAATCCTCCTCTTACAATTTGTGAAAGACAGGCCTGCGCCTGTCATAGGTACAGACGTACCGGAAGCCGCAGTCGGCCAGCAGGCCCTGGATCTCCCGCACCCCTTTGCCCACCCCCTCCGGTACGTGGGCGTCGGAGCCGATGGTGACAATCTCACCGCCGCACTCCCGGTACAGCGCCAGCACGGGCTTCCACGCTTCAATGGTGCGGCCCCGCCAGGTGTTGAGCTCCATACCCTTGCCGTTTTCCACCGCCGTGCGCAGGATGGCGCGGATGCGTGCGGAATACCGGTCCAGGGACACCGGGACCTCCATGTACCGCAGGGGATAAATGATGTGAGCCAGCACGTCGTAATAGGGGGTGGCGGCCAGCGCCGCCATGGAGGTGAAGTAGTCGTCCAGGGCGGCATAGCAGGCCTGGCTGTCGGGATAGGGGACGTAATAGAAATCGGTCCCCCCCTTTTCCGGACAGAGGTTGTGGACGGAACCCAGCACGAAGTCCAGCTCCGGCCGGTCCAAGATGACCTGGGAGGCCTCGGGATTCAGGTGGGCCATCCCCAGCTCCAGCCCCAGCTTCAGGGTGACGGTCCCGGCAAACCGGGCGGCCTGCTCCTGGTATTGGGCCAGGGCGGGGGGCCAGTCGTAGCGGTCCACCGGCTCTCCGTACAGGCTCAGCAGGTCGCAGTGGTCGGTGACGCACAGCTCGGCCAGCCCCGCCTCCGCCGCCGCCCGGGCCATCTGCTCTAGGGGAGCGGTGCTGTCGGGGGAGAGCTGACTGTGGGTATGATAATCAGAGCAGTACATAAAACCTCTCCTTTAAAACGGCCAGGATGGGAACCACTTGAGCACGCAGGTGCCGTACCAGGTGGGGTAGGTGATGCCCACCAGCACCGGATAGAACAGGGCGTACAGAGCGACCGCCCCGCCGGTGACGGCATACATGGCGCCCTTCCAGCGCACCAGCTCCTCCTTTTGGGCAAGGGTGTCAAACACGCAGCACAGAGCCAGAATGAGGAAGAGCACCGAGGGGAAGTAGTGGTAGGCGAAGGTAATCCGCCCGATAAACAGCCAGGGGACCAGCTGGGCCAGGTAGCCGATGAGAATAAACAGGGCCTTGCCGTACCGGCGGACAATACCGTGGAAAGCGCAGGCCAGAATGGCCAGCAGTCCGCCCCAGCATATCACCGGGTTGACAAAAGCGGCAAAGCGGGTGGTGACCCCCTCCACCGAGTTATCCATATAATAGAGAATGGGCCGGGCGTCCACCAGCCACTGGTACCACCGGGAGGAGTAGGGGTGGGTATCGGTCACTCCGCTGTGGTAGGAGAGCATGTACTCCTGGTTTTTCCACATCTCCCGAAGCAGATTGCCCAGGGACATCTCGCCGGAGGCGGCGGCGTAGGGCAGGTAGGACAGGGTGTAGATAACCGCCGGAATCAGGGCGAACACCAGCAGGGAGAAGGCCAGAATCTTCACCGTCCAGGCCGCCCGCTGGTGGCGGAGCTCCTCCGGCCAGTCCCGCAGCTTCTGGTACAGGGCCAGGAAGTAGAGCACCACCAGCCCGGTGCAGCCGTAGATCACCGTCCACTTGGAGGCCGCTCCGATCCCCCAGAACAGTCCCGACAGGAACAGGGGTAGGGCGCAGGTCTTGAAGCAGGTCCCGGCAGGCAGCACCAGATACCGGTACATAAAGAAATACATCAGCAGCACGAAGAAGAAGCCGTAGGTATCGATGGTGGCCAGTCTGGTCTGAGTCAAATGCATGAAGTCGGCGGCCAGCAGAATGGTGCCGCAGGTGGCAATAGAAGTGCGGCCGAAGAGATTCTTCAAAAACACGTACAGCAGGGGCAGCATCCCCACCCCGAACAGGGTCCCCATGAACCGCCAGCCGAAGGGGGTCATGCCGAACAGCCGGATGCCCACGCTCATAATCAGCTTGCCCAGGGGCGGGTGGGTGACCTCGTAGGGGTACACCCCCCGGATATGCTCATAGGCGGTGCGGGGGTGATAAATCTCGTCAAAGTAGGCGCTGTTCAGGAAGGTGATGGCCTGCGGCACCAGCCCCTGTTCATCAAGCAGGGGATTGGTGGGGTCGCTCAGGTCCACGAACTTGCCGTCCATGTCGAAAAGAGCCAACTCATTTAGCTCCAGCGGCTGCTTGTTGGCCCGCCCGGTGAGGCGCAGGTAGCGGATATACTGGGGATTGTCAATGGTAATCTCATTCCACTTGAACAGCTGGTTGTAGTTCTGGGTCATGGCGTAGCTGCTGCTGTAGCCGGTGCCGTCCGCCCAGTAGTAACCGGTGACCTTGTCCGCGTCCTCCGGGTCGTCCTTCCGCTGCCACAGGGACAGCCAGTTCACCCCGTCGCTGGAGATCTCCACCTGGTAAGAGCCGGTACCCAGGCCGCAGAAATACCAGAGCTTGGATACCTGCACCTGCTCCGGCAGTACAAAGGTCTGGGCGGTTTCGTCCCCAAAGTCCCGGGCGCTCTGGGGCGCCTCCAGGTCCCCCAGCTGGACGAAGGCGGTGACGGCGTAGATGGCAGTGATGAGCAGCAGAGGGACGGCGTCCTTCTTCACCATGGGGTGGCAGGTGCCTGCAAAGGTCAGCCGCCGCTTGTCCGGAGCCGGGGCCAGCCGCTGAGCCAGGGGCCGGCGCTGAGTCTGCACGTACCAGACGAAGAAATAAAACAGGGCCGCCGCGGTGAGTACGGGGAAGAGATAGACGATGTATCGGATGGAACCCACAGGGAACACACCTCCACGTCAGAATAGAAAAAATAAGAGGATGAGTCTGCACTCATCCTCTTATTTTATTTCTTCTTCTTCTTTTTGTCAAAGAAAGATTTCACGCTGTCCACCGGGCCGGCTTGAATCTCGCCCATGGCTTCGCCATAGGCACGCAGCGCCTCCTTCTGCTCGTGGCTGAGATTGGTGGGGACCTGTACGTTGACGGTCACGTACTGGTCGCCCCGGCCCCGGCCGTTGACGCTGGGGATGCCCTTGCCCCGCAGCCGGAAGGTAGTGCCGGGCTGGGTACCGGCGGGGAGGGTCCATTTCACCTTGCCGTCGATGGTGGGAATCTCCAGCTCCGCCCCCAGGGTGGCCTGGAGGAAGGTGACCGGGTGCTCCAGATACACCGATGTCCCCTCCCGTTTGAAGAAGGCGTGGGGGCGCACGGTGACGCTGATAAGCAGATCCCCGGCGGGTCCGCCGTTGCGGCCCGCCCCCCCCTGACCACGGAGGGAGACCGCCTGGCCGTTGTCAATGCCGGCGGGAATGTTGACGGTGATTTTCCGCTGCTTCCGGGCGGTGCCGGTGCCGCCGCAGGACTTGCAGGGCTGGTGGATCAGCTTGCCCCTGCCGCCGCACTTGGGGCAGGTGGTGGTGGTGGCAAAGGTAAAGGCGCCGCCTCCCCGCTGGATGCGGATGGTGCCGGTGCCGTGGCAGTCGGGACACACCTCGGCAGTGGTGCCGGGGGCGCAGCCGGTGCCGTGGCACTCCTCGCAGGATTCGGTGCGGGTGAGGACGATCTCCTTCTCGCAGCCGAAGGCGGCCTCTTCAAAGCTAATGGTCACCGAAGCCCGCAGTGTCTCGCCCTTTACGGGGCCGGTGCGCTGGCGGCTTCCACCGCCGCCGAACCCGCCGCCGAAGAAGGAGCCGAAAATGTCGCCCAGGTCGATGTCCCCCATATCAAACCCGCCGAACCCGCCGCCGCCGAACCCGCCGGCGCCGAAGTTGGGGTCTACCCCCGCGTGGCCGAACTGGTCGTACTTGGCCCGTTTCTCCTTGTCGGAGAGCACCTCGTAGGCCTCGTTGACCTCCTTGAATTTGGCCTCGGCGGTCTTGTCCCCGGGGTTCAGGTCAGGGTGGTACTGCTTGGCCAGCTTGCGGTAGGCCTTTTTCAGCTCGTCGTCCGAGACCCCCTTGGACACCCCCAGGACCTCGTAATAATCACGTTTCTGTTCAGGCATTGGTGTTCACCTCTTTACACACGGAAAGCAGCGGGGGTATGCTCCCGCCGCTGCGTTCCGTGGCTTGCTCTCACGCTGAGGCACGCTCGCGGTCGGGTCGCCAAGCCGGGACTGCGCGGAAAATGCCGCTCCGGGCGATGCCCGTCGCCTGTTTTTCCGTCTGCGTCCCGCCTTGGCTCCCCTGCTCACGGCCTCCGCGCTTATTTGTTATCGTCGTCCACAACCTGATAGTCGGCGTCCACCACGTTGGGGTCGGTGCCAGAGCTGCCGGACTGGCCGCCGCCGAAGCCCGCGCCGCCCATGTCGGGGCCGGGCTGGCCGGCCTGACCGGCCTGCTGGTACATCTTCTCCGCCACGGGGTAGAAGGCCTTGGTGGTCTCCTCGGTGGCGGCCTTGATGGCGGCGATATCGCTCCCCTTCAGCGCGTCCTTCAGCTTGTTCAGGGCCGCCTCCACATTGGCCTTGTCGCCGGCGTCGATCTTGTCCTTGGCGTCCTCCAGGGCCTTCTCGGTCTGATACACCACCTGGTCGGCCTGGTTGCGTACGTCCACCTCTTCCTTCCGCTTGGCGTCCTCGGCGGCAAACTGCTCGGCCTCCTTTACGGCCTTGTCGATATCCTCCTTGGACATGTTGGTGGAGGAGGTGATGGTGATGTGCTGCTCCTTGCCGGTTCCCAAATCCTTGGCGGAGACGTTGACGATGCCGTTGGCGTCGATGTCGAAGGCCACCTCGATCTGAGGCACGCCCCGGCGGGCGGGGGCGATACCGTCCAGGTTGAACCGGCCCAGAGTCTTGTTGTACTGGGCCATCTCCCGCTCGCCCTGGAGCACGTGGACCTCCACGCTGGTCTGGTTGTCGGCGGCTGTGGTGAAGATCTGGCTCTTCTTAGCGGGAATGGTGGTGTTGCGCTCAATAAGCTTGGTCATCACGCCGCCCATGGTCTCGATGCCCAGGGACAGGGGAGTGACGTCCAGCAGCAGCAGATCCTTCACGTCGCCCACCAGCACGCCGCCCTGGAGAGCGGCACCCATGGCCACGCACTCGTCGGGGTTGATGCCCTTGAAGCCCTCTTTGCCGGTGAGCTTCTTCACCATGTCCTGCACGGCGGGAATCCGGCTGGAGCCGCCCACCAGCAGGACTTTGGCGATATCGCCGGAACCCAGGCCGGCGTCGCTCATGGCCTGACGCACAGGGCCGGCGGTGGCCTCCACCAGGGAGGCGGTGAGCTGGTCGAACTTGGCCCGGGTCAGGGTCAGATCCAGGTGCTTGGGGCCGGTGGCGTCGGCGGTGATATAGGGCAGGTTGATGTTGGTGGAGGTAACGCCGGACAACTCAATCTTGGCCTTCTCGGCGGCCTCCTTCAGCCGCTGCATGGCCACCTTGTCGCCGGTGAGGTCGATGCCGGTGTCCTTCTTGAACTCGGCGGCCATCCAGTCCATCACGGCCTTGTCGAAGTCGTCGCCGCCCAGGCGGTTGTTGCCGGCGGTGGCCAGCACCTGGATCACGCCGTCGCCCACCTCCAGCACGGACACATCGAAGGTGCCGCCGCCCAGGTCGTACACCATGATCTTCTGGTCGGTCTCCTTGTCCACGCCGTAGGCTAGGGCCGCGGCGGTGGGCTCGTTGATGATCCGCTTTACGTCCAGACCGGCGATCTTGCCGGCGTCCTTGGTGGCCTGGCGCTGGGCATCGGTGAAGTAAGCGGGGACGGTGATAACCGCCTCGGTGACGGTGGAGCCCAGATAGGCCTCGGCGTCCGCCTTCAGCTTCTGAAGAATCATGGCGGAAATCTCCTGGGGGGTGTAGGCCTTGCCGTCAATGTTCACCTTGTAGTTGGAACCCATCTCCCGCTTGATAGAGGCGATGGTGCGGTCGGGATTGGTGATGGCCTGGCGCTTGGCCACCTGGCCCACCATCCGCTCCCCGTCCTTGGAGAAAGCCACTACCGACGGGGTGGTACGGTTGCCCTCCGCGTTGGGAATGACGACCGCCTCGCCGCCTTCCATAACGGCGACGCAGGAGTTGGTGGTACCAAGGTCGATACCGATAATCTTAGACATAATGATTCCTCCAATATTAAAGAAATTGGTTTTTCACAAAGAAATGGGATGATGGGGCGCACAGGCGCCCGGAGGGTCAATTTGCCACCTTGACCATGGAGAAGCGAATGATCTTCTCCCCGTTTCGGAAACCGGCCTGGAACACCTCCACAATGGTGTTCTCCCCGGCGCTCTCGTCCTCCACATGCATCACCGCGTTGTGGAGGTTGGGATCAAAGGTCTGGCCCAGGGCGGGAATTTCCTCAATGCCCAGCTTGGAGAGGACCTCCTTCAGCTGGGACATGGTCATCTCCACGCCCTTTTTGTAGGCCTCATCGCAGGTCTCCTGCTTCAAGGCCCGCTCCAGGTTATCGTAAACCGGCAGAAAGGCCCCGGCGGTCTCCGCCCGGGAGTCCGCCCAGGCGGATTCCTTCTCCTTCTGGCTGCGGCGGCGGTAATTGTCATACTCCGCGGCCAGGCGGAGAAATTTGTCCTCCTGTTCGCTGAGGGTTTTCTGAAGCGCCTCCAGCTCCTCCAGCAGGGGATTGGGGGTCTCCTCCGCAGCGGCGGGCTCGGCAGCCTGCTCCTCGGACTGCTGACAAGAAATCTGCTCCACGTCTTGAGCCTGGGCCGGCTCTTTTTCTTTCTTGCTGCTCATTGAGTCCACTCATCTCCTATTTATGATCGTCCCTGCCGTCCGGCAGCTCACCCCGGCCGAACAGGCGGCTCAGCCCTTCGGCCAGATAGGACAGCCGGGCGGTAATCTTGGCGTAGTCCATCCGTGTGGGTCCCACCACTCCGATGACGCCCCGCATCCCGTCTCCAATGTCGTAGCTGGCCACCACCACGCTGGTGTCCTTCAAGGCGTCGGCCACGTTTTCCGGGCCGATGAGGATCTTCATGGGGTCGTCCTTGGGAATGGGGAAGCGGGCGGGGTCGGTGTCCTCCGACAAATAACTCAGCAGGGGCTGAGCCCGGTCCAGGGAGCGGTATTCCGGCAGCTCCAGCAGATGGGCCAGCCCCGAGGTGTGTACCGTGCGCCGCTCCAGGCTCTCCAGCACCTCAATGGCGAAGGACACCACCAGGCTGATCAGCCCGTAGGAATCCCCTGCGGCGTGTTGGGCCACCCGCATCAGCTCCGGCGTAATTTCCTCCAGAGTCAGGCCGGTGAAGGTGGTGTTGAGCAGGGTGTTCAGCAGCTGAAGCTGGGCCTCCGTCAAATCGGAGGGCAGCCGGATCAGCCGGTTGCGGACAATGTTGCTGTCGGTCATCACCACAATGATAAAGGCGTTGCGCTCCACCATCAGCAGGTCAAACCGGCGGATGGTCACCCGCTCCATGCCGGAAGAGAGGGCAAAAGCGGGGTAATTGGTGAGCTGAGACACCACCCGGCCCGCCTGGTCCAGTACCCGGTCCAGCTCCTGCATTTTCAGCCGCAGGGCCTGGTTGATCCGTTCCGTCTCCTGGAGGGAGAGCTTGTGCTCCTCCATCAGCTCATTGACGTAGAGCCGGTAGCCCTGGACGGAGGGGATGCGTCCGGCGGAGGTGTGGGGTTTTTCCAGCAGACCCATGGACTCCAAATCCGCCATCTCATTGCGGATGGTGGCGGAGGAGACCTCCATGCCGATGGCCTGGGCAATGGCCTTGGAACCCACCGGCTCCGCCGACTGGATGTAGCTTTCAATGATGGCGCGGAGAATTCGTCTTTTTCGCTCTGTTAAATCCATTCCGGCCACCCCTCCATAGTTTTAGCACTCATACAACCTGAGTGCTAATCATAATGTAGCACCCTCCGCCGAAAAAGTCAATAGGCAGGGATGTAAATTAAATGTGAACGGAAAAACCGTGGCAGACGGAGGCGGAGACTGCAAGCAAGGTCCGGTTGACGGCGGGGGGATTCAATGATATGATGGGCAAAAGGGGAGGTATGCGTGTTGGACGGCTTGCCGATCGAGATCATAGACTATGAGGACCGCTACAAGCAGGCACTGGAGGACATTTCCCTGCCCTGGCTGCTGGAGTATGATCTGCTGGAGCCGGTGGATCTGGAGATGCTGGCCGATCCCCATCGGTTCATCGCCGGGGGAGGCCGGGTACTGCTGGCCCGCCTGGGGGATGAGATTGTGGGTATGGTGATGCTGGAGCTTCAGGGGGAGGGCGTATGCGAGGCCCTGAAGTTCGGCGTGAAGGAGGCCTTCCGGGAGCGGGGGGTGGGTACCGCGCTGATGGAGGCGGCCCTTCAGGCTGCCCGGGACGCGGGACAGAAACGGATTGTGGTCACCTCCAACCACAAGCTGAAAGCCGCCCTGCGGCTGTATGAGAAGTTTGGATTTGAATACGTGACGTATTCTGATAAGTGGTTTCAACTTTCGGATATCAGAATGGAGCGGGATCTATAGGAAAAGAGGAAGGACGCGCCCGGCGCGTCCTTCCTCTTTTAATCCGCGAACTCGTAAACCGCCCCGGTGGTGAGGTGGTGGAGCCGGTCCCCCAGCTCCTCCTTTAAAATTGCATAGGCGGGGGAGCCGGTGCAGTGGCCGGTGTAGATCTCCCCCACCTTCAGTTCGTCCCGGAGGGCGGCGGCAATGGCGCGCACCCGCTCCGGAGCGGGACCCAGGGTGGAGACCCCGCCCCTGCCCATCAGGTGGAATCCCCCCAGCACCGCCCGGATGGGCTGGCCGGGAAACTGTTCGGTCAGCTGGGTGAGAATTTTTACCACCCCGGCGTGGCAGCAGGAGTTGAGCACCACCAGTCCCTCCGCGGTCTCGGCCACCAGGGACTGCTCATGCTTCACCCGGTCGGGGATGAGGTGAAGGCCGTCGGCCAGATCCCGAGGGCCGTCGGCCAGATCAAAGCGGTTTTCGTGCCGGCAGAGCATGCCGGAATTGACCCCGATGTACTCCGTTTCCTCCCAGTATTCCGGCTCCACAATTCTGGGCCGGGCGTGGACGGAGGCGGCGGAGTTGACGGCAAAAAAGGCGTTGAAGCCGTCGGCGTGGTCGTAGTGGCCGTGGGACAGGGCGGCCTTTTCCACCCCGGCCAGGTCCACCCCCAGCTTGTAGGCGTTGTACAGCACCGCGCCGCACTCGCCTGCGTCCAGCAAATAGCGCCCACCCCGGTATTCCAGGTGGAAGGACAGCCCGTGCTCGGCGATCAGTCCCTCCGGCGCGGAGTTTTCCATCAAAACGGTGATCTTCATAAAGCGGCCTCCTTACTGCTTGATGTGGGAAAACTGGGTGACGTCGTTGATCCATACCCGGGAGCGGAATCTGGGAACGCCCAGGAAAAATTTGGAGGTACTCTCCATAATTACCCCCACATAGACCCAGAAGATGCCCCACTTCAGCACCAGCCCGAACAGGGCGGACAGAGGGAGCGCCACCAGCCACAGGGGGATCAGATCGATCACCGTGGCGGCCCGCACATCGCCCCCGCCCCGGAGCACCCCCACGGTATTCACCGTATTGAAGGCCCGGAGGGGGAGGACCACGCCGATAAAGGTGAGCATCATGGTGGCGATCTCCATGGCCGCGGGGGACAGCTGGAAGAGGGGATAGACCGACCAGGGGAAGACCAGATGGGCGCACAGGGCCAGCGGCACCCCGATCACCAGACCGCAGGCCATGGCCAGGGTGTTCAGCGCCCCGCCGATCTCGTAAATATGCTCCCGCCGGCCGGCGCCGATCTCACGGCCGATGACAATGGCGGTGGTACCGCCCACAGCGAAGATGGCCACGGTACACAGATCCTCAATGCTGCCCGCCACCGCCCGGGCGGCCAGAATTTCGGTGGAACCCTCCATGTGGCCCATTACCACCTTGTGCAGGGCGGTACCCAGACCCCACAGGGTTTCATTGAGCACCACCGGTCCGGAATAGTGGAAGAACTTCTCCATCAGCAGGGTACCGGGGCGGAGCAGCAGGGCGGGACGCAGGCGGAAGCGGCGGTTGGTGAGGGCGTAGGTCCCCATAATGAGAAACTCCAGAATGCGGGAGAGCAGGGTGGCCAGCGCCGCCCCCTCCACGCCCAGGGCGGGGGCGCCCAGGTTGCCGAAGATGAGAACCCAGTTGAGAAAGGTGTTGGCGCTCATGGAGAGGGCGAAGACGCTCATGCCCAGTTTGGGATTCTCCATGGACCGGTGAGCGCCCACATACACCCCGGTGATGCTGTTGAAGAGGTAGGAGGGACCCACGATGCGGGCGTAGCTGGCGGCCAGGGGTACCAACGCCGGGTTATCGGTGAGCAGCCCCATCAACTGGGTGGGGAAAAAGCACATCACTGCCGCGAACAGGGCGGCGATGGCCCCCGCCACGTAGCAGCCCAGGCCCATGACCCGGTTGATGGAGTCGGTGTCCCCCTTGCCCCAGAACTGGCTGATGAGCACGGAGGAGCCGCTTTGCAGCCCGAAGATCACCAGCTGGATGACGAACACCGGGGTGTTGGCCACCAGCACCGCCGCCAGGGGGACCTCCCC
>NZ_CALXFV010000009.1 GCF_944387675.1 uncultured Flavonifractor sp. | reverse complement strand
GGTTCTTGACACAGCAGAACAGATTGGTCAGGTTGCTGTTGTAGTCGTTGTAGACCTCCAGACAACCCTTGCGGATAAGCGCACTCAGCATTTTCATAACGGAGCTGTATTCTCCGGTGCGGATGGGAATTGGGATTGAAATTGCACCCAATTCCGGATGCTCCTTATTTGCCAATACGGCAACCACTCGCATGATTTTTTCCTCCTCCTAGTTACACATCTTTTGCCGCAGGCGTCACATCGTCGGTTCCGGTCCAGGGCCGGTATGCTCATCCAGGCTCTGCATGATCCGCTCCCTGCAGTCCGGTACCAGTTCCTGAATCCTGTCTTGGATTTCCTGGATAGTCTTTTCCTGTTCCATGGACAGCTCACAGCTGAATGCCACATAAGAGCACTGCTGGTAGATCTCCGTGAGCTGCTCAGGGGTAAACTGCCGCTCTTTGGGCACAAGCCCAGACCGAACCGCAAAGTCTTGCTTTGCACCAGCATAGTTTCCTTCGTAATAGTTGCCTTGGTTGAGCCCGGTGTGGTTAAAGTCCCAGTCCCAGGTGACGAATTTAGCCCCGTGGTCTGTCTGCCGCCCGGCCAATACCGTGCCGTTGAATTCAGCCAGCGCCCTGTAAGGCTCCCTTAATCCCGCGGCATGGATCATCGGGGCACGTTCTAAAAGCGCCATATATTCCTGCACAGTGGTGGCCAGATCGGTCACCCTTCTGCGGGCGGACTCTCGTTCCAAAGCATTCACATCATCCTGGTGGTAGAATACACTGCCGTCTGCATCAACCCGGCACAACGGTCGGCCTTCATACTCCACAGGGAGGAAACCGTCCTGTTCCGGCAGCACGGTGAATTCAGACCGACTCAGGACAATCCCCAGTTCTTTAAAATACGGTTCTTTGTTCATTTTACTTACCTCCTTGGGCTGGCGCCCTTTTTGGTTTTGGGGGGAACAAAAAAAGGGCGCTGCTTTGATGATCATCAAGACCAACAAAACGGCGCCCTCAATTTCGTAAAATATTTGCATATGAAAAACGGCGCCCTTTTTGAAAAAACGCTTTCAAAAAGGGCGCCACATGGTTTTGTCTTTACCAGCTGCTGAAAAATGGGGGTTCGAGTCCCACCAGTTAGGGGGGGACAGCGGTTGGCATCTATGGAAGAATCAATGGATTTTTGAGATGAAAAAGCCCGGAAACGGTTGATGCCACTGGCTTTTCGCCAGTGGCATCTATACCGTTTTGATTTTATGGTGACCCGTCGGGGATTCGAACCCCGGACCCACTGCTTAAAAGGCAGTTGCTCTGCCGACTGAGCTAACGAGTCATATGGCTGGGATGGCTGGACTCGAACCAGCGAATGCGGGAGTCAAAGTCCCGTGCCTTACCACTTGGCTACACCCCAATCTCGCTGGTAAAGCGAAGGGCCGGAGCGGACGCTCCGGCCCTTCCGCCTTGAGTCATATGGGGTGGGTGACGGGACTCGAACCCGCGACACTCGGAACCACAATCCGATGCTCTACCAACTGAACTACACCCACCATAGGGGAAACTTGTGGGAACTGGTACGCCTGAAGCCTGGGCCGAAGCGAACTTGCCGGGGGCGAGGCCTGATTCGCGTCAGGGGTGCCACCGCCCAGCAGCGCTGGAGCTTCATCCAAAGGAAAAACCTCAGATAACTGGCACGCCTGAAGGGACTCGAACCCCTGACCCACTGCTTAGAAGGCAGTTGCTCTATCCACCTGAGCTACAGGCGCGTATGGAGCGGGTGATGGGAATCGAACCCACGCGACCAGCTTGGAAGGCTGGGATTCTACCATTGAACTACACCCGCATGGGTACTGACCCAAAGCATGTCAGCCAAGATATAGTAGCACATGGAGGCCGGAATGTCAATGTTTTTTTCGAGACCGGCCTCAAATTTTCCTGCCCGCCGGGGGGACCGGCGGGCAGGAAGGGTTTTCAGCCTTCAGAGAGCAGAATGCGGTCATTATCCAGGGCCTTGCCGGCACCGGCTCGGAAGCGCACCAGCAGGTCGTCCACCGTAAGGCCGCGCCGCTCCTCTCCCTTCAGGTCCAGCACAATGCGGCCGGCATCCATCATGAAGGTGCGGTTGCCCAGCTCCAGGGCGTTTTTCATATTGTGGGTAATCATCATGCAGGTAAGATGCTCTCCCTCCACAATCTCCCGGGTGAGCTTCAGCACCTTTTCCGCCGTTCCGGGGTCCAGAGCGGCGGTGTGCTCATCCAGCAGCAGCAGTTTCGGGGGTACCATGGTAGCCATCAGCAGGGTAAGAGCCTGCCGCTGTCCGCCGGAGAGCAGTCCCACCGGCTGGCGCATCCGGTTCTCCAGCCCCATATCCAGCTTGGCCAGCTGCGCCCGGAAAAGCTCCTTGTCCGCCTTGGATACCCGGCTGAAAAAGGCCTTCTGGTGCTTGGCGGTGCGGAGGTAGGCCAGGGCCAGGTTCTCCTCAATGGTCATGTGTGGGGCGGTACCCCGCATGGGGTCCTGAAAGAGCCGCCCGATCTGGCGGCTGCGCCGGTAGCCGGGCAGATAGGTGATGTCCTGTCCGTCCAGCAGGATGGCCCCCTGATCCACGAAAAAGTCCCCTGCCACGGCGTTGAACAGGGTGGACTTGCCCGCACCGTTGGAGCCCACGATGGTGACGAAATCTCCCTCGGCCAGGGTGACGCTCACCCCGTTCAGGGCGGTGTGCTCATTGACGGTGCCGGGATTAAACGTCTTGGAGACCTTGCGCAGCTCCAACATGTCAGGATGCCTCCTTTCCGTCGGCCTGTTTCCGGCAGGCGGACAGGGCGGCCCGCTTCCGCCGCTGGAAGGCCCACCACTGCCGCAGGGTGGGGGCGGCGATGGCCAGGGCCACCACAATGGCGGTGACCAGCTTCAGACAGTCGATGGGGATGGGAGAGCGGAGCACCAGGGCATACACCACCCGGTAGAGAATGCTGCCCAGGATGACGGCGACAGCGCCCCGAAGCATGGAACCCCTGCCCACCACGGTCTCCCCGATGATGAGGCAGGCCAGGCCGATGACCACAATGCCGGTCCCCGCGTTGATGTCGGCGGTCTTTTGGGCCTGACCCACCACCGCCCCGGAAAGAGCGGTCATGGCGTTGGCCAGGCACAGACCCACGGTAATGGTGAAGGTGGGGTTGATGGAGGAGGAGCGCACCATATCCCGGTTATCCCCTGTGGCCCGGATGGATAACCCCAGCCTGGTTCCCAGGAAGAGCACCAGGATGATCCCCATTCCCACGGTGACGGCGCCGGAGAGGAGGATGGCGTACCAATTCCCGCCGATGCCGGTATCCCGAAAGAGAGTGAAGATGGTGTCCTGCCGCAGCAGAGACTGGTTGGCCTTCCACCCCATGGCCATCAGGTTGACGGTGTACAGTCCGGTGTTGGTGACGATGCCCGCCAGAATAGAGGGGACCCCCAGCTTGGTCTGGAGGAAGGCGGTGACGAAGCCAGCCCCCGCCCCGGAGAGCATGGCGGCGGGGATGGCCAGGAAGGGGTGGCCGGCGGCGGCGCAGGTCACCGATACAGCACAGCCCAGGATGAAGCAGCCGTCGGTGGTTAGATCCGCGATATCCAGCACCCGATAGCTGAGGAAAAGGGCCATAGCCACCAGGGCGTACTGAAAGCCCAATTCCAGGGCGGTTTGGACAATGTAGAGCACGGCGGAACGCTCCTTTCAAGCCAAATCCCCCGGCGAAAGCCGGGGGCTGGCGTCAGGTTTCAGATTAGTCCTCAGTGGTGGTGACGGTAACCAGGCTGCCCATGGACTCGAATACGGAGTAATCCAGCCCCAGGCCGTCGGCGGTCTCGGTGTTGATGGTGAGAATGCCGCCGGATACCTGATAGAAATCCTCCAGGCCGTCCATGCCCTGGGTTATGGCCTCATAGGCCAGATCGGCAGTCTGGGCGCCCAGATCGGTGTAGTTGACGCCGCAGGTGGCGTAGGCGCCGTTGCGGACGAAGGAATCGGCGCCGGTATAGTGGGGGATGCCGGCGGCGATCAGATCCTCGTAGATGGCCAGCTCGGCGGCCATGATGATGTTGTCGGTGGGGGTAAAGATAGCGTCCACCCCGTCGGCAATGAGAGAGCTGGCGGCGGCGATGACCTCGTCATTGGTGTTGGCGGTGGCCTCCACATAGCTGACTCCCTTCTCCTCCAGGTAGGCCTTGGCGTCGGCGATGGGGGTGGCGGAGTTGGTCTCGGACAGGGAGTAGAGCAGGCCGATCTTGGCGGCCGCCGGGTCCTGAGCGAAGATCATATCCAGGATCAGGGAGGTATCCAGGGCGTCGCTGGTGCCGGTGACATAGTCGATTCCGGTGAGGTCGGCGGCGGCGGGGTCGGAGATAGCGGCGAAGACCACCGGGGTCTGGGTTTCCTCGGCGGAGACGGCAGCCACCTGAGCGGCGGTGGTGGCGATGGGGATGATAGCGTCCGCCCCGTCGGCAATGGCCTGGTCGGCCAGCTGCCGCAGCACGGTCTGGTCCCCCTGGCCGGAGGTGACCTCGTACTGGATGGTGACGCCGTTCTCGGCGGCAATCTCGTCCAGCCGGGCGGTGATGGCGTTGGCAATCTCATCCAGGGAGGCGTGGTCCATCTGCTTGATCACCGCCACCTTGTAGTCCGCCGCCCCGCCGGAGGAGGCGGAGGAGCCGGTATTGGCGGCGGGGGTCTGGGCGGCGCCCTGGGTGCCGCCGGAGCAGGCGGTGAGAGACAGGGCCAGGGCGGCAGCGGCGGTGAGAGACAGCATTTGATTCAGCTTTTTCATAGGAAGTTCCTCCATAAGATAAATTTGAGCGGCAGATGGTGCAAAAGATAAAAAACGCTTTTGCCCCAGATATGGGACAAAAGCGTTACACTTCTGCGATACCACCCAAATTGACGTCAACGACGTCCACTCGCTTCGCGCACCATCATGCGCGCCCGATGGATAACGGGTGGGGTCCCGTCGGCATCTACTTGGTTGCCCGTTCAAGCCGCCCTCGGAAGTCCATTCGCCGGTCCCCTCACGCCCTGATTCCACCATCCAGAGCTCTCTATGCATCAGGTCAGCCGGGTACTTCTCTTCCTCACAGGTTTTCTTTATGGAACTGTTGTAATGGATTATACTCACCTGCTCAACCTTTGTCAACCCCTTTTTTCCCGGGGAAAAGGAAGGAAAACTTGGTCTCGGAGCACACCACCGCCAGGAAAATGAGGGCAAAGCCCAGGAACATGAGGACGGTGGGCCGCTCATTTGCGAACAGGATGGAAAAGACCACGCCGAAGGGAGCCTCCAGGGAGAGAAGTACGGCGGCGGTGGCGGGGGCGGTGTATTTCTGGCCGATGTTCTGGAAGAGCAGGGCGCCGCAGGAGGCGAAGACCACCAGGTAGGCCAGACCGAAAAGCAGGCTTTGATTAAACACCTCCGGGGAGACGGGGGTCCGGGTGACCAGCACCCCGATCCAGGAGAAGACGGCGAAGGAGGCGAACTGGAGGGTGGTGAGGATGAAGATGTCCCGCCCCTCGGAGTATTTGGCCACCGCCACGATGTGGCAGGCGAAGAAGAAACCGCCGATAAGGGTGAGCACGTCCCCCGGGCAGAAGGCGGAGGCGTTGTCCCCGGTGATGGACACCAAGGCGATGCCGGCGATGCACAGAAAGGCCGCCAGGATGTTGAAGCGGTCAGGCCGCCGCCGGGCGATGACCCAGTAGAGGAAGGGAACGATAACGCAGTAGATGGCGGTGAAGAAGGCGTTTTTACCCGGGGTGGTACCCGCCAGACCGTAGGTCTGAAAGGCGTAGGCCACAAACAGGCAGAAGCCCATAACGGTGCCGCCGATGAGGTACTGCCGGTCGCACACCTTCCACCGGGGCAGGAACACAATGGCCAGCACGATGGCCGAGGCGCTGAACCGGATGGCCAGCAGCCAGAAGGTGGGCAGCACGTCTACGCTGCTCTTCATCACTACGAAGGAACTGCCCCAGATGATGGTGGCCAGGATAATCAGGGGGGTGGCCAGCCGGGCCAGAACGCCGCTCTCTTTTTGTGGGCTCATGGTTGTACCGCTCCTTTTTCTATGATAAGATCATATCCGTCGAAAGGGGATGTCGCTGTGGGGAAACTGGGCCGGGACTTTTTCAACCGGGACACGGTACAGGTGGCCCGGGACCTGCTGGGAAAGGTGCTGGTGCGCCGGGTGGACGGACAAATTCTGTCCGGGCGCGTCACCGAGACCGAGGCCTATGTGGGGCGGATGGACAAAGCCTGCCATGCCTATGGCTATAAGCGTACCCCCCGGACGGAGACTCTCTTCGCCCCGCCGGGTACCGCCTATATCTACCTGATCTACGGCATCTATCACTGCCTCAACTTTGTCACCGAGCCGGAGGGAGAGCCCAGCGCGGTGCTCCTGCGGGGGCTGGAGCCGATGGAAGGACTGGCCGAGATGGCCCGCCGCAGGTTTGGGAAGGAGCCGGAGCAGCTCACCTCCTATCAGAAAAAGCATATTTTGGATGGCCCGGGGAAGGTGTGCATGGCCCTGGACCTGACAAGGGCGCAGAACGGCCTGGATTTGACGGGGGAGGAGCTTTTCCTCCTGGACGACGGTGCGCCCTGCCCGCCCATTCACACCGGGACGCGCATCGGCATCGACTACGCGGAGGAAGCGGTTGCCTTCCCCTGGAGGTTTTATCTGTGAAATTATTTGACTTTGACGGAACCCTGGTGGATTCCAACGGAGTGTGGGTGGAGGTGGACAACACCTTCCTGGCCCGCCGGGGCCTGGAGGCCACTCGGGAGTACAGCGAGACGGTGGGTCACTCCATTTTCCCCATTGCCGCCCGCTTTACCAAGGATTACTACCATCTCTCCGAAAGTCCGGAGGAGATCATGGCGGAGTGGACGGCTCTGGGCCGGGCGGCCTACGCCCATCAGGTGGGGCTGAAGCCGGGGGCGGGGGAATACCTGGACAAATGCCGCCGGGCGGGAGAGCCGATGGCCCTGCTTACCGCCTGCGTGCCGGAATTCTGCCAGGCGGCCCTGGAGCGGCTGGACCTGACGGGGTATTTTGCGCAGGTCATCTATGTCCAGGAGCTGGGGGTGGAGAAGCGGGACCCCAGAGCCTTCTCCCTGGCCCTGGAGCGGCTGGGGGAGCGGCCGGAGGCCTGCACCCTCTTTGAGGATTCCCCCGGCGTATGCCGCACCGCCAGGGCGGCGGGGCTGACGGTGGTGGGGGTGTACGATGCCTTTTACGCCCACCATGAGCAGGAGATGCGCACCTTCTGCCACCGGTATATCAAATCCTTTGCGGAGCTTTTGTAGGGGCCGGACACCGGCCCCTTTCTTTATTCCGCCTTTTTCATATACTGGGCGGCGGACTTCAGCATCAGTTTCTTGGTACCCACGGTGTCGAAGGCAATCTCCACCAGAGCGTCGCCCCCCATGGGGGTGAGCTTGGTGATGAGTCCCCTGCCGAAGGCCTTGTGAACCACGGAGTCACCCGTCCGGAAGCCGGTGCCGGGCGCGGGCGCCGCGGCCCCGGCGGCGGCGCTTTTCCAGTCGGGGGCGGACGGCGCGGAGGAGCCGGTGCTGTAAGCGGAGCTGCCCATGGAGTACCCCCGGTCGAAGGTGCGGCGGGGAGGCCGGGGCCGCTGGGGCCGCTCCTCCCCGGCGGGGTGCTGGCCGTAGGGTAGGCGGCCCGACTTCTCCACATACGTCTCCGGGATCTCCCCCAAAAAGCGGGAGGGGCGGTTGGAGTTGGTGCGGCCGAAGAGCATCCGCTGGCAGGCGCAGGTCATGTGCAGCTTTTCCCTGGCCCGGGTCATGGCCACATAGCACAGCCGACGCTCCTCCTCCATCTCCTCCGGCTCCCCGATGGCCCGGATGCCGGGGAAGATGCCCTCCTCCACCCCCACCACGAACACCACCGGGAACTCCAGGCCCTTGGCCGAGTGCATGGTCATCATCACCACGCAGTCCTCGCTGGGGTCGTGGCTGTCGATGTCGGTATAGAGGGCGATCTCGTCCAGGAAGCCCGCCAGAGAGGGTTCCTCCAGCGTGTTGTCCAGATAGTTCTGGATGGAGGAGAGCAGCTCCCGCACGTTCTCCAGCCGGGTGCGGTCCTCCACAGTGTGTTTCTGCTCCAGCATGGCGGCGTAGCCGGTGCGGAGCATGACCTCCTCGTAGAAGTCGGGGAGAGAGAGTTCTCCGGCCAGCCGCTGCAAGTCGGAAATCAGCTCGGCAAACTGCCCCAGCCTGGGGGCGGCCTTCTGCAGCTCCGGCCACTGCTGGGGCCGGCTCACCACCTCCCACAGGGAGAGCCCCTCCTGCCGGGCGATGGCTTGGGCCCGATCAATGGTGGAGGCCCCGATCCCCCGGGGCGGGTTGTTGATGACGCGGGTGAGGCGCAGATCGTCCCCCGGGTAATTCACCACGCACAGGTAGGACAGCATGTCCTTCACCTCCGCCCGGTCGAAGAAGCGGATGCCCCCGATGATGCGGTAGGGGATGCCGTTGCGCTTGAAGGCCTGCTCCAGCTGGTTGGACTGGGCGTTCATCCGGTAGAGCACCGCGTGGTCCTTCCACGGACGGCCCGCGGAGTAGTCCGCCAGGATCTGGGCGGCCACGTACTGGGCCTCCTCGTGCTCGTTGGTGGCGGTGTAGCACTGGACCTTGTCCCCCACGCCGTGGTCGGTCCACAGCTCCTTGCCTTTGCGGCCCTCGTTGTTGCGGATGACGGCGTTGGAGGCCTCCAGAATATTTTTGGTGGAGCGGTAGTTCTGCTCCAGCCGGATGACCCTGGCTCCCTTGTACTGGCTCTCGAAGGAGAGGATATTCTCGATGGTGGCCCCCCGGAAGCGGTAGATGGACTGGTCGTCGTCCCCCACCACGCAGATGTTCTCATACCCACCCGCCAGGGTGGAGGCCAGCAGATACTGAAGGTGATTGGTGTCCTGGTACTCGTCGATGAGCACATACCGGAACTTCCGGTGATAGTAGTTCCGCACGTCCTCAAACTGCTGGAGCAGCCGCACCGTGTCCAGGATGATGTCGTCGAAATCCAGGGCGTTGGCCTCCTTCAGCCGCCGCTCATACTCCACATAGAGCTTGGCGATCTTCACCAGCCGGAAATCTCCCTCTTTCTCCCGCTGGGCCAGATAATCCGCCCCGGAGAGCATGGCATCCTTGGCCCGGGAGATGTACCCCAGTACGGTGCGGGGGGAGAAGGTCTTGTCATCCAGGTTAAAGTCCTTCACAATGTCCTTGATGACCCGCTCGGAGTCGGCGGTGTCGTAGATGGTGAAGGAGGAGGAGAAGCCCAGCCGATCGATATCCCGCCGCAGGATACGCACGCAGGCGGAGTGGAAGGTGGAGGCCCAGATGTCGTTGGCGACGGGACCCAGCAGCCGCTCCAGCCGCCCCTTCAGCTCCCCGGCGGCCTTGTTGGTAAAGGTGATGGCAATGATGGACCAGGGTACCGCCGGGTCCATGGCGCACAGCCGCTCCTGCTCCGGCTTTTTGGCCGGGTCCGGATGGGCCGCATAGTCCTCCAGAAAGGCCAAATCGGCCGGGGTCACCCAGTCGGGGGCCTGGTCAAAATCGGATCCCCGTCCGTACTTCATCAGGTTGGCAATGCGGTGGATGAGCACCGTGGTCTTGCCGCTGCCCGCGCCGGCCAGCAGCAGCAGGGGACCCTCCGTGGCCAGCACCGCCCGGCGCTGCTGGCTGTTCAGGTTCTGGAACTCCAGCTCAATGGCCGCCCGGCGGGCCTTGCAGAAGCGCAGTTCTTCCTCTCGGTTCAGCATAGTATCTTCCGTTCTCCCTTGGCAATGGCGGAGCCGCCCACGAATGGACGGCTCCTTTTGGTTTGTAATGCTATTGTACCGGAAACCGGCGGGCGGGTCAACCCCGCTTTACGCGGGGAAATACTCAATGGAGGTGACCACTCCATCCTCCAGAAGGAAGCTGAGAATTACGTCTCCGGCGGTATAGGTGAGCAGTCCCTCGGTGTCGCTGGTACTCTCGCCGTAGGCGGTGATAACCTCGGCCTCACTGCTGCCGATGTACACCCCCTCCTGAGTGGATACGGTGTCGTCGGTAAGACGAATGGAGTTGACATAATCATTCTCCCCGTCAGGCCGGGTGGTGATGACGAATCCGGGATAGGTGTAGGTCTTGTCCAGACCCTCGAAGGCGCAGGACTCGGCCTCAAAGTAGCTCTGCTCCGCCCCCAGCTGGGCCAGCACGTCGGCCATGTCGGCGTTTACCGCCACCTCCTTGCCGTCGGCGGGAACAAAGGTGAAGGCGGCGGCCTCCCCGCCGGTCTGGGTGTTCTGCTGCGGGTCGGTGGAGCTGCCGCCGGCGGGGGCGTCGCCGCCGCTGCCGCAGGCGGCCAGGGACAGGACCAGGCCCAGAGCAAGGGCCAGCGCAGAGAGTTTGCGTTTCATTCCGTGGTATCCTCCTTTTGTTCGGCGGCCCAGGCCGCCTCCAGTTGAATTTTCCGCTGGGCATAGATTGCGCTCTTCTCCGCCCAGATGCTCTCATAGGGCGCCTGCCTCCGGCGGTCGGCCACCTGGGGACAGTGCTCGGTGAGCCATGCCCCGAACCAGCGGGCCAACTTCTCCGCCCCGTACAGGTTCAGGTGCAGGCCGTGGTCGTAGGTGTCGGTAGAAAAGTCCAGCCCCGCCTCATCAATGACCTCCAGGCAGTTGACGTACTGGAGATCGTGGGCGGCGGCATAATCCTCCATCTGCGCCTCCCACTCCTCGTACCAGTAGGGGTACAGGCTGGGGGCCTTCACCAGCACCAGCTCCACCCCGTGGGCCTGGCACAGCTCCACCATCTTGTCCAGGTAGTCGTAGCAGATGTCGGCAAACTGGTAGTTTGCCAGGGGCTTGCCCTCGGGTACATTCTCCGCCGGGCGGACCTCCACATTCATCAGGTAACCGCTGTCCGACACCTGGTCCCGGTGGAACAGGTACTCCACGTCCTCCTGCGTCAGCTCATCCCAGCGGGTGTGGTAGCGCAGCAGGGGGAAGAGGTAGGAGAGCATGCTCTCCTCCTCGGTCATGGAGGCCTGTACCGCCGCCAGCTTCTGGGGGGAGAGGCGCATCCCGTCCAGGTTGAGGCGGTTGTAGGCCTCGCTCTGGGGCTCCCCGTACTGCATGCTCAGCACGTTGAACACCATGACTTTGGGAGTCTCGTACTTCAGAGTCTCCTCCATCAGGTAATAGGACTGCCAGATGAGCTGCTGGGCCGAGCCGCGGATGTAGCTGGTGATGCCGTACTCCCGCCACAGCACGTCGGGGGAGAAGTTCTCGTACACCTCGCAGTCGCCGATAAAGACCACGTCGTGGTCGGCGGTCTCGTCGTAATACTCGGCAATCAGGGCTCCCTCGGGGATCTCACTCATGTATTTGGGCAGGAACAGGGCGTTGAGCAGCCACAGGGCCAGGGCCAGCAGAACGCACCAGAGGACGCCGGTGAAAATCAGCTTCTTTTTCATCTCCGGCCTCCTCAGAACTGGTTGTAAATGAATTGGGTGGCGTCAAAACCGATGCCGTAGATGCCGAAGATGACCATGCACACCACCAGCGCCGCGCAGCCGCCCCAGGCCAGGTTGGGGTTGCGGCGGACCAGCCGCTGCCGCACGGGCTCCCGGCGGCCCAGCAGGGAACAGGCCAGCATGGTCAGGGTGCCGAGGGCTGCCACAAGCCAGTCCGCCCCGGTGAGGCCCAGCGCCAGGAAGGAGCCGTCCCACAGCACCGAGGGGCGGAAGGCGGTAAAGACGGTGCCAACCTGCCGGAAGGTGAGGGGTACGTCCCGGTACACGTCCAGCACCCGGATGGCGCTCATCAGCACAAAGGTGCGGCCCACCTCAAACAGCCGGTAGCCGAAGGTACCCTTCAGCCCGGGGAAGCGCCCGTGGAAGCGGGCGTACAGGGGCTCGCACTCCTGGGAGACCAGGATGACCACCCCGTTGAGCAGGCCCCAGACGATGAAGTTCCAGCTGGCCCCGTGCCACACGCCGGTGACAAACCACAGCAGCATGGTACACAGGTACACAGACACCCGCTTGCCCGGCTCCCCCAGCTTGGCCCGCGCCTTCTGGTGGAGCTTCAGCACGCTCTTGCTCACCGACAGGGGATAGAACACGTAGTCCCGAAACCAGGTCCCCATGGTGATGTGCCAGCGCCGCCAGTACTCGGCGATGTTCTTGGAGAAGAAGGGCCGCTCAAAGTTCTCGGTGACCTGGACGCCCAGCATCTGGGACACGCCGATGGTGATGTCGATGCCGCCGGTGAAGTCGGCGTACAGCTGCACGGCGTAGAGGAACATCACCGCCAGTACGTACACCCCGGTATATGCCTCCGGGGCGGCCACCAGCTCCCGCAGGGGAATGGCCAGCCGGTCGGCCACAATGAGCTTTTTGGCCAGACCCCACAACACCCGCATGCCTCCCATGGCAATCTGCCGGGAGTTCCAGCGGTGCTCGCTGTACAGGCTCTGGCTCAGATCGGAGAACCGGCTGATGGGACCCTGAATGAGCTGGGGGAAGAAGGTGACGAACAGGGCAAACTTGCCCAGACTGCGCTCCGGGGGATACTTGCCCCAGTATACGTCGATCAGGTAGCCCATGGCCTGAAAGGTATAGAAGGAAATGCCCATGGGTAGCACCAGACCGGCCATGGGCAGCCGGGCGGCAGAGCCGAAGGCGGAGAGAACGCCGTTGACGTTGCCCAGCACGAAGTCGGTGTATTTCACCACCGCCAGAATGCCGAAGTTCACCAGCAGGCAGGCCAGGGTCCACCGCCAGCGCACCTTCTTCCCGGCGGCCTTGCAGGCCTTGCGCTGCTCCTTGTCCAGCTGGGAGCGGTGCTCCTTCAGCCAGGCGTACTGCTCCTGCTGGAGAGCCCCCACCTTCCGGGCCGCCAGATAGGTGGTGACGGTGGTGGCGCCGATGTAAATGAGGCAGTACCATCCGGCGAAGTAGTAGAAGAACAGACTGCCCAAAAGCAGCAGCTTCCACTGGTGCCGCCTGGGGATGAGATAGTACAGAAGAAAGAGCACCGCGAAAAAGCCCAGGAATTGTGCAGACGCAAAACTCATGGGTCGTGCTTACGCCTCATCCAGCCGCTGGATCATCTCCCACAGGGCCTGAGCGGAGTTGAAGTTTTCCGGCACAATCTCCTCGGCGGGTACCGCCACGTCAAAGGCGTCGTTAATCTCCGCCACCAGGGAGACAATGTCGATGGAGTCCAGAATCTTGTCGTCAATGAGGGTGGTGCAGTGCTCGAAGTCCACGTCGGGGTGGAGCTCCTTGAGAATGTCCAGCAGTTCTTCCATGATGCAACGCTCCTTTATTCTTCTTAATTTGCCGCCAACGCCTTCCGGTCCACCTTGCCGTTGGGGGTGAGGGGCATTCTGTCCAGACGTTCCAGCCGGTTGGGCAGCATGTATCTGGGCAGCTTCTCCTTTAAAAAGGCGGTGAGCCGGGCCGGCTCCGCCGTACCGGTGTAGTAGAGACAGATTTTATCCTTCGCCCCGTCGTACACCGCGCAGGCCTGGGCCGTCTCGGGGTGCATGGCGGCCACCACTTCAATCTCCTGCAATTCAATGCGGTGGCCCATGTGCTTAATCTGAAAGTCCTTCCGGGAGACGAACACCAGCTCCCCCCGCTCATTGTACCGGCCCAAATCGCCGGTGCGGTAAATAAGCTCGGGATAGGCGTCGTTCAGCGGATTCTGCACAAAGCACTCCGCCGTCTTTGACTGCATCCGGTAATAGCCCATGGTGAGGCAGGTACCCTTGATGCAGATCTCCCCCAGCTCCCCGGGAGCGGCTTCCCGGTTGTCCTCGGTGAGCAGTAAAATGCCGGTGTTGGGAAAGGGCCGGCCGATGGGGATCACCTCGTCGGGGCCGAAGTCCCGCTCCACATGGTAGTAACAGCTCATGCCCGTGGCCTCGGTGGGACCGTACAGGTTGGTGAAGCTGGCATGGGGCAGGGCCTGCCGCCACAGCTGGAACTGCCGGATGGGGAACACCTCGCTGCCGAAGGCGATGGTGTGGAGGTGCTCCGGCACGTGCTTCTCCAGTACCCGCAGGCCGGAGATCATGGTGAGGGCGGACACCACCCAGCACACGGTGTTGATTTTATACTGGTTGAGATACTCCACCAGCTTGATGGGGAAGAGGAACAGCCCCTTGGGAATCAAATAGGTGGTGGCACCGAACTTGATGGTGGGGTAGAGCTCCTTCAGACAGGCGTCAAAGTACAGGGGAGTCTGGTTGCCGAACACCGTCTCCTGGGAGAAGCCCAGGGTGGCGGAGAGCTGCTCAATGTAGTCGATCACCGACCGGTGGCAGGCTACCACTCCCTTGGGTACCCCGGTGGAGCCGGAAGTGAAGACGATGTACAGCGGGTCGGTGTCCAGCTGCCCGGCCCGGATGGCGGCGAGAACGCCGTCGTCCGGCTCTGTCTCCGCCGCGTCCTCATAATGACACAAAATGCCCCCGTAGCCCAGGGCCTCCGCCTGGGGGCGGGTCTTTGCGTCGCACAGCACCGCCCGGGGGCGCAGGGTCTGGAAGATAAGCTCCACCCGGTAGGGAGGCATCTCCTCGTCAATGGGGACGTAGAAGCACCCGGCGTACACCACTCCGAAGAAGGCGGCGATGGAGTGGGGATGCTTCTCCATAAACACCACCACCGGCTCATGACGCAGCCCCTGGCCCGCCAGCCAGGTGCCGATGCCCCGGGCCGCTCGGGAGAGCTGGGAAAAGGTGAGGCTGTCGGTGCCGTTGGTGAAGGCCACCTTGTCCGGCAGCCGGGGGGCGGTGGCCTCCAGATATTCCAATACGTTACGCTGCACTTGCGGTATCCTCCGGATTCTCCGGTGTCATGGCCGGTGTCTCAACTGTGCCGGTCTCCGCCGGCGGGAGAGGGGTAGGGGCCGGGCTGGGGCTGGCCTCCGGTCCGGCGGAGGCCGAGGGGGCGGGAGTAGCGCTGGCCGCCGGGCTCTCCGTCACCACAGGGGTTTGGGTGATTGCGGGAGAGGCGGTGGGCGTGACCTCCGGCGCGGGGGTCAGGGTGGGGGAGACCTCCGGAGAGGCCGTGGCCGTGATCTCCGGCAAGGCCGTCCCGGTGGGCGTGGCCTCCGGCACGGGAGTGGGAGCAGCGGTCGGCTTGGGTGCGGGGGTCACCGGGGCGCTGCCCTGCACCACCTCTACCGGACAGGCGTCGTAGTCGTAGACATAATAATTCTTGCGAATGCTGCTGCACTGCTGGGTGTAGGCCTGCACCTCCGCCTCGGTGAGCAGGAAGGAGTACAGCGGGTAGCTGTTGGGGTGGGGACAGGCGTCAAAGTGGTAGTAGCCGCTCCCCACGTCCACCAGCTGCCAGTAGTGGCGGGAGTTGCCTCCCACCCGGGTCAGATCCACGTTGGGAATCCCAGCCCGGGTGAGCAGGGCCTTGGAGCAGGCAAAGTAGTTGTAGCAGTCCCCGCTGCGGCGGGTGAAGCCCACATATGCCCCCACCAGCCAGCTGGACTTGTCGGAGGTGCCGATATAGTTCATGTTGTTATGGACGTAGTTGTAAATGGCCAGGGCCTTTTCCCGCTGGCTCATGGAGACGTTGGTGATGTCGGCCAGGATCTCATCCGCCAGCTCATTTACCAGCTCCAGGGTGATCTCGGTGCTGTCCGCCTCCACCACGTCCTCGGTCTCGCCGGTGCTCTCGTCGTCTACGGTGACGGTCTCCACCACCGTGACGGTGACAGATACCTCCGCCCGGTTGCCGGCGGTGTCCTCCGCCCAGTAGAGGGCCTGGTATTCCCCGGGTACCGACAGGTTGACTCCGCCGGCGTCCACCTGGAGCGGGACGTCCTCATCCACGTCGTCGCTGACAGAGACCCCGGCGCGGTAGGCGACGCTCTCTCCCACCGCCACCGTCAGATCCCGAGCGCCGGAGATCACCGGCGGCTGGGTATCTTGGACTGCCTCGGGGGTGTCTGAGATAAGGGAAGCGTGCTCCGGCGCAGAGGCCGGGCTGCGGGTCAGGGCGGCGATTCCCAGAAGCAGCGCCACCAGGACGCACAGGCCGGCGGCCAGCCAAAGCGGGGGCGGCCTGCGCCGGCCGGAGCGGACGGAATGCGTTTGCCCTTCCACCATGTTTCTTCTCTTCTTTCTCTTGATTGATATACGCCGTGCCGGACGGAGGACGGCGTAAAAAAGGTATAGCAAAACAGGCAGAGTTTCCTCTGCCTTGGTCAGTATAGCGCGCTTGTTCCGGCACTGTCAACCCCTAACCCCCCTGGATTTCTCCCAATACGGCGAAAGGCGGCGGAGCGGAAAAAATTAGGGAGTGCAAAGAGCAAAACACTGTGTTATAATACAAAAAACCGGCTGGAGAGGTGTGGAGGAAGATGGTGCGCTATGTATTCCGCTCCGCCCGCCTGTACTACCTGGCCGCCCAGCCGGCCCTGGCGGAGGCGGCAGCCGCTTTTTACCGCCGGAATCGGGCGGCGTTTGCCCCCTTCGACCCGGTGCAGCCGGAGGAATTTTTCTCCGCCGGGGGGCAGCGGGAACGGCTGAGCCGGGACCTGGCGCAGGCGGAGGCGGGGCGCAGCTTTCGCTTCCTTCTGGTGCGGCCCGGGCAGCCGGGAAAGGTGGTGGGTTTGGTGGGCCTGAACGAAATTGTCCGGGGGGCCTTCCAGTCCTGCTTTCTCTCCTATAAAGTGGATGCCGCCCTCTGGGGCCGGGGCTACGGCAGCGAGGCCATTGAGGCGGTTACCGGCTGGGGCTTTCGGGTGCTGGGCCTTCATCGGATCGAGGCCAACATCATGCCCCGGAATCTGGCCTCCCGCCGGGCGGCGGAGAAGGCAGGATATGAGGAGGAGGGCTTGTCCAGGCACTATTTGAGGATCAACGACCGGTGGGAGGACCACCTTCATCTGGTGCGGCTGAATGATCCTGAGTAAATTGATTATACCAGATCGTGTAAAAAAAGAAAAATTGCTTGATATTTGAGCGCAGGTTTGGTATCATCATAGAAAGTGTCGGTGCATACCGCCTTGGCGGTCGACAAAGCGTCCACACCGGAAAATCTGCCGACCGTGGGCGGAAAAGGAGATGAGTGCCAAGGCCAGCGGAGCATCGGGCAGCGGCCGCGTGCTTTGCAGAGCCGTATCAATACAAGGAAGAACAAATAAAATTGGGGAATAAGAAGGAGATGTTAACGTGAAGAAGAAGATCCTGTCGGTGTGCTTGGCAGTAGCCCTGCTGAGTTCCACCATCCTCGGCACCGTGGCGGCTGTGGACGTCGAGGTGTTTAAGGACGTAAAACAGACGGACTGGTACTATGAGTACGTAGACTATGTCTCCGAGAAGGAGTACATGGTTGGTATCAGCGGCGATCTGTTTGCGCCTGAGGAGAACATGACCCGTGCCATGTTTGTCACCGTGCTGGCCCGTCTGGAGGACGCCAAGCCCAGCAAGGATGCGCCCACCTTCCTGGATGTGCCGGAGGACACTTGGTACACCGACGCGGTGAAGTGGGCCGCGGAGCACGAGATCATCAACGGCATCGGCGGCAACCTCTTTAACCCCGAGGCGTCGATTACCCGTGAGCAGATGTGCGTGATCATGGACCGGTACATCACCTATTATGAGAAGACCTATAACAAGACCCATGAGAAGGCCGGTTCCAATGAGACCTTCCCCGACGCGGCGGATGTCAGCGATTACGCGGTGACCGCGGTGAAGAACTGCCGGGCCTGGGGCCTGATTGAGGGCAACGACAAGGGTTACTTTAAGCCTCTGGATACCTCTACCCGTGCCGAGGTGGCCGCTGTGATCTCCCGCCTGAGCTGGATGGTCAAGGGTGGCGGCGGCGGTAGCAGTGGCGGTGGTGGTGGCGACCAGCCCACTCCCACACCCACTCCCACTCCTACTCCCTCCACGGAGCCCTCTGAGAGTCCTGTTACCTATCTGGTAAAGGCGGATCTGGTGACCAAGTCCGACGCCACAGACAACAAGACGCTGAACCTGCTGGCCAGCTACTCCATGGAGTCTGCCGAAGACGACGTGACCCTGGAACAGATTGCCACTGACATGATCAGCGGAGAAAACAAGACTGCGCTGTTCAACGCCATTGACTTTGCCCTGGGCAAGGTCCTGGCCAAGGACAGAACCACCACCCAGACCGTGAACGACCAGACGGTAGAGATTACCGTCACCAAGGCTGGTGTGATCTCCATGAAGGTGGCCGTGAATCTGGCCACTCTGAACAGCGACAACGGCAACAGCCGTACCACTGTAAGCCAGGCTGATCTGGAGAACCTGGTAGAGAAGCTCCAGAAGGGCGGCAACGTGACCCTGACCGAGACCGATGTGGCTGCTCTGAACAAGCTGATTGAGAAGGCCAATGAGGTAGTCAACGTCTGGACTGACGAGGAGATTGAGACCAAGCTGAACGAGTACGTGGCCGGAAATGCTGCTCTGGAGCAGGCCGTTGAAGGCATGACCCCCACTGCCATTAAGACCGCGGTTGGCGACTATCAGACGGAGCTGTTGGAGATTCAGAAAGTAGTAAACAACACGCCCGCCGGCCAGCCTGTGGTTCTGCCCGAGCAGAAGCCCGTTATGGTGATGACCGACGTGAATCTGGGCGCCTATTACCGGAAGGCGGTTACGAAGTACGAGGATCCGGAGACCCTGGACAAGGCCATCTCCAAGGTGGAGGAGAAGCTGGGCGTAACCCTGAACGAGGCTGAGCGGGAGAAGGTCGAGGCTCTGTACGCTGTGAACAGCCCCGACAAGTTTGTGACCAATCCCGGGAATGGCACCTTGAAGATCAAGGATGCCGCGGACTATACGAGCCTGGTTGAGAGCAATGTAAACGGTGCGGTTGCCTTCTGGAAGGTGCTGGATAAGGACGCGGACTTCTATCAGAGCTATCTGGACCGCCTGGACAACAAGAACACCGAGGGTTACAAGGTCAAATATACGTACGATGACAGCCTGGCCAGCTTCCTGGCCGACAAGGACGGCGTGCTGTACGGCAAGGAAAGCGTGACTCTGGCGACCGCCACGGTCACCCTGGATGACGACAGCTACAGCGCCATGGCCCAGAAGCTGGTGGAGCTTCTGACCAATATGGGCCGCGGCAATGTGGCGGATCTGATCCCCGTGAACGGCCTGCCCGACGCGCTCAATGTGCTGATCGGCGACTACACCGTGACGGTGAGCATTGAGAAGAAGTAATCTGATCACAGAGCAAATGGAATAAGAACACGCCCACAGGACACGCAATATGCGTGTCCTGTGGGCTGTGTGAAAGGAGAACATATGAAGCGCATCCTTAGCGGCTGCCTGTCCGTTCTGATGGCGGCCACCCTGCTCGTTTCCGCGGCCTCCGCCCGGGATTTTGACGACGTGCAAGGGCATTGGGGCCAGCAGGCCATTTCCCAGGTGAGCGACTGGGGCATTTTTGAGGGGACGGGTGGGAACAACTTCTCCCCCGAGATGACCACTACCCGCGGAATGTTTGTGAAAGTGCTGGCCATGACGGCCCAGAAGCTGGGCCACTATGAGCCTGCCACCCAGGAGCAGGCGTTTTCCGATGTGAGCGGGGATGCGTACTACGCCCCCTACGTGGCCTGGGCGGATGAAAACGGCCTGGTCATGGGCGTGGGGGACGGCCGCTTCCTCCCCGACGACCAGATCACCCGGGAGCAGATGTGCCTGGTGATGGCCCGGTTCCTGAAGCAGTTTGTCCAGGAGGACCTGTCCGCCTATGAGAGCCAGGAGACTGCCTTTGTGGACAAGGACCTGATTCACGATTATGCGGTGAAGGAAGTGAGCGCCTGCGTGGCGCTGGGTCTGCTCACCGGCATCCCCCAGGACGGCGGCGTGGCCATTCGGCCCGACCAGCCCGCCAGCCGGGCGGAGGTGGCTACCATTGTGGTGCGCCTGGTCCAGGCTGTGGAGAACTGGGGGGAGCAGCCCCCCGAGGAGACCGTGCCGCCCCAGGAGACTGAAGACCCCGAGGGGGGGACCGGCGGCGGTGGTGTGCTTCCTCCTGAGGAGACCGTGAAGCCGGAGGAACCCACCGAGGAGGAGAAGGCCGAGGAGGCCCAGGTAGCCGGCTATCTGACCACCATGCTGGAGAACTACCGCAATTCCGCATTCCTTCCCACCACCGACCAGGAGGTGCAGGATTGCATGGCCATTCTGATGGGCTGCGTTGAGGACGCCCTGGCCCAGCGGGAAGCGGGTCATTTCCTGGACAAGGACTACATTCAGACCCGCTATGCCGACGAGATCGACCAGCTGAAGGCGGACTATAACAAGCTGACCGAAGACCAACTGAACCAAATCAACAATGTGGTGGTGCGCCTGGGGACTACGGAAGAGATCTATACCGTCATGGACTACTTTGGCGTACAGATAGCGTAGTAAAAACCCAAGGGGGCGTTGCGTTTTGCAACGCCCCCTTCCATCCTTGGGACAAGTTTGGGCGGGCCAGCCGAAGCCGCCGGAGGAGCAGTGGAACGATGAAGAAAATCATGCTTGTGTTTGGGACCCGGCCTGAGGCCATCAAAATGTGTCCCCTGGTCAACGAGCTCAAGGGCAGGGAGGGGCTGCGCACGGTGGTGTGCGTCACCGGCCAGCACCGGCAGATGCTGGACCAGGTGCTGGAGGCTTTTCAGGTGGCGCCCGACTATGACCTTTCGGTAATGAAGGACCGGCAGACCCTCTTTGACGTGACGGCCAGCATCCTGCTGAGCATCCGGCAGGTACTGGAGGCGGAGCAGCCCGACGTGGTTCTGGTCCACGGGGACACCTCCACCACCTTTGTCACCGCCCTGGCCTGTTTCTACCTCCAGATCCCTGTGGGCCATGTGGAGGCCGGCCTGCGCACCTACAACATTTACTCTCCCTTCCCGGAGGAGTTCAACCGCCAGGCGGTAAGCATCATCAGTCAATATAACTTTGCTCCCACCCAGTTGGCCCGGGAAAATCTGCTGCGGGAGGGGAAGCCGGCGGAGCGGATCTACGTCACCGGAAACACCGCCATTGACGCGCTGAAAACCACCGTCCGCCCGGACTATACCCATCCCCAACTGGAGTGGGCGGCGGGCAGCCGCCTGATCCTCATTACCGCCCACCGGCGGGAAAACCTGGGCCAGCCCATGGAGCACATGTTCCGGGCCATCCGCAGGGTGTGCGACCAGCACCCGGATGTCAAGGCCATCTATCCCATCCACATGAATCCGGCGGTGCGGGAGACCGCCGGCCGGATTTTGGGGGACGACCCCCGTATTCGGATGATTGAACCGCTGGATGTGCTGGATTTTCACAACTTCCTGGCACGGAGCTATCTGATTCTCACCGACTCCGGCGGCATCCAGGAGGAGGCACCCTCCCTGGGCAAGCCGGTGCTGGTGATGCGGGACACCACCGAACGGCCGGAGGGCATCGCCGCCGGCACGCTGCGTCTGGTGGGTACGGATGAGCAGACCATCTACCGCAGCTTCCAGGAGCTGCTGGAGGACCCGGCGGTATACCGGAGCATGAGCACCGCCAGCAACCCCTATGGGGACGGCCTGGCCAGCAGGCGGATTGCGGATATCCTCCAGCTGGGTCAGACCCAGGTGTAAAGGGTGCTCAGCCGCCGGACAGGCGCTGCTTCACCGCGTCCCACAGCTCCATGGCCCTGAACTTGATCACATAACCCCCGTCTTCTCCGGTAATCAGGGCCACCTGATCTTCGCTCAGCCCGGCGCTGAGGGCAGTCTGGGCGGCGGACTCAGTGACAGAGCCCAGGCACAGAGGTGGGAAGAGCACGCACCACCAGTTCTGCCCTGCGCCCGCTCCGATCACTACCCGCAGGGCGGTGTACTGCCCGGCGGGAAGGGCAAAATCTGCGTATTGCTTGGTGGGAAACCAGGCGTCCTCCACCAGCTGGGCGGTTACCGGGTAGTCATATCCCGCCGCCGCCACCGCGTGGGCGCCGGCGGCGGCCAGCTCCTCCAGGTGAGTCTGGAGAATGGCCTCGGTCTCCTCCCGGGTGGCATCCGGCGGCAGGCAGGCTTCGGCGGCGGCCAGCACCCGGTCCCGCACCTCCAGCTTCAGGACTTGGTCTGCCTGGCTGTCGGAATTGGCCAGCACGTGCAGGCGGATGACCCGGTCGGCCAGGGCGCTCTGGCCGCCGTCCAGCCAGACCCCCAGCAGAGCGGCCAGAGCTGTCCCCAGCAGCAGGGCCAGCTCCCAGCGGCGCAGTCTATGTGACAAGGCAGTTTGTTTCATGTAAAAAGTCACCGTCCAATTTGGATTTGACTCCATTTTGGACGGTGATCTTCTGTTTTATACCTCTTTTTCCATCAACGTGCCTGCCGACTCCACCAGGAAGGTCTCCTGATACTGCTGGCGCAGGGCGGCATAGGCCCGCTCTGCCGCCTCCCCGCAGTGGAACAGGCCGAAGACGGTGGGGCCGGTGCCGCTCATGGAGGCGCCCAGCGCCCCGTGCTGAATCAAGCTGTTTTTAATGGCGCAGATTTCCTGGTACCGCCGCTGGGGCAGCACGTCCTCAAACACGTTGTACATCCGCCTGGCCACCCCGGTCAGATCCCCCGCAGCCAGTGCTTCCGCCAGACCGGTGGTGTCCGGCCTGCGGCGGATACGGCAGCCATCCAGCGCCTTGAACAGCTCCGGCGTGGACACGGAGAAGGCGGGCTTGCACAGCACCACCCGGCACTCCGGCAGAGGGGGCAGGGGGGTGAGAAGCTCTCCTCTCCCCTCCGCCAGGGCGGTGCCGCCCCCCACGCAGTAGGGGACGTCGGAACCCACCGCGGCGCCGATCTCCTCCAGCCGCCGCCGGGACAGGCCCAGTCCCATCAGCCGGTTCAGGCCCCGGAGTACGGCGGCGGCATCGGCGCTGCCGCCGGCCATGCCGGCGCATACCGGAATGTGCTTGTCCAGAGAGATGGACAGCCCGCCGGGGTCAGCCCCCGCCTCCCGGCACAGCCGCAGAGCCGCCGCCGCCGCCAGATTGTGCTCATCGGCGGGAAGAAAGCCCAGATTGCTGTGCATTTGCAGGGGCGCACCGGTGCCGGTCTCCAGGGTGAGCTTGTCCCGGAGCGTGACGGTCTGCATCACCATCCGCATCTCATGGTAGCCGTCCGGCCGCCGCTCCAGAACATCCAGGGAGAGGTTCAGCTTGGCATACGCGAAAACCTCCATCACTGCCATGTCCCTGCCTCCTTATCGGATCTTTCTCGCCTCCAGGTAGAAGCGCTTGTCATGGGCGTGGCCCATGGAAAAGGTCTTGCGGGGGAGCACCCCGTCCCGGATGACGGTGGGAAAGAGCTGGTCCTTGCCCATGGGGGGAAGCAGAAAGGCCAGATTGCCCCGCTGCCTGGCCAGCTGCCTGGCCACATCCTCCCCGTGGATGTAATCAATACGTCCGCCGTGGCCCTTCACATACTGGTCCAGGAAGGGCTGAAGCGTCCCCACCTCCAGCTGGGTCGTGGGGCTGGGAATGGTGAGCGCACCCTCGCCGCCGGCGTGGACGTAGCGGAGCACGTGTCCCTTCCCGCCGCCGGGATGGGCGCCGGGAAAGGCGGCGCACAGGGCCGCCACCAGCTCCACCGGTTCCACTCCGAAAAGGACCCGGTGAATGGCCTCAAATTCCAGGGCGGGGTCGTGGAGGTTGACCAGCTCGCACAGGGCGAACCGGGCGGGCAGACTGGCCCAGCGCTCCGGAGGATTGAGCCGCTTCTGCCGCTCATAGCACTCCTTGGCGGTGGCCAGGGAGTGGTTGCCGTCCCCCACGGCGAAAAGCATGACCGGGGCATCCGCCACCTGATACCGCGCCCGGAAGGTGGCCGGGTCGGCCAGAGCGGTCAGAGCCCGGGCTACCAGCTCCATGCTCTCGGTATCCAGCTTCCAGCCGGTAATGTGGCCGCCCCGCTCCATCAGGTCAAAGTCGTACAGCAGCTCCATCCGGCCGGTACGCCCGGCCAGAGGTTCCAGAACGGTTTTCCGGGGGTCGTCGGCCAGCAGCATCGCATGGGGCAGCTCCAGGGGGGCGTTCTTCCGCACCGCCACACGGGGCGGGATGCGGGAGAGGACGGTCCCCTCGGTGGCCCGGATGGCCGCGCCGGAGCCGGGCTCATAGTCATACTGCTCCAGATCCACCATGCCCACCAGGCCGCGGCGGATCTGTCCCTCCTCCAGCCGCCGCTCTACATAGATAAGAGCGTTGGGCAGGGTCTTGAATCGGTCCTCCCGCAGGTAGCGGGTCATGGTGTTGTTGACCTCCATAATGTCGGTCTCCACGTTGGGGCCGTCCAGGCAGCTCTCCGGCAGGATCAGCCGCAGGGAGGAGGGGGCGGAACCCACCGATTCCTCCACCCGCTGCCAGTATTCCGGCTGGGAGGTGTACTGGTCGCAGGCCACCACTGACCACTTGTCGTAGGCGCAGTTCTGGGGCAGCAGAATATCGGCGGGGCGGAAGGGGAGCTGGTCAAATGCGTGAGTCATTTCTCTCACTCACTTCCTCTGCCCGGTTCAAAAGCCGGGGAAATGGGGTCAGCGCATGGCCCCCCGGATGGCGGCCAGCAGATCGGAGAACTCCTCATAGGCGGGCAGCTCCGGATGGTCGGCCTTGATCTGAGGGGTACTCTTGAATAAAAAGCCCGCCTTGCTGGCCTGGATCATACCCAGATCGTTGAAGCTGTCCCCGGCGGCGATGGTGTCATAGCCGATGGACTGGAGGGCCTTCACCGTGGTCAGCTTGGACTGGGGGCAGCGCATCTGGAAGCCGGTGATGGCGCCGTCGGGAGCCACCTCCAGGGTGTTGCAGAACAGGGTGGGCCAGCCCAGCTTGCGCATCAGGGGCTGGGCAAACTGCTCAAAGGTGTCGCTGAGAATGATCACCTGGGTGAAGGAACGCAGCTCGTCCAGAAATTCCTTGGCGCCGGGCAGCGGGTCGATGGTGGCGATGACCTGCTGAATCTCCTTCAGGCCCAGGTGGTGCTCCCTCAGAATGTCCAGCCGGAAGTTCATCAGCTTGTTGTAGTCCGGCTCGTCCCGGGTGGTGCGGCGCAACTCCGGGATGCCGGTGGCCTGGGAGAAGGCAATCCAGATTTCCGGGACCAGAACCCCCTCCATATCCAGACAGGTGATGTACATGTTTACTCCTCCTTTATCCGTCCCGCTCCTGCTTTTTCTTCAGGTTGGTGAGGAAATTATCCAGCCGGGTCAGGGCCTCGGCGATGTCCTTCATGGAGGTGGCGTAGCAGCAGCGGACAAAGCCCTCGCCGCCGGGGCCGAAGGCGGAGCCGGAGATGACCGCCACCCGCTCCTCCATTAAAAAGCGCTCACAGAAGTCGTCGGAGGTCAGCCCGGTCCCCCGGATGTCGGGGAACACATAGAAGGCACCCTTGGGCTCGAAGCAGGGCAGGCCGATGCGGCGCAGGCCCTCCACCAGGTAGCGGCGGCGTCCGTCATACTCATCCCGCATGTGCTCAATGTCCCGGTCGCCGTTGCGCATGGCCTCGATGGCGGCGTACTGGCTGGTGGTGGGGGCGGACATGATGCCGAACTGGTGGAGCTTGAGCATCTGCTGAACCACCGGGGCGGGACCGCAGACGTAGCCCATACGCCAGCCGGTCATGGCGTGGCTTTTGGAGAAGCCGTTGACCACCACGGTGCGCTCGTACATGTCGGGCAGGTTGGCCATGGATACGTGGTGCTGGCCATAGGTCAGCTCGGCATAGATCTCATCGGAGAGCACCATGATATTGGTCCCCCGGAGCACGTCGGCAATGGCCTCCAGATCCGCCCGCTCCATGATCCCGCCGGTGGGGTTGGAGGGGAAGGGGAGGACCAGCACCTTGGTGCGGGGGGTGATGGCGGTGCGCAGCTGCTCCGGAGTGAGGCGAAACTCATTTTCCGCCTTCAGCTCCACATACACCGGGGTGCCGCCTGCCATGGAGGCCAGGGGGCCATAGCACACAAAGGAGGGGATGGGGACAATCACCTCGTCCCCGGGGTTGAGCAGGCAGCGCAGGGACAGGTCAATGGCCTCGCTGCCGCCCACGGTGACGATGATCTGGTGGGCGAAGTCGTAGTGCAGGTCGAACCGGCGCTCCAGGTAGGCGGCAATCTCCCGCCGCAGCTCGGCCATACCGGCGTTGCCGGTGTACTTGGTAAAGCCCTTCTCCAGAGAATAGATGCCCGCGTCCCGGATGTGCCAGGGGGTGACGAAGTCCGGCTCTCCAATACCCAGGGAGATGGCGTCCTTCATCTCCTCCAAAATGTCGAAAAAGCGCCGGATGCCGGAGGGCTTGACCGCCTGGATGCGCTGGCTGAGTATTTCATCGTAATTCATGAGAAAATCCACTCCTTCGGCTGCTTCTCCTGCTTTTCAAAAATCAGGTGCTTTTCTTTGTATTTGTGCAGGATGAAATGGGTGGCGGTGCCGGTCACATCCTCCAGAGTGGACAGGCGCTCCCCCACGAACTGGGCCACTTCCTTCAGGCTGCGGCCTGAAATAATCACCGTCAAATCATAGGCACCGCTCATCAGATAGACGCTCTCCACCTCGTCATACTGGTAGATCCGCTCGGCCACCCGGTCAAAGCCCTCCCCCCGCTGGGGAGTGACTTTCACCTCGATCAGGGCGGTGACCGCCTCCCGGTCGGTGCGGTCCCAGTCCACGATGGCCTTGTAGCCCAGGATGATTTTTTCTTCCTCATATCGCTGAATGGCCGCCTTCACATCCTCCACGGACATGTCGGCCATGGATGCCAGCTGTTCGGGGGTGAGCGTACAGTCTGTCTCCAACAGCTGAAGCAGATTTCTCATAGTGGTTCCTCCTGTTTCTATCCCTTCCCCATCAGATGGGCGGAAAAAGATGATTACCCCTTATTATATACGACCTGGGGAAGAATTACAATAGCGCAATGGGCAAACAGGCCCCCATCTCCTCCGTGGCCGGAGGAGATGGGGGAAAAAGCGGGGGGCGGATAAAAGTTTATCCAAATTCCACTAGAAAAAGCTAGGAGAACGTGTTATCATGACATATCATTACAGTGATTGCGGCGCGGAGAGGAAAGGGGGCGCCAGTGTGGAATACATTGACATGATAGACCAGATCGTAGCCGCCGAGCACAACGCCAAAACGCTGGTGGAGGAGAGCCGCCAGCGGCAGGAGGAATTGAGCGCCGGGGTGGAGCAGGAGATCGCCCGGCTGCGGGAGGACTACCTCCAGCGGGCCGGACACCGGATCGAAGTGGTGAAGCAGCTTGAGCAGGCCAGCGCGGAGGAAGCCATTGCCCGGCTGGATGAAAAGCAGCGGCAGGCCATGGAGCGCGTGGAGGCGGTGTATGAGAAGAATCGGGACCGCTGGGCGGACACGCTGTTTACTATGATCGCGGGGACGCGGCCGTGATGGGGGCGGAGATGCGGTATGGCGCCCTGTCCGCCAAGGTCCACGCTCTGTACGGCAAGCGGCTGCGCACTCAGGAGTTTGCCTGGCTGGCGAGTTTAAAGGACGAGGCGGAAATTCTGGAGGCGCTGCGGCAGCACCCTGGCTGGAGCAAGGCGCTGGCGCAGCACAGCCCCGGCAGCTGGAGCTATGTAGGCCGGGTGGAGGTGGAGCAGGCGCTGCGGGAGGAACTGCGGCTGGAGTATCTCAGCCTCACCCACTACGTCCCCCGGGAGGACCAACCGCTGATGCAGTTTCGTATCCGTGTGGCCGAGCGCACCGCCATTCTCAATGCCCTGCGCCGCCTGAAGGCGGGGAACGGCCACGGCAGCGCAATGCCGGAGGCGCCCAGAATTGTGCTGCGGGGCAAGCTGGACCACAAGGCCCTGCAAACGTGTACCAGCTATGACCAGCTGCTTGCCGCCGTCCGGGGGAGCATTTATTATTCCGTGCTGCTCCACCTGCGGCCGGAGGCCGGCGGTCCCCTGCCGGACTACACCACGGCGGAGTGCCTGCTGCGTACGGCCTATTTTTCCCATATGTTCCGCATTGCCAAGCAGACATACAGGGGCGCCACCCAGAAGGCCCTGCTTCAGGCTCTGGGCGGGCAGGTGGACCTGCTGAACATCATCCACATCCTGCGGCTGAAGACCTATTTTCCGGACATTCCTCAGGAGGATTATCTCACCATTCTCTTCCCCTTTCACTACCGGCTCCAGCCGGAGCAGACCCGCCGGCTGTGTGCCGCAGCGGACGCGGGGGAGGTATTTGAACTGCTTGAGCACACGCCCTACCGGGATTGCTTCGAGGGGGTGGAGGTGCAGGAGGCGGAGGAATACTACCGCCGGGCCATGTACACCTTCAACAAGCACCAGCTGATCTGTGCACCCCCCTCCATCTACACGGCCATGGCCTATCTGGACCTGAAGGAGATGGAGATGATGGTGCTGGTCAACGTGATCGAGTCGGTAAAATACGGCGTACCCTACCACGCAGGACTGGCGGAACTGGTAGGGGCCTGAGCGCCTGGTCCGGCGGCGGGAAGCCGCCGGGATTACGAAAAAAGGAGATGAGGCCATGTCGGTCGTTCCCATGAAGCTGCTCACACTGGCCGGACCGCTGGAGCAGTTCGACCAGGTGGTAAGCGCCTGTGTCATAGACCAGCAGTTTCATCCGGAAAACGCCCTGCGACTCATGGGCGGGGTGCGGGGAGTGCTGCCGATGGAGAGCAGCAATCCCTATGCGGCGCTGCTGCGCCGTGCCGAGGAAGTGGTCCGTCAGGCGGGAGTGGAGCTGGATTATGCCCCCTTCCCGGAGAAGCTGTCTCGGAAGGAGCTGGCGGACTATTTTGATGGGGTGGAGTCCAAGGTGACCGAGCTGACCCGCCGCCGGGAGGAGCTGGAGCACCAGGCGTCGGAGTCGGCCGCCGTGGCGGAGCAGCTGGAGTACCTGCGGGGGATCGGTACCGATCTGGACGAGCTGTGGGCGCTGGAGTATTCCCGCTTCCAGTACGGCTACCTGCCCCGGGAGACTTTCGACAGCTTTCAGGAGACCCTGAACCAGGAGGAGGACATCCTCTTTATTCCCACCACGGTGGGGCCACGCCGGGTATACGGGGTGTATTTTACCACCAAGGGCTCCAGGGATCGGGTGGACATGCTCTTCTCCTCCCTGCACTTTACCCGGATGAACCTGCAGGTGCAGCCCCACGGCACGGTGGAGCAGGCCATCGCCGAGCTCACCGCCCAGGCGGAGCAGACCCGGCGGGAGGCGGAGCAGGTGCAGGCGGAGCTGGATGGACTGCGGACCCAGGAGCGGGAGCGGCTGCTGTCCAACTGCGCCTATCTGCGCTACCACAGCGAGTGCCGGGACCTGCGCCGGTATGCCTGCCGCAGCCGGGAGAGCTTCTATCTCACCGGCTGGGTGCCGGAGGACGCCCTAAAGGGTATTCAGGAGCGCATGGCCCAGTTCAGTGAGCTGTCCTGCGTCATTGACGTGGCGGAGGACGCCGAGGGCTTTACGCCCCCTACCAAGCTGAAAAACCCCTTCCTGGGCCGGGTATTTCAGCCTTTTTTGGAGATGTACGGCCTGCCGGCCTACAATGAGATCGACCCCTCTCTGTTTATGGCGATTACGTATTGTCTGTTTTTCGGCATCATGTTCGGCGATCTGGGCCAGGGCCTGTGCCTGGCGCTGCTGGGCCTGGTGCTGGTGAAGGTGAAGGGCATGTGGCTGGGTAGCATCATTACCTGCTGCGGCCTGTCCGGCGCCCTGTTCGGCTGTGTTTACGGCTCGGTGTTCGGTTTTGAGGAGATTCTGCCCGGCTTTAAGATTATGGAGCAGACCCAGCTGGAGGGACTGGGCGTGGTGAGCAACGTGCTGCTGTTGCTGGTGATGTCCATTGCGCTGGGCATCTTCATGCTGCTGCTGGTGATGGTGATCAACATCATCAACGGCGTGAAGCAGCGGAATTTTGAAAAGATTCTCTTTGGTCCCAACGGAGCGGCGGGTATTCTGTTTTACGCCGGGGTGCTCTTTGCGGCCCTGTCCGGCATTGCCTTCGGGGTGGACCTGCTGGTGCCGGCCTATGTGCTGCCGGTGCTGGTGCTGCCCCTGGTGCTGATGCTCCTGCGGGAGCCTCTGTCCCGCCTGCTGGCCGGTGACCCGGAGTGGCGCCGGTTCTCCCCGGGAGAGGTGCTGGGGACCGGGGTGTTTGAACTGTTTGAGACCCTGCTCAGCTACCTGACCAACACCCTGTCCTTCATGCGTATCGGGGCCTATGCCATCACACACGTGGGCCTGATGCTGGTGGTCCACATGCTGGCCAACCTGGCCGGCGGAGTGGGCGGCCCGGTGGGGATTCTGATCCTGGTGGCGGGCAATGCCTTTGTCATGGGCTTTGAGGGCCTGCTGGTGGGGATTCAGGTGCTTCGTCTGGAATTCTACGAGCTGTTTGGCCGCTTCTATGATGACGGCGGCACGCCCTTTGTACCGAAAAAGGTCAGCTATACCAGTCAGGGGGACTGACCCCATGACGCATTCATCATTCTGAGGAGGTCAACAATCATGCTGAAATTTATTGCCCTGTGTTTTGCCGCCCTGGCGGTGCTCTCTCCGCTGTTTCTCATCGGCCTGCGCAGATACACCGGCCGGAAGGCCAAGCGGGCGCTGGGGATCAACGTGCTGTCCTTCTTTGCCTGCCTGATCCTGGCCAGCGTGGTAGGGATCGGCGGCAGTGCTTCCGCCGCGGACGCCGTCGCGGAGGGCGCCGCCGCTGCGGCCGCCTCCGGCGCCGGACTGGCGGAGGGCCTGAAATATGTAGGTGCGGCGCTGGCCGTGGGCCTGAGCGGCATCGGCGGCGGCATCGCCGTGGCCTCCTCCGCTTCGGCGGCTCTGGGCGCCATTTCGGAGAATGACAAGGCCTTTGGTAAGGCCCTGATCTTCGTGGGCCTGGCGGAGGGCGTGGCCCTGTATGGCCTTATCGTGGCCCTGCTGCTGCTGTTTGTATGAGATACTTTGTCATTACTGACTCCACCGACACCCAGGTGGGCCTGCGCCTGGCCGGGGTGGAAGGCGTGGTGGTGCGGGAACCAGACCAGGTGCGGCAGGCCATTCAGACCGCCGCCGCCGACCGGGAGATTGGGGTGCTGCTTATTACCGAGAAGCTGGCCGCCATGTGCCAGGACCTGATCGCCCCCATGAAGCTGGCCGCCCAGCGGCCCCTGGTGGTGGAAATTCCCGACCGGCACAGCGCCGGACGGGCCTCGGACTCCATTACCCGCTATATCCGTGAGGCCATCGGCATCAAGCTGTGACGGCCCAAAAGGAGGATACCCTTCATGGCAGAGATGACAGACAAACTGGATCGCTTTACCGCGAAAATCCTGGCGGAGGCCTCGGCGGAGAGCCAGCGCGCCATGGATCAGGTGCAGCAGCAGCGGGACGCCGCGCTGCGCAAGGCGGAGAGTCAGATGCTCCGGGAGGCCTACCAGCACATCCACAGTGAGGTGGCCCGGGTCAAGGCGGAGGCAGGGCGCAGCGTGTCCCGCCGGATGCTGGAAAATCAGCGGGCGCTCCACCTGCGGCGGGAGGAGATGGCCCAGGAGACCTTTGCCCGGGTGCGGGCCAGGCTGACCGCCTTTACCCGCACGCCGGCCTATGGGGCGCGGCTGGAGGAACTGCTGCGGGAAGCGCTGAAGCAGCTGCCCGGTGCGGATGACATGCAGGTGTGCCTGCGGGAGGAGGATCAGGAGTGGATTCCCCGCCTGACCCAGGCGGCGGAGGGGCGCAAGCTCAGCTTTCAGCGGGGGGAGTTCCGGCTGGGCGGGCTGGTGGCCCTTTCACCCGGACTGGGGCTGCGGGTGGACAACTCCTTTGACAGCGCCGCCGAGGAACTGGCCGGCCATTTTGCCGAGCTGTTCGGACTCTCCCTGTCGGACGAATAAGAGCGAGAAAGGATGGCAACGACCCGTATGAACCAAGCCAACTATACCATCCACGGCGTCAACGGCCCCGTGGTCACCGTCATCGGCGGCCGCGGTCTGGCCATGATGGACATGGTCAACGTGGGGGAGCAGGGCCTCATCGGCGAGGTGGTCCGGGTAGACGGCGGGCAGACCACCGTCCAGGTCTACGAGGATACCACAGGGCTGATGCCGGGTCAGCCGGTCACCGCCCAGGGCGCCCCCATGTCCATTGAGCTGGGACCCGGCCTGCTCCACAATATTTTTGACGGAATTGCCCGCCCGCTGGAGGTGATTCAGGCTGAGAGCGGTCCCTTTATTGGCCGCGGCCTGAACATCCCCACCCTGGACCGGGGGCGGAAGTGGCAGGTTACCCTCTCCCTCCAGGTGGGGGACCAGGTGGAACCGGGGACGGAATACGCCCGCTGCCCGGAGACCGGCCTGATTACCCACCGCTGCCTGATCCCTGCCGGCCTGTCCGGCCAGGTGGCCTGGGTGGCGGGGGCGGGGGCGTACACGGTGGAGGACCCCCTGGTGAAGGTCACCGACAGCCGGGGCAAGGTACACACCCTCTGTCTGGCCCAGCGCTGGCCTATCCGCACCGCCCGGCCCATGGCCCAGCGCCTGCCCATTCACCGGCCGCTCATCACTGGGCAGCGGGTGATTGACACCCTGTTTCCCATCGGGAAGGGGGGCGCGGCCGCCATTCCCGGTCCCTTCGGAGCGGGCAAGACCATGACCCAGCACCAGCTGGCCAAGTGGTCGGATGCGGATATCATTGTCTACCTGGGCTGTGGGGAGCGGGGCAATGAGATGACCCAGGCGCTGGAGGAGTTCTCCGAGCTGCTGGACCCCAAGAGCCGCCTGCCCCTGATGGAGCGCACCATTCTCATCGCCAACACCTCCAACATGCCGGTGGCAGCCCGGGAGGCGTCGGTGTATACCGGCATGACCATCGCGGAGTACTACCGGGATATGGGCTATCATGTGGCGCTGATGGCCGACTCCACCTCCCGCTGGGCGGAGGCCCTGCGGGAGATCTCCGGCCGGCTGGAGGAGATGCCGGCGGAAGAGGGATTTCCCGCCTACCTGGCCTCCCGCCTGGCAGAGTTTTACGAGCGGGCGGGCTATGTCAAAACCCTGGGCGGCCAGGAGGGGAGCGTCACCGTCATCGGGGCCGTATCCCCCCAGGGCGGCGATTTTTCCGAGCCGGTAACCCAGAACACCAAGCGGTATATCCGCACCTTCTGGGGCCTGGATCGGTCTCTGGCCTACGCCCGGCACTATCCCTCCATTCACTGGCTCACCTCCTACTCCGAGTATACCGACGATCTCAAGGACTGGTATGAGAAAAATGTGGGGCCGAACTTCGTCCCCTGCCGCCAGCGGATTGCCGACCTGCTCCAGGAGGAGGCCAAGCTGATGGAGATTGTCAAGCTCATCGGCGCGGATATTCTACCGGAGGATCAGAAGCTGATTATTGAGACCGCCCGTCTCATCCGGGTGGGTTTTTTGCAGCAGAACGCCTATCACGACATTGACACCTACGTACCTCTGGACAAACAGCTTCGGATGATGGAGCTGATTCTCCGCCTGCACGACGGGGCCAAGGCCCTGGTGGCCCGGGCCATTCCCCTGTCCCAGCTCAAGGCCACCGGCATTTTTGACCAGCTGACCAAGATGAAATACGAGGTACCCAACGAGGACCAGGGCAAGTTTGAGGCATACCAGCAGCAGATTGACCAGGCCCTGGAGCAGGTCAGCCGGGCCAACAGCTGACCGCCGCCTATTCTCTGTTACGTCAGGAGCTGATACTATGAGACTGGAATATATCGGCCTGTCGGAGCTGTCCGGCTCCCTCATTGTGCTGGAGGGAGTGAAGGGGGTGGCCTACGACGAGATGGCCGAGGTGACGCTGGACAGCGGAGAGCGGCGCTATGGCCGGGTCATCCTGATTGACGGGGACCGGGTGGTGCTCCAGGTCTTTGAGGGGGCCAAGGGCATTTCCCTGGAAAACGCCCGTACCCATTTTACCGGTAAGCCCATGGACATCGCCCTGTCCAAGGAGATGCTGGGCCGTGTGTTTGACGGGGCCGGCCGGCCGGCGGACGGCCTGGGCGAGATCTTTCCCGAGGCGCGGCGGAACATCAACGGCTCCGCCATCAATCCGGTATCCCGGCAGTATCCCCGCAGCTGCATCTATACCGGCGTTTCCGCCATAGACGGCTGCGCCACCCTGATCCGGGGCCAGAAACTGCCCATCTTCTCCGGCTCGGGCATGAAGCACAATGAGCTGGCCGCCCAGATTGTCCGCCAGGCCAAGGTGCCGGACCAGCAGGGGGACTTCGCCATTGTCTTTGCCGCCATGGGGGTGAAGAACGACACGGCGGAGTTCTTCCGCCGGAATTTTGAGGAGGCAGGCGCCCTGCAGCGGGTGGTCATGTTCCTCAACCTGGCCTCCGACCCCATCATCGAGCGGATTCTCACTCCCCGCTGCGCCCTCACTGCGGCGGAGTATCTGGCCTTTGACCACGGTTATCATGTGCTGGTCATTATGACCGATATGACCTCCTATTGCGAGGCGCTGCGGGAGTTCTCCTCCTCCAAGGGCGAGATCCCCTCCCGAAAGGGCTTCCCCGCCTATCTGTATTCGGACCTGGCCTCCCTCTACGAGCGGGCGGGCATGATCCGGGGCCGGAAGGGTTCGGTGACCCAGGTGCCGGTGCTCACCATGCCCAACGACGACATCACCCACCCCATCCCCGATCTGACGGGCTACATCACCGAGGGCCAGATTGTGCTGGAGCGGGAGATGGAGCAAAAGGGAATCTATCCCCCGGTGGCCATTTTGCCCTCTCTGTCCCGCCTGATGAAGGACGGTGTGGGCAAGGGCTTCACCCGGGAGGACCACTTTGACCTGTCCAACCAGCTGTTTGCCTCCTATTCCAAGGTGCAGGAGGCCCGCAGCCTGGCCAGCGTCATCGGTGAGGAGGAGTTGAGCGACACAGACAAGCGCTACCTGAAATTCGGCGAGGCCTTTGAGCGGCACTATATCAACCAGGATGCCGGGGAGGAGCGCACCATAGAGCAGACCCTGGACCTGGGCTGGAAGCTGCTCACTATCCTCCCCAGGGGCGAGCTGGACCGTGTGGACGGCAAGACCCTGGACGCCCATTACGTGGAGGGGGCCTGGGAGAGCCTGGGAACCGGCGGCGGTTCCCAGCCGGCGTAAGGGGGGCAGCCTATGGCCAGTCTGCTGCCCACCAAGGGAAACCTGATGGCCGCCAAGCGGTCCCGGAGCCTGGCCCAGACCGGATATGAACTGATGGACCGGAAACGGAACATCCTCATCCGGGAGCTGATGAGTCTGATGGATACCGCCAAAGACCTGCAAAGCCAGATCGACACGGTCTTTACCCAGGCCTATGCCGCGCTCCAGGCGGCCAATATCCGGTTGGGCATCTGTGACCGCATCGCCCAATCTGTGGATGTGGACGACTCCCTGGAGATCCGCTACCGCTCGGTGATGGGGGTGGAGCTGCCCCACATTCCCGGCGCCTCCCCGCCCCCCCGGCCGGAGTACGGTCTGGCGGATACCTCTTCTCTGCTGGACGACTGCTATTTGAAGTTCCACCAGGTCAAGGAGTTGACCCGCCGCCTGGCGGAGGTGGAGACCTCCATCTACCGCCTGGCCCAGGCCATCAAAAAGGCCCAAAAGCGGGCCAACGCCCTGCAAAACATTGTCATACCCGAGCTGAACGGGACCATCCGCTTCATCACCGACGCGTTGGAGGAGAAGGAGCGGGAGGAGTTTGTCCGCATGAAGGTAATTAAGCGCACCAGCGGCAATTCGTAAGCCAACCGGCGCAGTGGTGCCGAAACGGCCGGGCCGCCCCAGAGGGGCGGCCCGGCCGTACGGTTTTCTTTTTGTTACGTGTCCGTTCCCTGCTGAGTGAAGCGGGACAGAATCCGGTCCAGCTGAGCCTGATTCAACGTTCCCTGGGGGTCCAGCCGGCCGCCCTCCGACCATTCCATCAGCCCGATACCGGCGGCCCAGTGCAGGGAGTCGTCCGCCCAGGGGGAGATATCCTCGTTGTCGTTGCATCGGGCCAGGTCCGGGAAGGAGGTGTCCCGGCCCAC
>NZ_CALXFV010000008.1 GCF_944387675.1 uncultured Flavonifractor sp. | reverse complement strand
GCCTCCTCCAGCGCCATGGACAGCTCCACGGCGGCCAGGGAATCGGCCTCCAGATCCTCGGCCAGACGGGCCTCGGGAGTCACCTTGTCGGCGTCGCAGCTCAGGGTCTCCACAATGATGTCCTTAATCTTCTCGAAATCCATAATAAATGCTCCTCACAAATCAATTCAAATTTTTTAGTTAAATCATTTTACTTAAAAATTTTTAAATAAAATAATTTAAGCATATTGTATCAGGCGGCGGCCATTTGTCAAGAGGTATTTTTGCCGAAAAAAGGCTGAAAGACGAAAACGCTTAGGGCCGCAAGGGATTGAAGTACAAAAAAATCCCCCGCGGCCCGGCCGCGGGGGATGGAAATGGGGGTAAGTAACCGCCCCGGGAGGGGCGGTGCGGGGTCAACCGCAGCAGGGACGGCAGCAGCAGGGGCGGCAGGAACCGCAGGAGTCGGACTCCTCCTCCTCGCCCTCCCAGAGGAAGGCGGGGACGGAGACGTAGACCGGCCAGCCGGTGCCGGCGGTGCCGCCGCCAGCCATCCGGGACAGCTCCTCAAGGGCGGACAGGGTGACGGCCCCGCCGTTTCCGGTACCGGAGCAGCAGCCCCGGCGGCAGCAGCGGTTCTGACGATTACAACAGCACATGATAAAGTACCCCCATTCAAAGTGGCGGCGGGCGCAGGCCCTCCGCAAGACAGTATATGGCTCAGGCGGGTACAGGGTTCACAAAAGCAAAAAGCGCCGGCCCCCGAGGCGGGGACCGGCGCGGATGGGTCGGACGAATCAGGCGGCCACAACGTTGACAGCGCGCAGCTTGTCGGCGTTCTTGGGATCGGGTTCCACATCATAGGTGACCTTCTGGCCCTCCTGGAGGGTCTTGAAGCCGTCGCACACGATGGCGGAGAAGTGTACGAACACATCGTCGCCGCCCTCGTCGTTGGAGATGAAGCCGAAGCCCTTGGTCTCGTTGAACCACTTGACAGTACCGTGATACATAATATGGTACCTCCTGAGAAAAGATTTGGATCTAAATGACAAAGAAAAACTCACATCTCTGCTGATCGTCTGAAGAAGCGACGATGACTACAAAAATGTGAGTTCAGGCCGTACATTTAGACTACCGTGTTACTATACCACCGAACCGGGCGCCCGTCAAGCAGAAATCACACCAGTTCCTTCTCTGAATTCTCCCGGATCAGGCGGCGAATGGCCTCCTCCGGATAGGAGAGCAGCCGTCCGAAGTCCCAGGCAATCTGGGTGCGGTTGCCTCCAAAGTAGACCTTCTCCCGCACCAGGTCGTTTTTCCAGTGCTTCAGGCGGAGGTACTGCTCCAAAATATGATTGGCCCGGTAAATGAGCAGGTTGTGCTTGCCCAGATTCATGGAGATGGGAAACAGGTCGGTGAGCAGGGGCTCATCCTCTATGTAGAGCTGGTTGCCATAGCGGGAGCAGCTCTCCTGGGCGAAGGGGAGGAGAGCGTCCCGTTCCTCCGCGCTGTCCATGGGCCGGCTGAGTGCCAGAGCCTTGACTCCGGCATAGACCATCTCATTCATGCAGTCGATCACACCGCACTGATAGGAAAAAGCATCCATAGTTTCCATGGTTCAGGGCCTCCTGTCTTCTGTGGCCTATTCTACTCCCATTTGCTCCATCCTGCAAGAGAGAAGGGAGGGGAAAGGCAGGAGGCTTTGTCGAACCGGTCCGCCTCACTCTGCCCAGCCCCGGCAGCGGTCCACCGCCCGGTGCCACTGCCGGAGCAGCTCGGCGCGCCTAGACTCCTCCATAACGGGGGAGAAGCTGGTACCCGGACGGCGAAGGGCCTTCAGCTCCTCCCCGTCCCGCCAGGTCCCCACAGCCAGACCGGCCAGACAGGCGGCGCCCAGGGCGGTGGTCTCCCGGATGGCGGGGCGGAGCACCTGCCGGTCCAGAATATCCGCCTGGAACTGCATCAGAAATACGTCCCGACTGGCGCCTCCGTCCGCCCGCAGTCCCCGCAGGGGCAGGCCGGTATCCGCCTCCATGGCGTGGACCAGATCGGCCACCTGGTAGGCGATGGATTCCTGGGCCGCTCGGGTAATGTGTTCCCGTTTGGTTCCCCGGGTGAGTCCCACCAGAATTCCCCTGGCATACATATCCCAGTAGGGCGCCCCCAGGCCGGTAAAGGCGGGTACCAGATACACCCCGCCGTTGTCAGATACCTTCTGAGCGTAATACTCCGCATCCCGACTCTCGGGGAAGAAACCCAACTCATCCCGCAGCCACTGAATCACCGCGCCGCCTACAAATACAGAACCCTCCAGGGCGTACTGCACCCTGCCCCCAAGCCCCACCGCAATGGTGGTGAGCAGGCCGTTGGCGCTGCTGCAGGGGGTCTCCCCGGTATTCATCAGCAAAAAGCAGCCGGTGCCGTAGGTGTTTTTGGCGTCTCCGGGAGAGAAACAGCCCTGGCCGAACAGAGCGGCCTGCTGGTCCCCGGCCATGCCGGCGATGGGGATGCGGGCTCCCTGAATGTCGGTATAGCCGTAGACTTCGCTGGAGGAGCACACCCGGGGCAGCATGGCCCGGGGGATATCCAGGGCCTGGAGCAGGGTGTCGTCCCAGTCCAGCTTCCTGATATCAAAGAGCATGGTGCGGGAGGCGTTGGTCACATCGGTGGCATGGACCGCCCCGCCGGTGAGCTTCCACAGCAGCCAGCAGTCCACCGTGCCGAAGAGAATCTCGCCCCGCCGGGCCTTTTCCCTGGCCCCCTCCACCCGGTCCAGAATCCAGGCGATTTTGGTGGCGGAGAAATAGGCGTCTGGGATAAGGCCGGTTGTCTTTCGAATGTGATCCTCAAGCCCGCCGGCCCGGAGCTTGTCCACCATGTCCGCCGTCCGGCGGCACTGCCAGACGATGGCGTTGTGGATGGGGCGGCCGGTGGCCCTGTCCCACAGGATGGTGGTCTCCCGCTGGTTGGTGATGCCGATGGCGGTGATCTCCCTGGCCTCCACCCCGGACTGGGCGATGACCTCCATCATCACCCCGTACTGGGAGGACCAGATCTCCATGGGATCGTGTTCCACCCAGCCCTCTCTGGGATAGAGCTGGGTAAACTCCTTCTGGGCTACGCCCAGGATAGTTTGTTCCCGGTCGAAGAGAATGGCCCGGGAGCTGGTGGTACCCTGATCCAGGGCCAGGAGATACTTGCCCATAAGGAGGCCTCCTTTGTCCATTTTTTCTTAGTGTATCACGGATGCGGGGGAAGAAAAAGGGGGTCACCGGCGTTTCAGGGTGAATTTTGCCCGGTCTGCCTCCAGTACCCCCTCCTGCTGCAGCTGACCGATGGTCCGGGACAGGGCGCTGCGGTCCACGCACAGATAATCCGCCAGGGCCTGCCGGTCAAAAGGTACGGTGACGGTATCCCTCCCCGTCTGGAGAGACAGCTCCTCCAGATAGGCCAGCAGCCGCTCCCGGATGGTGCGGCCGGAGAGATGGGCCACCTTGCCCGCCAGGGCCAGATTCTTCTCCGCCAGTACCGACAGCAGATTGCCAATCAGCCTGCCGTGGAAGGCGCAGGCGGCGGAGCAGGGGGCGGACAGCCGCCTGCTGTCCAGCAGCAGCACCGCGCCATCCGTCCCGGCGGTGACGGTAACCGGCAGGACATCCGCCCGGGCGCAGGCAAAGGATTCGGCAAACAGATGGCCCGCCCGGATTTCTCCCATGACAATCCGCTGCCCGTCCGCCTTCAGGCGGCTGACCTGTACCCGGCCCGCCAGCACAACCCCCAGGTGAGTGGCAGGCTCTCCGGCGGACAGGACCGTGTCCCCTTTTTTCATTTGGCGGGGGTATCCCCCCAGACAGTCCAGCAGGGCGGACAGCTCCTCCGGCCCGATGCCCTGAAACAGGGGGGAGCGGCGAAGCGCCTCCAGATATTCCGTCATACCTCAACCTCCACAAGTTGCATTTGCAACTTGTGGGTCCAGTGTATCACGGTCCGGCGGGGGTTGCAATGGAAAGTCCCACCTGCTACAATAGAAAAAATGGGAAAGAAAGGGCGGTGAGGACATGTCAGGCTATCTCTCGGTGGGAATTCTCCTGGCGGTACTGGGGGCGTTTTTCGTCCTGATGCCCTATGAGAAGCTGCACGAGGTGTTCCGGGGCATGCGCTCCCCGGTGACCACCAAGGTGGGCGGCATAGTGCTGCTCGTCGGCGGAATCGCCATGATCATCAAGGGAATTACCCTGCTGTAAGGTCAGAAAAGCAGGCCGCCGGCCTCTCGGATAGGGGGGCCGGCGGCTGTTTTTGGCTGCGCACGGGGCGAAATGCAGGATGTGGTTTTAATAACCATGAATAGCAATGGTCAAAATTGCAGAAAGTTTAAGGGAATGTCCGCGTAAAATTTAAGCAAACTGCCGTTTTTGTCCAGAGTTTGGACAGGAGAGGGGATTTGTCTATTTTCCTTTTCTGGAAAGGGCGGTATCATGTTGACAATTCAAATAGGATTTAGATAAGATGAAAGGGGAAGCGTCATGAAGATTCCTGACAGTTTGAAGCGCTATGGCCTGGCTAAGGTATTTGATTATCTGGACAAAGACCCCATGAACAACATGAGCAAGGTCATGGACCTGGTAAACAAGTTCGCGGGGGACACGCTGGCGCTCCAGCGCTCCATGTTTGATCAGGTCATCAAGGATGAGGACTCCTGCTGGCACCAGCTGATTGAAAAGGTGTGGACCCAGACCGACTCCAATGTACTCAAGACGGTGTTCAACAACTTCTTTGTCAACGCCAACCTGGTGGGCTGGCCCAAGCAGGAGGAATGCCGGAAAAAGTACGGCTGCAACATCCCCTGGGCCATCCTACTGGACCCCACCTCCGCCTGCAACCTGCACTGCACCGGCTGCTGGGCGGCGGAATACGGCAATAAGCTGAATCTGAGCTTTGATGAGATTGACTCCATCATCACCCAGGGTAAGGAACTGGGGATCTATATGTATATCTACACTGGCGGCGAGCCGCTGGTGCGGAAGAAGGACCTGATTGCCCTGTGCGAGAAGCACAATGATGTGGCATTCCTCTCCTTTACCAACGCCACTCTGATTGACGAGGCCTTCTGCCAGGATCTGCTTCGGGTGGGCAACTTCATTCCCGCCATCAGTCTGGAGGGCTTTGAGGAGGCCAACGACTCCCGCCGGGGCGATGGAATCTACAAAAAGGTCACCGATGCCATGGCTCTGCTGAAGCGTCACAAGCTGCCCTTCGGCATCTCCACCTGCTACACCAGCGTCAACTACAAGGACATCACCAGCGAGGAATTTTACGACAAGATCATGGATCTGGGGGCCTATTTCATCTGGTTCTTCCACTACATGCCCGTGGGCAACGACGCCGCGCCGGAGCTGATGCCCACGCCTGAGCAGCGGGAGGAGATTTACCACCGCATCCGGGCCATGCGCCAGACCAAGGGCATCTTTTCCATGGACTTCCAGAATGACGCCGAGTATGTGGGCGGCTGCATTGCCGGCGGCCGGCGCTATCTGCACATCAATGCCAACGGCGACGTGGACCCCTGCGTGTTCATTCACTACTCCGACTCCAATATCCGGGAAAAGAGTCTGCTGGACTGCCTGCGCTCCCCCCTGTTTATGGCCTACCACAACGGGCAGCCCTTCAACGAGAATATGCTCCAGCCCTGTCCCATGCTGGAAAATCCCCAGTGCATTGAGCGAATGGTTCATGAGACCGGCGCCCACTCCACAGACCCCCAGTCTCCCGAGACGGTGGAGCATCTCACGGCCAAGACTCATCCCTATGCTGACAACTGGACTTCCACTGCCGAGAAGCTGTGGAGCCAGAGCCACCCCGGCTGCGGTGGCTGCACCGCCTGCGCGGGAAAGTAACCGGCAAAAAAAGCTGCCGCGGATTCCGGATCCGCGGCAGCTTCATTTTTTTCCATAAATCGCTAGAAATAGGTCACATTGACCGGCTTTGTGTCCCAGCCGATGGCGGCCTGCAAGTCGGGCAGGAAGGCCGGATCGGACAGCTCGGCCAGGGCGAAATCCACCGCCTGCTGGAGAGAGTAGGCCCCCATCACCACCGAGGACAGGGTGGAAATTCCCAGGGACAGGGTGACATCCGGCTGAGCATGCTCAATCAGCGCGACCTGGGTCCCCGCAATCTCCAGAAGGAAGGTGCGGTTGTTGAAGGGTATAAAGTCGTCAGCCACCTGGAGGGCCAGCACAAATGGCCTGCTCACAGGGCGCTGACAGTGATTCTGCACCCGAAAATAGCCAGCCACGTCAAAAAGACGGACCATATAGCCCATGGTACGCCGCCCGATTTCGTGGATACACCCGTCATGGGCGCGGTTTTCCCCGGTGTCTGGGTTGGTGAACATCATGTGGAGATGCTCATCGGCGGACAGGATGCGCACCCGCTCAATCTGGTCCACCTGGGAGGCGAAGAAAGTCATGAACTGCCGCAGGGTATCCATGTCCTCATAGATCATCTCATGTACCATCAGGTCATGGTACATGTCGGTATAGTGGTCCACCTCCACGAAGGAGAAGGTGAGGTAGCCGGTGAGCCGGCCCGCCCTGCGGCAGACCACCACGTAGGGGGCGTCGAAAATCCGGTGCGGGTCCATATAGGGATGGAGGGTGGCGCCATGGGTGCGCTCCGCCCACCGGCGGTAAAGGTCCAGAACGGCGGGGCGGTCGGCCTCGCCGGCATAGGACAGGCCGGACTTGTCCCCGAAGGAGCGGATATAGCAGGGCTTGGGCTGGTAGAGAACATACTCGTTGCCATAGCCGTAGCCCATGCTGCGGTAAAAGGCGGGGTTGAAGGGATGGAGGCAGCCGATGGGGGTTCCCAGCTCGGCATAGTACCGCATCAGCACCTTGAGCAGCGTGCAGGCCACCCGCTCCTTCTTGTGAAGAAAATTGGCGGAGACATAGGCCGCAGCGCCCATGGGCATCCTCACACCTCTGACGTTGAGGGTGAAATCCATCATCAGCACGGAGCCCAGCAGGGTTCCGCCGTCATCAAAACAGCCGAGGTAGCGTCCCTCGTCCGGACGGTACAGTTCGCCTTCCATATTCTCCAGCAGGGCCGCCGGCGTCTTGGACGGGAACGAGGTGACCACGTTCCTGGCCAGCTGCCCCACCTCGGAGGGGAGAACGAATCTGACATCCATGTTCGGTTGTTCCTTTCTGCACACCCGCCGTCCGGTGGACGGCGGGGCGGGCGGAGGGGGGAAGCCTCCGCGTGTCAGCGCACCTGCTTTGACGAGGTCATTATGTCAGCCATTCCGGAAAATGTCAACCGTTTTCCAGAATGGTGCGTATAAAAAACTTGACAGGGGCCGGTGGAAACGGTAAGCTATAAGCGATGAGGTGTGCGGTGCAGCGCACCGATAGCGCTGGATGCGAGGCAGCATCCTGAACGGAAGTTCAGGGTGCTGCCTTATGTTTTTTCGGGAAGGAGCGGGGTTATGGAGGTTTTCAGCGTCAGAACCAAGATCATGACCGGAAATGGACTGGAAGAGCTGGCCCATCAGGTCCACCGGGGCTTTGTGGTTACCGACCGGTTTATGGCCGAGAGCGGCCGGGTGCGCTATGTGACCGACGCGCTGGATCAGGTGGGCGCCCAGTGGCAGGTGTTCAGCGACGTGCAGGCCGATCCCGATGTGGCCACCGTGACCAAGGGAGTCAGTATCATCCAGCAGTTCGGGCCGGACTGTGTCATCGCCTTCGGTGGCGGCTCGGCCATTGACGCGGCCAAGGCCATCGTGTACTTTGCCGCCAAGACCCGGGACATGCGGGATTGCCTGTTTGTGGCCATTCCAACCACCAGCGGCACCGGTTCGGAGGTGAGCCGCTTCGCCGTCATTACCGACCGGGAGAAGGAGGTCAAGTACCCCCTGATTGACGACAGCCTGCTGCCCGATGTGGCGGTGCTGGACGCCCGGCTCACCGCCAGTGTGCCGCCGGCCATTACTGCGGACACCGGACTGGACGTATTCACCCACGCGGTGGAGGCCTTTGTATGTACCGCAGCCAACGACTTTACCGATGCGGCGGCGGAGAAGGCCATTAAGCTGGTGCGCCGCCACCTGCTCAACGCCTATCAGCACCCCGAGGATCTGGTGGCCCGGCAGGGGATGCACAACGCATCCTGCCTGGCCGGCGTGGCCTTTTCCAACGCCGGCCTGGGCCTGAACCACGGCATGGCGCACGCCCTGGGCGCCCGCTTCCATATCCCCCACGGCCGGGCCAACGGTATTTTGCTGCCCTATGTGATGAGTTTCAACGCCGGCTGCTCCGAGACACTGACGGTTACCGCCAAGCGATACGCCCAGATCTCCCGCCTGCTGGGACTGGAGAGCGGCAGTATCCGCCAGAGCGCCCTCAACCTCATCCGCACCGCCCGGCGGTATGTGGAGAAGCTGAACGTCCCCTCCACCATCCAGGCCGCCGGCGTAACTGCCTCCGAATTTGAGGCGGCGGTGGAGGAAATGGCCCAGGCCGCCGTGGCCGACCGCTGTACCGCCACCAATCCAAAGCCCTGTACCGTGGCGGATGTGGTACAGCTGTACCGGAAGGCCTATACGGGGAAGCTGCCCTGAGGGGAATAACAGGCGGAATTGACGATTCCGCTCGATTTGCCATTGACAAATTGGGGTTTTTATGGTAAAATGACCAAAAATGTAGGGTAAATTGGTGGAAACTCCCAGCCGGGTACCGGGTGCGCCGTTAGGATCCGGTACGCAGTATACCCAGAGCGATGGAGCTCCTGGAATTTCAAGGATGACCGATTCAAGAAATTCTAGGGGCCTTTTTATGCTTTGTGGGCTGGCTGTTGTGTTCCGGCGCCGGAGGAGGCGCCTGCACGTGGAGGACACCGGGGCGCCCTTTGGGGAGCGATCATGGCCTTGGGCGGTTAGGAGGGTGTTTTGTTGATTGAGCTGGACGAGAAACAGCGCATCATACAGGAATTCGTACCTGGCAAGCAGGTCACGCTGGCCCATGTGATTGCCAATCCGGTGGAGGACCTTTACGCCAAGCTGGGTCTGATCGACGGGGGCGGAGCCATTGGGATTTTTACCATCACTCCCAGCGAGGCTGCCATGATTGCGGCGGATGTGGCCACCAAGGCTGCGGATGTCAAGATCGGCTTTGTGGACCGGTTTAACGGTTCCCTGGTCATTACGGGCGACGTGGCGGCGGTCCAGGCGGCACTGACGGAGGTTATGAACACGCTTTGCGGTATGATGGGCTTTGCATCCGCGCCCATCACCAAAACATAGGTTTATGAAGGAACAGCACAGTCCCCGCATCATTCTCATCGGCCGGTCCACGGCGGGCAAGACCACGCTGTGCCAGCGGATGGCGAACGAGGAGCTTAAGTACCACAAGACTCAAACCGTACAGATTCTGAACGAAACGATGATTGATACGCCGGGCGAATATTTGGAGCGGCGCTATTTCCGGGGCGCCCTGATGGTCACCGCCGCCGACGCGGACATTATTGTGCTGGTGCAGGACGCCACGGAGCCCGGGAGCATGTTTCCCCCTGCGTACAGCAGCACCTTTGCCAAGCCCTGCGTCGGTGTGGTGACGAAGTCGGACCTGGCCACCCAGGAGCAGCTTGCGCGGGCGAAGAAATATCTGAACATTGCCGGGGCCGAGGAGATCTATGTTGTCAGCGGCGTAACCGGCGAAGGAGTGGATGATCTGGTTCGGCGGTTGGGCTTCCAATAAGACAGGAAGGGTGCTCAGATGGGAAAGGATGGAATTTCCGTCGTCATTGCCGACGACGAGCCGATCAGCAGAATGGATCTGAAGGAGCTGCTGTCCGAGGGCGGCTACACCGTGCTTTCGGAGGTGTCGGACGGGTTTGATGCGGTGGAGCAATGCAAGCTGTATCATCCGGATCTGGTAATTTTGGATATCAAGATGCCGTTTTTGGACGGTATTTCCGCAGCGAAAATCATCTATGAGGAGGAGCTGGCCGATACCATCATCATGCTCACGGCATACAGTGAGCGGGAGTTTGTGGAGCAGGCCAAGGGCTACGGGGTCAGCGGATATCTGGTCAAGCCCATAGACGAGAAGTCGCTGGTACCCAGCATTGAGCTGGCGGTGGCCCGCAGCCGGGAACTCAAGCGGCTGCGGAAGGACATGGCAAAGGTCTCCGAGCGGCTGGAGAGCCGGAGCGTGATTGAAAAGGCCAAGGGCATCATCATGCAGGAGCAGGGGATGACCGAGCAGGAGGCCTACGACTACATTCGGAAGCTGAGTTTGGACAAGCATCTCTCCATGCGCCGGGTGGCGGAGATTATACTGGTCAAAAACGGCGGGTGAGCGGCGTGGACACCATTTGGGAGCTGTGCAGAAAACATACGGACCTCTCGGATGAGGAGATTCGGGTCATTGAGCATACCTCTGCCATTCTCCAGCCCCTGGCGAATCTGGAGGACGCGGATATTTTTATCGACTGTCCCCGCCGGGACGGGGACGCCATCGTGGTGGCGGAGGCCAAGCCGGAGGACGTGCCGTCCTCCTACAAGAACTCGGTGGTGGGCCTGCTGGCCAAGGCGGAGAACGAACCGGCGGTGGCCCGCACCTTTCGTTTGGGGGTGGGGACCAAGCAGATGAAGGCCACCACCCAGGAGAACGGCAGCACCATTCAATCGGTGGAACCCATCCGCCACGGCGGGCGGATCATCGGGGTGCTGATCCGGGAGAAGCGGGTGGACGAGCAGCATCTGGTGAGCGAGCGCATCCACTTTTCCCAAAAGAGCTACGAAAACATTGCCAGTGTGCTCACCCGCATGGTGTCGGAAAACAACTGGCTGACCGAGTGCATTGATGAGGCGCTGGTAATGGTGGACCGCAGCGGGGTGGTCACCTTCTGCAACTCTCTGGCCCGGGATCTCTATCAGAAGCTGGGATATGTGGAGGATCTGCTGGGCCAGACCTATGAAAACATCCGCCTGATCTCCCAGGAGGAGCCGCCGGAAGAGGTGGCGGGCTACTCCTTTGTGGAGATCACGGTGGGGCGGCACGTGCTGAACATCAAGCGGGTGCAGCTCAATGCCCCGGGCATGGAGTTTGCCCTCATCATTCGGGACGAAACCTGGCGGCGGGAGCAGGAGAAGGCCCTGATTCTCAAGTCGGTGGCCATCAAGGAGATCCACCACCGGGTGAAAAACAACCTCCAGACCATTGCCAGCCTGCTGCGTCTGCAGATGCGGCGCACCGACAGCGAGGAGACCCGCCAGGTGCTGGGAGAGAGCATGAACCGCATCCTCTCCATCGCCAGCACTCACGAGCTGCTGGCTCAGGTGGGAGTGGACGAGGTGATGATCGGAGAGGTCATCAACAACATCAAGAACAACACCATGCGGTACTTTTCCAACCCCCACTGCCTGGTTACCATTGCGGTGGAGGGGGACGACTTCCAGGTGGACTCGGATGTGGCCACCTCGGTGGCCATCATCATCAACGAGCTGCTGCAAAATTCGCTGAAATACGCCTTTGAAGGCCGGAATACCGGCCTGATCACCATTGCGGTGAAGAAAGGAGAGCTCTACTCCAGCCTCCAGGTCAGCGACAACGGAAACGGCTTTGACAGCCAGAGCACGGAACACAGCCGGTTGGGCCTGTCCATTGTGCAGACGCTGGTGAAGGACAAGCTGCGGGGCAAGCTGACCATCGAATCAGGGTCCTGGGGTACCTGCGTGACCTTCGATTTTAAAAACCAAATGATTGAAGCGGACGTGGTGACGTAATCACGCGCCGGAAATTCGGAGCGGTGCAGCCCGGAGGCAGGGGAATTCTCTGCGTCCGGGCTGATTTACATTTTATGGTATTTTGAGAGCGGGTGAATTACTTGCACGAAGTCATTCTCAGTGTAGGCATTGACATCGGCACCTCCACCACCCAGCTGATTTTCAGCCGTCTGACCATTGAGAACCAGGCAAGCAGCTACATGGTGCCGCGGATCAACATTGTGGACAAGGAAGTGATCTACCGCAGCGAGATCTACTTCACCCCCCTGCGCTCGGCCACGGAGATCGATGCGGAGGCGGTGAAACGGATTGTACGGGAGGAATACCGGGCGGCGGGGATCACGCCGGAGGAGCTGAAGACCGGCGCGGTAATCATTACCGGCGAGACGGCCCGAAAGGAGAACGCCAACGAGGTGCTCTCCGCCCTGTCCGATCTGGCGGGAGATTTTGTGGTGGCCACCGCCGGTCCCGACCTGGAGTCGGTGCTCTCTGGCCGGGGGGCGGGAACCGACGTGCTGTCCAAGCAGCGGCGCATAACAGTGGCCAATCTGGACATTGGCGGCGGCACCACCAACATTGCCCTGTATGAGAAGGGAAATCTGCGCGGAACCTGCTGCCTGGATGTGGGCGGCCGGCTCATCAAGGTGGACAACGGCCGGATCTCCTACGTATATCCCAAAATACAGGCTCTGGCCAAGGCCCACGGCATTGAGGTGCAGGTGGGGGACCGGGCCTATCCCGAGCAGCTCTACGGGGTGTGCCGCCTGATGGCGGCCCAGCTGGCCCAGGCCCTCCATCTGACGGCGGCGGACGGCCAGCACGCCGGCATGTACACCAACGACGGCCGGGCGCTGCCGCCCCAGCCTGCGGTACAGGCGGTGACCTACTCCGGAGGAGTGGCAGACTGTATCTACCAGAAGATGGAGAATGACGTGTTCCGCTTCGGGGATGTGGGAGTGCTGTTGGGAAAGGCCATTCGGGCCGACCCGGATCTGAGCCGGGTGGAGCTGTGTCAGGCGGCGGAGACCATCCGGGCCACTGTGGTGGGAGCGGGGACCCACACCACGGAGGTGAGCGGCAGCACCATCCGCTATGAGCGGAGCAAGCTGCCCATCAAGAACATCCCCATTTTAAAAGTATCGCCGGAGGATGAGGCGTCGCTGGAGACGCTGAAAGCCTCTATCATACAGCAGATGCCCCTGTTCACGCCTGAGGGGAAGGCGGAGCAGATCGCCATTGCCTTTACGGGAGAGAAGCGCACCAGCTTTGCAGAGGTTCAGGCATTGGCGGCGGCGGTAATCAAAAGTGCCAAGGAGGTGATCCAAGGTCCCTATCCATTGATCGTGGTGGTGGAAAACGATATCGGCAAAGTGCTGGGCAACGCCCTGAACGTGCTGTTGGAGCACAAGAAGGACGTGATCTGCATTGACGGTATCAAAACTCTCAGCGGCGACTACATCGATATCGGAGAACCCATCGCAGGCGGGCAGGTGCTGCCCGTGGTCATCAAGACCTTGATCTTCAATTCCTGACAAGGATATATGAGAGGTGAAGTAGCATGATCTTAAAAACAAAGCTGTTTGGCCACGTCTATGAGTTCAAGTCCGTACGTGAGGTCATGGCGAAGGCGAACGAGGAGAAGTCCGGCGACAAGCTGGCCGGCATCGCCGCGGAGACCGCGGAGGAGCGGGTGGCCGCCAAGGTAGTGCTCTCTCATCTGACCCTGAATGATCTGCGCAACAACCCCGCCGTCCCCTACGAGGAGGACGAGGTCACCCGCATCATCCAGGACGACATCAACGAGACCATTTTCAACCAGTTCAAGGGCATGACGGTCTCCGAGTTCCGTGAGTGGCTGCTCAGCGAGAAGACCACCACCGCCATGATCCGCCACGCCTCCCGGGGCCTGACCTCCGAGTGTGTGGCCGGCGTGTGCAAGCTGATGAGCAACCTGGACCTGATTTACGCTGCCAAGAAGATGCGGGTGCAGGCCCACTGCAACACCACCATCGGTGTGGACGGCACCTTCTCCTCCCGCCTCCAGCCCAACCATACCACCGACGACCCCAAGGGCATCATCGCCTCCGTGATGGAGGGCCTGTCGGTAGGCTGCGGCGACGCGGTGATCGGCATCAACCCGGTGGACGACTCGGTGGAGTCTGTGGCCCGGCTGCTGAAGATGCTGGATGAGTTCAAGAACAAGTGGGAAATCCCCACCCAGTGTTCTGTTCTGGCCCACATCACCACCCAGGTAGAGGCCGCTGAGAAGTTCGGCGCGCCGCTGGACATGGTGTTCCAGTCCATTGCCGGCTCCCAGAAGGGCAACGAGGCCTTCGGTGTTACCGCCCAGATGATCCAGGACGGCCGGGACATGGTGCTCTCCAGAGGCACCTCCACCGGACCCAACGTGAACTATTTCGAGACCGGCCAGGGTTCCGAGCTGTCCTCCGAGGCGCACAACGGCTGGGACCAGGTGACCATGGAGGCCCGCTGCTACGGCCTGGCCCGTCACTTCCAGCCCTTCCTGGTGAACACGGTGGTGGGCTTCATCGGCCCCGAGTATCTGTATGACGCCAAGCAGGTGACCCGCGCCGGTCTGGAGGACCATTTCATGGGCAAGCTCACCGGCATCTCCATGGGCTGCGACGCCTGCTACACCAACCACATGAAGGCGGACCAGAACGACATTGAGAACCTGGCCACTCTGCTGGTGGCTGCCGGTTGCAACTACGTCATGGGCGTTCCCCAGGGCGATGACTGCATGCTGATGTATCAGTGTACCGGCTTCCACGAGGCCGCCGCCCTCCGCGAGATCTTCGGGCTGCGTCCCATCAAGGAGTTCGACGCCTGGATGGAGAAGATGGGCTTCTCCGAGAACGGCAAGCTGACCCCCAAGGCGGGCGACGCTTCCGTGTTCCTGCGTAAATAAGGAGGGAGGTGCACGCTATGAATGAGAAGGATTTAAGAACCATCATCGAGCAGGTGCTGGCCGAGATGAACGCCGGAGGGTCTGCCCCCGCCGCAGCCTGCTGCGCCGCACCCGCCGGGGAGGCTTCCCAGGTGGAAGAGGGCTGCATCCCCGACATCACCGAGATCGACATTCGCACGCAGTACCTGGTAGAGGAGCCGGAGAACGGCGAGGAATATGCCGAACTGAAGTTCAACGCTCCCTGCCGTCTGGGGATCGGCAAGGCCGGCGCCCGCTATAAGACCCTGCCCCAGCTGGAATTCCGGGCCGCCCATTCCGCCGCCCAGGACGCGGTGTTCAACGACGTGGACGAGGAATTTGTCAAGGCTCAGGGCCTGTTCATCGTTCAGACCCAGTGCGACTGCAAGGACACCTATCTGACCCGTCCCGACCTGGGCCGTAAGCTCAGCGCCGAAGCGGTGGCCACCCTGAAGGAGAAGTGCAAGAAGAACCCCACCGTGCAGATCTATGTGGCCGACGGCCTGTCCTCCGCCTCTGTGGCGGCGAACATTCCCGACCTGCTGCCCGCGCTGTTGCAGGGCCTGCAGAGCTTCAAGATCGACGTGGGTACCCCCTTCTTTGTGAAGTACGGCCGCGTGGGCGTCATGGATGAGATTTCCGAGCTCACCGGAGCCGACGTCACCTGCACCCTCATCGGTGAGCGGCCCGGCCTGATTACCGCCGAGTCCATGTCCGCCTACATTGCCTACAAGGCCACCGTGGGCATGCCCGAGGCCCGCCGCACCGTGGTGTCCAACATCCACCGGGCGGGTACCATTCCCGCCGAAGCCGGCGCCCACATCGCCGAGATCATCAAGATCATGCTTGAGAAGAAGGCCAGCGGCACCGATCTGAAACTTTAAGGAGTAGGGAGGAACATACCATGAAAAGAGATCCATTGCCCGCACATGTCCTGGCTACCCGTCTGATTCCCAACGTAGCCCCCGACATGGCCAAGGAGCTGAACCTTACCCCCGATCAGAAGTCCCTGGCCATCATCACTGCCGACTGTGATGACGTCACCTACACCGCCCTGGACGAGGCCACCAAGAAGGCCGACGTCAAGGTGGTCTACGCCAAAAGCTTCTATGCCGGCGCCGCCAACGCCAACACCGCTCTGGCCGGCGAGATCATCGGCATTCTGGCCGGTCCCAACCCGGCGGAGGCCAAGGCTGGTCTGGAAGCCTGCGTGGACATGATTGAGAACGTGGCCCATTTCATCTCCGCCAATGAGGATGACAGCGTGTGCTACTATGCCCACTGCATCTCCCGCACCGGCTCCTACCTGTCCGAGGGCGCCGGCATCCAGGAGGGCGAGGCGCTGGCCTATCTGATCGCACCGCCTCTGGAGGCTATGTACGGTGTGGATGCCGCGCTGAAGGCCGCCGATGTGCGGATGTGCGTGCTCTACGCGCCCCCCTCTGAGACCAACTTCGGCGGCGCACTGCTCACCGGCAGCCAGTCCGCCTGCAAATCTGCCTGCGACGCCTTTGCCGCCGCCGTGGAGTCCGTAGCCGATCAGCCCAAGATCTGACGGACGGAAAAGGACCTGACAAGGTCTGTGAACGGAGGTACGTATGAAGGCACTGGGTATGATCGAGACCCGGGGACTGGTGGCCGCCATTGAGGCGGCGGACGCCATGGTAAAGGCCGCCAACGTGGACCTGCAATGCAAGGAGCACGTGGGTGGCGGCCTGGTCACCGTCATGGTCCGGGGGGACGTGGGGGCCGTAAAGGCCGCCACCGACGCCGGCGCCGCGGCGGCGGAACGGGTGGGTCAGCTCATCTCCGTCCATGTCATTCCCCGCCCCCACGGGGAGGTGGAGTACATCCTGGGCGGACTGGATCCCACGCCGGAGCAGCCCGATCCGGAGCCTGGCCCGGCGCCCGAGCCGGCGCCTGAACCGGAGCCGGAGCCTGCACCCGCGCTTGAGCCGGAGGTTCCGCCCGTCCGGGCGGACAGCCAGCCGGCTCCCGCCACCTTCGGGGAGCTGGAGCACCTCTCGGTGGTCAAGTTGCGGGCCGCAGCCCGACAGATGGGGCTCACCAGCATGACCAAGAAGGAGATCCGGTTTGCCAAGCGGGAGGAGCTGCTGACGGCGATCCGTGCCTTTTTGGACGGTGGAACGGTCTGATTCCCATTCCGCTGTCCGTCCCCGGCGTAATTCCTACGGAAAGGAATGGAGCAAGCTATGCAGCTGATCGATAAAGATCTTCTGTCCATGCAGGAGGTCCGGGAGCTGGTAGAGGCGGCCAAGGTGGCCCAGCAGGAGCTGGCCGCCATGAGTCAGGCCCAGGTGGACCGCATTGTGCGCGCCATAGCCGACGCGGGCGTGCGCAACGCCCGGCGGCTGGCCCAGATGGCCCATGAGGATACCGGCTTCGGCATTGTGGATGACAAAGTCATCAAAAACGTATTCGCCAGTCAGGGCGTCTACGAGCACGTGAAAAACATGAAGACCATTGGAGAGATCAGCCGGGACGACGCCAGAGGTATTCGCACCGTGGCGGTACCTGTGGGCGTGATTGCCGGTCTGATTCCCTCCACCAACCCCACCTCCACGGCGCTGTACAAGGCGGAGATTGCCATCAAGGCGGGCAACGCCATTGTGTTCTCTCCCCATCCCACCGCCCTGCGCTGCATTCTGGAGACGGTGAAGGTGATCCGTCAAGCGGTGGCGGAAGCGGGTGCCAACGAGAACCTGGTGTCCTGCATCACCATCCCCACCATGGAGGCCACAGACAATCTGATGCGCCACCGGGATGTGGCCATGATTCTGGCCACCGGCGGCTCGGCCATGGTACGGGCGGCCTATTCCTCCGGTACCCCCGCCATCGGCGTAGGTCCGGGCAACGGTCCCGCCTATTTGGAGAAGAGCTGCGACCTGCCCTTGGCGGTAAAGCGCATTCTGGACTCCAAGACCTTTGATAACGGCACTATCTGCGCCAGCGAGCAGTCCATCATCTGTGACGAGGACAGGGTTCCCGCCGTCCAGGCCGAGATGGAGAAGCAGGGTGCCTATTTCCTGGACGACGAGGAGCGGGAGAAGCTGGGGAAGTTCATCCTGCGGGCCAACGGCACCATGAACCCCGAGATCGTGGGCCGCAGCGTGTCCACCATCGCCAGCCTGGCCGGGCTGGAGAAGGTGCCTCCCACCGCCCGGGTGCTGGTGGCCCGCGAGACCGGCGTGGGCCGTGGCCACCCCTACTCCAATGAGAAGCTGGGACCCATCCTGGCCTTCTTCACCGGCACGGACTACAAGGACGTGTGCGACAAGGTGTGCGAGATTCTCCACTATGAGGGCGCAGGCCACACCTTCATCATCCACAGCAAGGATGAAGCGGTGATAGACTACTTTGCCAAGCGGGTTCCCGCCTCCCGTGTGCTGGTAAACACCCCCGGCGCGCTGGGCGGCATCGGCGGCACCACCGGCCTTCAGCCCTCCCTTACTCTGGGCTGCGGCGCGGTGGGCGGCTCGGCCACCTCGGAGAACGTGGGTCCCATGCATCTTCTGAACCTGCGGTATGTGGCCTACGGCCAGCGGGAGCTGGACGACATCCGGGCCAGCGTACCCGATTGCAGCGACGGAGTGTGCCGTACGGCGCCCAGCCTGGAGGACATTGACATTGATGACATTGTCCGGCGGATTATCTGCCGCATCCAGGCCCTGTAAACAAAATTTCCGCTGAATTGTTTCCGGAAAGGAATGGTCAAATATGGCAACTATGACACAGGCACTGGGCATGATTGAGACCAAGGGCCTGGTGGCCTCCATTGAGGCGGCGGACGCCATGGTGAAGGCGGCCAACGTGACCCTCATCGGCAAGGTCCATGTGGGCGGCGGCCTGGTTACCGTGATGGTACGGGGTGATGTAGGCGCCGTGAAGGCCGCCACCGACGCCGGCGCTGCGGCGGCCGAGCGTGTGGGCGAGCTGATCAGTGTCCATGTGATCCCCAGGCCCCACGAGGAAGTGGAATTCATTCTGCCCCGTCTGGACGGCTGAGAGACGGAAAACGAAAGGAGTAATACAATATGGCAACTATGACTCAGGCACTGGGTATGATCGAGACCAAGGGTCTCGTAGCCTCCATTGAAGCGGCGGATGCCATGGTGAAGGCGGCCAACGTGACCCTCATCGGCAAGGTCCATGTGGGCGGCGGCCTGGTCACCGTGATGGTCCGCGGCGACGTAGGCGCCGTGAAGGCTGCCACCGACGCCGGTGCCGCGGCAGCCGAGCGTGTGGGCGAGCTGATCAGCGTCCACGTGATTCCCCGCCCCCACAACGAGGTGGAGTTTATCCTGCCCTCTCTGGAGAAATAAGGCGCGGGCCTATTAGGCCCGTACCCGACAAGCAAAGGAAGGGGTGGAGCGCTTGAAAGCAATTACTGAGGATTTCCTCCGGCTGGAATTGAGAAACGCTCAGCCCGAGACCTACTATGTGCCGGAGGGTAAGATCCTCACCCCCGCGGCGCGGGAATATCTGCAGCAGCGCAAGATCAAAATCGCCAAGGGCAAGCCCCCGGAGGCGGCGCCCGCCGCTCCCGCAGCGGCGGCGCCTGCCGCCGCCCCCGCGGCTGTACCCAGCGCGAAGTACCGGGACCATGAGACCGGCGCTTTCTACATGGAGAAGCCGGAGCACATGACCCAGCTGTGCGGCAACGAGCTGGTGGTCAAGAGCCATCCCCGGATTCTCTTCCGGGGCAAGCTGGACAGTCTCCAGGCCCTGGTGGTGCTGGATCAGGCCCTGATTGCCGCGGACGGCAGCCAGAAGCTGGTGGATGATCTGGGGAACATCCTGGATAACCTGCGGGAGCTGATGCGCTGTGACGTGCTGGACGAGGCCTACACCAGACAGACCATCATCGGCCTGACCCACCAGGAGTTGCGGGAGCGGTCCCACAATCCCCAAAAATTCTTCGGCATCCAGCAGATGCTGCTGCCCGATCACACCATGGGCCGGGACTATGCCCTGCTCAACCAGCTCCGGGCCGCCGTCCGGGAGACGGAGGTGGCGGCTGCCGCGGCTTTCCAGGCGGGGAGCAAGTGTACCCGCCCGGATCTTGTGGAGGAGCTCAACCGCCTGTCCAGCGCCATGCACATCATGATGTGCATGTACCTGGCGGGCCAGTACCGTTAAGGAGGCTGGCCGGGCATGAAAGAGATCGTATCTGCCGTCATGGACGCCGTCCACAGTGCCGGCATGGTGGAGGTGGAGGTATCTGCCCGCCACGTACACCTGTCGCAGGCCCATGTGGAGTATCTCTTCGGGCCGGGCTCGGTGCTCACCCACCGGCGCCCCCTCTCTCAGCCGGGACAATTCCTGGCGGAGCAACGGGTAACCCTCATCGGCCCCAAGGGGACAAAAGAGCGGGTGGCGGTGCTGGGTCCCGCCCGGAGCGCCACCCAGGTGGAGCTCTCCCGCAGCGACTGTCTGGCGCTGGGCGTGGAGGCCCCCGTCCGGGAATCCGGGGATGTAAAGGGTTCCGGCTCCATCACCATCCAGGGTCCCTGCGGCACTCTGGAGCTGGAGGAGGGAGTCATCATCGCCCACAATCACATCCACGTCACCGCTCCCGACTCTATCCGCTTCAATCTGAAGGACAAGCAGCGGGTTTCCGTTGCGGTGATGACGGAGCGGCCGGTGGTGTTCAAGGATGTGATCATCCGGGTGAGCACCCAGTTCAGCTGCAAAATGCACATTGATGTTGACGAGGCCAACGCGGCCATGGTACATGGCTTCACCCTCGGAAAGATCATCCGGTAGTCCCACATTTTATCAGAGAAGGAGCTCTGCGACATGATGGATCTGGACCGCGTAAACGCTTACCTCGCCCGCGTGGAGGCATCCGAAACCACCACCTTCCGCCCGGTGGGCCACAAGCTCAAGACCGGAGTGGACCTGGGTACGGCCTATATCGTGCTGGTGGTGCTGGATGAGGAAAACAACCCCGTGGCCTGCGAGAAGCGGGCGGCTCAGGTCCTGCGGGACGGCGTGGTGGTGGATTACACCGGCGCGCTGCGCATTGTCCGGGAGCTGAAGGAGAAGCTGGAGGCCCGGCTGGGGACGGAGCTGGAAAACTGTGCCATTGCCATGCCGGCGGGGACGGAGTCCAGCGCCCGCACCCACCAGTACGTGGCCGAGGGGGCGGGGTTCGAGGTCACCGACATCCTGGACGAGCCCTCCGCCGCCAACGCCATTTACCAGATTGAAAACGGCGTGGTGGTGGACATCGGCGGCGGCACCACCGGTCTGGCGGTGCTGAAGGACGGGGTGGTGGTCCAGACCGAGGACGAGCCTACCGGCGGCACCCACCTGTCTCTGGTTTTGGCGGGCAACTACCATATTCCCTTTGAAGAGGCCGAGGCCATCAAGCAGGACTATTCCCGCCACCGGGAGATCCTGCCGGTGGTACGGCCGGTGCTGGAGAAAATGGGCAGCATCGTCAAACGCTACGTGACAAAGGCGGACGCCGACACCATTTATCTGTGCGGCGGCACCTGCTGCCTGACCGGCATTGAGGAAGTTTTTGAAAAAGTGACCGGCATCCACACAATCAAGCCGGCCAATCCCTTTCTGGTGACGCCTGCGGGCATCGCCATGAACTGCAAACTTTAACGGGAAAGGAGGGAGCGATATGGAGCAGAGCAAGCTCATTGACGAGATTCTGGCCCGTGTGGCGGCCAAGCTGGCGGCAGCCGGCGAGGCGGCGGATGCGGGGCAGGACCCCGCCGGTGAGCCCGCCGGGAAACCCGGCCTGCTGGTGCTGAGTCAGACGGAAGACCAGTGCTGCACCCAGGTGCTGGACAACGCCGCGCTGAAGGAGCGGTTTGCCATCACCTGTGCCTGCCGTCCGGAGGATGTGGCGGACCTGTCCGCCCAGTCCTGCGTGGTACTGTGTCAGCTGACCAACGACGTGCTGAGCAAGCTGGCCCTGGGCATCTGCGACACGCCCTACACCCGCATGGCCTCCCAGGCCATTCTGATGGGAAAGCGAGTCTACATCCTCACCGAGCAGGTGGAGCTGTACCGCTATGCCACCACGGCGCCGGCGCCCTATTATGCGGCGCTGGAGGCCCATCTGAACCTGCTGACTGCCTCCGGCGCGGTGATATGCAGCCAGAGCAATCTGGAGCATGTTCTCGCCGGCTGCGGGGAATCCGGCCCGAGGGCGGAGCGGTCCGCCCCTGCTCCCACGCCCTGCGCCTGTCAGGAGCGGGAACTGCGGCTGGAGAAGCGGGTTTTGACGGAAAAGGACGTTTCCGACGCCGCGGCGGCCAAGGTGACCTGTATCCGCCTGCCGGCTAAATGCATTCTCACCGCTCTGGCCAAGGACTGCGCCAAGGACCGGGGCATTCGTCTGGAGCTGGGCTAAGCCCGGCCTCCCATGAGCCGCAAAAACCGGGAAAGGAATGGTCATTGGAATGAAAGTTGCCAAAGTCATCGGCACCATCTGGGCCACCCGCAAGGAGGAAAAACTGGCGGGACTGAAGCTGCTGCTGGTGCAGCCGTTGAACGTGCTCACAGGCGGGAAGGACCGCTGCCCCATTGTGGCGGCGGATATCATCGGCGCCGGTGTGGGCGAGACGGTACTGGTGGTAGGGGGCAGCTCCGCCCGGAGTGCGGCCGGGGATATGAGCATCCCCGTGGACGCCACTGTTGTGGGCATCGTGGACGACCAGGAGGTTGACCAGAGTGCGCTGCCCGAGCTGTAACGGGGATGCCCGTGAAAGGAATGGTCCAGAATGAATCTGACAGAAGCGGTCAAGGCCGCCGGTGTGGTGGGAGCCGGCGGGGCCGGCTTTCCCACCCATGTGAAGCTGTCGGCCAAGGCGGAGTGCTTCCTGGTGAACGCCGCGGAGTGTGAGCCGCTGATTGAGACCGACAAGTACCTGTGCCGGACGTTTCCCGACCGGATTGTGGCGGCTACCGCGGCGGTGTCCGCCCATCTGGGTGCGAAGCGGGCCGTCATTGCCCTGAAGGGCAAGTATCAGGCGGAGATCTCCGCCTTGGAGGAGGCGATCCGCCGCCTCCGGGCGGAGGTGGAGATCTTTCCGATGAAGACCTTCTATCCCGCCGGGGATGAACAGACCATGGTGGAGCAGGTCACCGGCCGCTCGGTACCCGAGCGGGGCCTGCCCCTGGACGTGGGCTGTGTGGTGGACAACGTGGGTACCCTGCTCAACATCATGGACGCCCTGGAGGGCCGCCCCGTCACCCACAAGTACCTGTCCGTGGTGGGAGAGGTAAAGGAGCCGGTGATGCTCTATGTCCCCATCGGCACGCCGCTGACCCAGTGTGTGGCCGCCGCGTCTCCCACCATTGGCAAGTACGCCCTCATTGTGGGGGGACCCATGATGGGCAAGGTGCTCACCGAGCCGGCAGCCATGGAGGAGGCGGTGGTGACCAAGACCACCGGAAACCTGATTGTCCTGCCCCCCGATCACTATCTGTTCCGCCGGGCGGCCCTGTCCATGGACGCCATCCGGCACCAGGCCAAAAGCGCCTGCATTCAGTGCCGGATGTGTACCGACCTGTGTCCCCGCTACCTCATCGGCCACCAGATCCGTCCCCATCTGATGATGCGGAACCTCTGGCGGGAGAAGGGTGTGGAGGACAACGAGGCGTATCTGGCCACCTTTGGAGACGCGGCCAACTGCTGTGACTGCGGAGTGTGCGAGATGTTTGCCTGTCCCATGGGGCTGTCCCCCCGGAAGGTGAACAGCTACCTGAAAGGGGAGCTGCGCAGCCGGGGAATCCAGGTTCCCCGGAACATGGAACCGCACGCCCGGGAGTTTGCGGATGCGCGCAAGACGCCCACGGACCGGCTGATTGCCAGGCTGGGTCTGGCGGCCTACAACGGCCTGCATGCCCACAGCTGCATTACGCTGGAGCCGGAGCGGGTGTGCATTCCCATGCAGCAGCACATCGGCAAGCCCGCCCTTCCCGTGAAGGCGGTGGGGGAGCGGGTGGCCTGCGGCGAGCTGCTGGGCCAGGCGGCGGAGGGCCTGTCCGCCAACATCCACGCCAGTATGGACGGCGTGGTGGAAGAAATCACACCGGCAGGCGTGTGGCTGCGCCGGAAGGAGGTTGAATCGGCATGAGAATGGCCATCGGCATGGTGGAGCTGACCAGCATTGCCCGGGGCATCGAGACCTGCGACTACATGGTAAAGGCGGCGCAGGTGGACCTCATCCGCTCCTCCACCGTCTGCCCCGGAAAGTACATGATTCTCATTGCGGGAGACACCGGTGACGTGAAGGCGTCCATGGCGGAGGGCATCCGCCGGGGGGGCGAGTATGTGGTGGACACGCTGCTGCTGCCCAACGTCCATCCCCAGCTGATCCCCGCCATCAGCATGACCACGCAGGTACCTCAGGGCGGCGCCCTGGGTGTTCTGGAGTTCTACTCCGTGGCTTCCGCCATCACTGCCGCCGACGTGGCGGCCAAGGCGGCCAATGTGACCCTTATTGAGGTGCGCATCGGCTACGCCATCGGCGGCAAGGGCTATGTGACCCTCACCGGCGATGTGGGTGCTGTCCGGGCGGCGGTGGCCGCGGCGGCGGAGCACGCCGAGCTGCTGGTGGGTACCACCGTGATCCCGCGTCCCGCGCCCAAGCTGTTTCAAAGCATTATGTGAGTAATCCCACCCCTGCTGTTGTGTGTTTATGATTGAAAAGGAGTGAGAAGCGTATGGATTTCAGTGAACTGATAGCCGCCGCTGACGGCAGTGTGTTTACCGAGAGTATCTCCGCATGGATCCAGAACATCTCCATCAACTCTGTGATTATGATGATCATGATGATCTTCATGATCGTAGGTGCCGTGGACAAGATCCGGGGCAACAAGCTGGGCTATGGCGAGAAGTTTGAAGAGGGCTTCAACGCCATGGGTCCTCTGGCCCTGGCCATGGCCGGCGTTGTGGCAGCCGCTCCCGTGCTGTCCATGGTGCTTGGCCCCATCATCAAGCCCCTGTACACCATGATTGGCGCCGACGCCTCCATGTTTGCCACCACCCTGCTGGCCTGCGACATGGGCGGCTATCCTCTGGCCATGCAGCTGGCCGCTGATGAGTCTATCGGCAACTTCGCCGGTCTGATTCTGGGTACCATGATGGGTCCCACCATCGTGTTCACCATCCCGGTGGCTCTGTCCATTATCAAGAAGGAAGACCGGCCCTACCTGGGCGCCGGTGTGCTGGCCGGCCTGATTACCGTCCCCATCGGCTGTATTGCCGGCGGCGTGATCATGGACCTGTTCACTCCCTATGAGCTGGGCATTACCCGCATTCTCATCAATCTGGTGCCGGTTATCATCATTGCCGGCCTGATCTGCATCGGCCTGTGGTTTGCCCCCGGCCCCATGATCAACGGCTTCAACAAGTTCGGCACCGGCGTCACCATCGTCATCACCGCCCTCACGGCCATCGCGGTGTTTGAGCAGATTACCGGCATCATGTTCCCCGTATTCCACATTATGGTGGAGAATCCCGCCGACGGCTCCCGGGGTCTGGACAGCGGCCTGCTGGTCTGCGGCCAGATCGCCATCGTCCTCATCGGCGCCTTCCCCATGGTGGAGTGGATTACCCGCACCTTCGGCGGCGCCCTGTCCAAGATCGGCGGCGCCCTGGGTATGGATGAGAAGGGCTCTGCCGGTATGGTGGCCAACCTGGCCAACAACATCGCCATGTTCAACATCATGGGCGAGATGAATCCCAAGGGCAAGCTGCTCAACGTGGCCTTTGCCGTGTCCGCCGCCTTCGTGTTCGGCGACCACCTGGGCTTCACCGCCGGCAACAACCCCGACATGATCTTCCCCGTGATCGTGGGCAAGCTGGTGGCCGGTATTACCGCCATCATCCTGGCCAACATTCTCTCTCCCAAGCTGCTGGCCAAGATCAACGCCACCAAGATGTAAGAGAAACAGGAGCGCATTATGAATGTAAGCGAAGCACTGATCCGTGAAATTGTCACCAAGGTGCTGGAGGAGGCCACCGGCAAGTCCGGCCCCGGCTTTGTGCGGCAGGTGGACCCCAGCGGCATCATCGGCATCAAGACCAGCACCGTCAAGTGCGAGCCGTTTGAGCAGGAAGGCGTCAGCCTGAAGGACGTGGTCACCCTGGAGGAGGCTCCCCGCATGGGCTGCGGGATCATGGAGCTGGATCACACCAGCTTTGAGTGGACCCTGACCTATGACGAGTACGACATGGTGATCGACGGAACGCTGGAGATTGAAATCGACGGCCGCATTGTCTCCGGCGGCCCCGGGGATATCATCTACATCCCCAAGGGCAGCCACATCCATTTCCAGACGCCGGACAAGGCCCGGTACGCCTACTTTGTCTATCCGGCCAACTGGCAGGAGATGGCATAAAAAACGTGTCCGCCGTCCCGGCCCGCCCTGTTGGGCGGGCCGGCCGGCGGCCCGACAAATGAATCATATGGGTACGCAGGTGCATATCCTTATGCACGTAAGAGGGAAGCGGGTGAGAATCCCGCACAATGCCGTTGCTGTATAGGCAAAGCGGCGCCCAGTTGCCACTGGAGGAAACTCCGGGAAGGCGGGCGCTGCGCCGGATGCCTGAGTCAGAATACCTGCCTGCGTATGACGCACGAACAATCCGCTCCGATCCAGAGAGGGTGCAATGGCTGCCGGTAGCCGGCGGCCCAATGGCTGCACCCATTTGGGTGCAGTTTTCGTTTTCGTGGTAAGCGGCGCTCCTCACACCGCTGGATGTGTGCGGGGAGTCCGTTGGTTTACCAACCCCCGAGAGGCCGGAGGCGGCCGCCGATGCAGGCGGCCGCCTCCGGCCTTCTCTTGTCCGCCCTCTGCTGGGCGAAAACGCCCCCGGGGCTGGCCGCCCCGGGGGCAAAGACAGGTCAGGTGCTGTATCCCATCAGGTAGTGGTCCACCTCACGGGCGGCCTCCCGGCCTTCGCGGATTGCCCATACCACCAGGGATTGGCCCCGATGCATGTCGCCGGCGGTAAATACGCCGGGTACACTGGTGGCATATTGGCCAGCGGCGGTGCCGACGCAGGTGCGTGGCGTGAGCACAGCTCCAAAGGCCTGGGGTACATACTCCTGCGCACCCAGGAAGCCGGCGGCAATGAGCAGCAGCTGGCAGTCCAGCACCGCTTCCGTGCCGGGAATCGGCTTCAGCGCACCGTCCAGCCTGACGGTTTGGACACCCTGAAGGCTCCCCTGTTCATCGGCAATCAGTCCGGTGACGGTGGTCTGGTAGATTCTGGGGTCGTGGCCAAACAGGGCAATGGCCTCCTCTTGTCCATAGTCGGTTTTGCATACCCTGGGCCACTCCGGCCAGGGGTTATCCTCCCGCCGGGCTGCGGGCGGTTTGGGCAGCATCTCCAGCTGGACCACATGGGCGCAGCCGTGGCGGATACAGGTGGCCACGCAGTCATTGCCCGTGTCGCCGCCGCCGACGACCACCACCTGTCTGTCCCTGGCGCTGGGATGACCTCCGCCGTCCAATCCGGAGGTGAGCAGAGCGCGGGTGGTCTCCTTGAGAAAATCCACGGCAAAGTACACCCCGTCGGCCTCCCGGCCTGGAATGTCCAGGTCCCGGGGCTTAGAGGCGCCGCAGCAGAGCACCACCGCGTCAAACCCTTTCCTCAGTTCCTCCGCCGCCACGTTCCGCCCCACGTCCGCGCCGGTGCGGAAGGTGACGCCCTGGGCGGCCATCAGATCCACCCGCCGCTGGACGACGGATTTCTCCAACTTCATATTTGGAATGCCATACATGAGCAGGCCGCCGGGCCGGTCCTCCCGCTCAAAGACGGTGACGGTATGGCCCCTCCGGTTGAGCTGATCGGCGCAGGCCAGGCCGGCGGGGCCGGAGCCCACCACCGCCACACGCCTGCCCGTCCGGATGGAGGGCTGGTGGGGTTGGATCAGGCCCTTCTCCCAGGCCTCCTCAATGATGCCCAGCTCATTTTCCCTGATGGTGACCGGCTCACCGTGAAGCCCGCAGGTGCAGGCCGCCTCGCACAGGGCGGGGCATACCCGGCCGGTAAATTCAGGGAAGTTGTTGGTTTTCAGCAGTCGGTCCAGGGCATGGCCCAGGTTGCCGGTGTAGATCAAATCGTTCCACTCAGGGACCAGATTGCGCAAGGGACAGCCGGAGACCATGCCGCCCAGCACCGCCCCAGACTGACAGAAGGGGATGCCGCACTCCATGCACCGGGCGCCCTGACGCCGCCGCTCCTCCCGGCCCAGCCGCGGATGGAACTCCCGGTAGTGCCGGATGCGCTCCAGAGGCGGCTGGGAGGGATTTCCCTGACGATGATATTCCATAAATCCGGTTGGTTTTCCCATTGTCATTCCCCCACCTTTCTGGTGGTCACGTAGAAGGCTTCCACCTGGGCCTGCTCCCGCGACATCCCCTTTTCCTCGTACTGGGCGATGGTGCGCAGCATCCGGTCGTAGTCGCAGGGCAGCAGCTTTTTGAACAGCGGCAGATAGTGGGCAAAGTGCGCCAGAATGTCTCTGGCCCTGGGGGAACCGGTGGCGTCCGCATGGGCCTGAATCAGTCCCCGCAGCTGGGCAATATCCTGCTGCCCGGTGACCTGGTCCATGGAGACCAGTGTCTTGTTCAGCCGCAGATACAGGTCCCGGTTTTCGTCCAGCACATAGGCTACGCCGCCGCTCATGCCGGCGGCAAAATTTTTGCCCGTGGGACCCAGCACGACCACCACGCCGCCGGTCATATACTCGCAGCCGTGGTCCCCCACGCCCTCCACCACGGCGGTGGCGCCGGAATTGCGTACGCAGAACCGCTCACCCGCTATGCCGTTGAGGAAGGCGGCGCCGCCCGTGGCGCCGTACAGCGCCACGTTGCCCACCAGAATATTGGCGGCGGGATCGAAGACGCTGTCCCGAGGGGGATAGACCACGATGGTACCTCCGGACAGCCCCTTGCCCAGGTAATCATTGGCGTCCCCCTCCAGCTCCAGCCGGACCCCCTTGGGGAGAAAGGCGCCGAAGGACTGTCCGCCGCCGCCGGTACATTTGACGGTGAAGGTATCCGCAGGCAGGCTATTTTTGTGCAGCCGGGTGACGTCAGAGCCTAAAATAGTCCCCACCGCCCGGTCTGTACTGGATACGGCCAGCTCCAGCCGCCTGGGTTCCCCGCTGCGGAGCGCCTTACCCAGCTTTTTTTCCAGCACCTTCAAATCCACAGTTTCCTCCAGGTGGAAGTCATATGCGTCGGCGGGATTGAAGTGAGTTTTGACGCCGTCATCGGCACGGGGACTGTCCAGCAGAGGGGACAGATCCACCGTGGCCGCCCGCTGGTTGACCGCCGGACGGCGGACGCACAGCAGATCGGTGCGGCCCACCAGCTCGTTTACCGTGCGCACGCCCAGCTTTGCCATAAGCTCCCGCAGCTGCTGGGCGATAAAGCGCATAAAGTTGACCACATACTCCGGCTTCCCGGCAAACCGCTTGCGCAGCTCCGGATTCTGGGTGGCTATCCCTACGGGACAGGTGTCCAGGTTGCATACCCGCATCATAACGCAGCCCAGAGTGATGAGAGGGGCGGTGGCAAAGCCGAATTCCTCCGCCCCCAGCATGCAGGCAATGGCCACATCCCGGCCGGACATGAGCTTGCCGTCGGTCTCCACCACCACCCGGGAGCGCAGGCCGTTCTGGATAAGCGTCTGGTGGGTTTCGGCCAGCCCCAGCTCCCAGGGCAGGCCGGCGTTGTGGATGGAGGTCCGGGGGGCGGCGCCTGTGCCGCCGTCATAGCCGGAGATCAGCACCACCTGCGCCCCTGCCTTGGCCACGCCGGCGGCGATGGTACCCACGCCCGCCTCGCTGACCAGCTTGACCGAAATGCGGGCCTGCCGGTTGGCGCTTTTCAGGTCGTAGATAAGCTGGGACAGGTCCTCAATGGAGTAGATGTCGTGGTGGGGCGGCGGGGAGATGAGGGTGACGCCGGGTGTGGAGTGGCGGCACCTGGCGATCCAGGGATAGACCTTGCCGGCAGGCAGGTGACCGCCCTCGCCGGGCTTGGCACCCTGGGCCATTTTGATCTGAATCTCCTTGGCGCTGACCAGATATTCACTGGTGACGCCGAAGCGGCCGGAGGCCACCTGCTTAATGGCCGAGGAGCGTTTCGGGTCGTCCAGGCGGTCGCGTTCCTCGCCGCCCTCTCCCGAGTTGGATTTGCCGCCCAGTAGGTTCATGGCCTGCGCCAGGCACTCGTGGGCCTCCCGGGAGATGGAGCCATAGCTCATGGCTCCGGTTTTGAAGCGCCGGACGATGGCATCCACGCCTTCCACCTCGCTCAGGGGAAGGGGGGTCTGAGCAAACCGGAAGTCCAGCAGGCCCCGGAGAGTGTGGGGACAGGTTTCGTCATCCACCAGGTCGGTATACTGCCGGAACAACTCGTAATCTCCCCGGCGGGTGGCCTGCTGGAGCAGGTGAATGGTACGGGGATTGTACAGGTGGTCCTCGCCGCCGGCCCGCGCCTTGTGGGTCCCCAGACTGTCCAGCTCCAGATCCACGTCCAGTCCCAGGGGGTCAAAGGCTCTGGAGTGGTTGCGCTCCACCATGTCTGCAAGCTCCTTCAGGCCGATCCCTCCCACCCGGGAGACGGTATTGGTGAAGCAGCGGTCAATGACCTCCCGGCTGATGCCTACCGCCTCGAAAATCTGGGCGGACTGGTAGGACTGGAGGGTGGAGATTCCCATCTTGGAGGCGATCTTGACAATGCCGTGAAGGATGGCGGCGTGGTAGTCGGCCACGGCGGTGTGGAAGTCCTTGTCCAGCAGCCCCTCCTCGATCAGCTCCACAATGGTCTCCTCCGCCAGGTAGGGATTGATGGCCCGGGCGCCGTAGCCCAGCAGGGTGGCGAAGTGGTGTACATCCCGCGGTTCGGCCGACTCCAGCAGGATAGAGACGGCGGTACGCTTTTTGGTGCGGATCAGGTGCTGTTCCATCGTGGACACGGCCAGCAGGGAGGGAATGGCCACGTGATTTTCATCCACACCCCGGTCGGACAGAATGATGATATTGGCGCCCTCCCGCCAGGCCCGGTCCACCGCCACCTCCAGGTGATCCAGCGCCCGGTCCAGAGGGGTGTTTTTGTAGCAGAGGATGGAGACGGTGGCCACATGGAAGCCGGGCTGATCCATGGCTCTAATTTTCATCAGGCCGGTGGAGGTAAGGATGGGGTTTTGAATCTGGAGCACCCGGCAATTTTCCGCCTTTTCCTCCAGAAGGTTGCCGTCATCCCCCACATACACCGTGGTGTCGGTGATGATCTCTTCCCGAATGGCGTCGATGGGCGGGTTGGTCACCTGGGCGAAAAGCTGCTTGAAGTATTGGAAGAGAGGCTGATCCTGGCAATCCAGTACCGCCAGGGGGATATCGGCGCCCATGGCGGCGGTGGGTTCGGCGCCGGTGCGTGCCATGGGCAGGATGGTGTCGTGTACATCCTCATAGGTGTAGCCAAAGGCCTTGCGCAGGCGCTGCCGCTCGGTTCGGGTGCGGGTGGGTACCCGCTGGTTGGGAACGGGCAGATCGGCCAGATGGATCAGATTTTGGTCCAGCCACTCGCCGTAAGGGCGGCGGGCGGCGTAGGATTCCTTGAGCTCCTCGTCGCTGATCAGCCGGCCCTGCCGCAGGTCCACCAGCAGCATCCGCCCGGGCTGAAGGCGGGATTTCTGAAGAATCTGTCCGGCGGGCAGGTCCAGTACGCCCACCTCGGAGGACAGGATGAGCCGCTCGTCGGCGGTGACGTAGTAGCGGGAGGGGCGCAGCCCGTTGCGGTCCAGCACAGCGCCCACCACATCGCCGTCGGAGAACAGGATGGCGGCCGGGCCGTCCCAGGGCTCCATCAGGGTGGCGTAATACTGGTACAAGTCCCGCCTGGACCGGGAAATGGACTTGCTGCCCCTCCAGGGCTCCGGAATACAGGCCATGACCGCCAGTGGCAGGTCCATACCGCCCATCATGAGAAATTCCAGGGTGTTGTCCAGCATGGCCGAGTCGGAGCCGGACACGTTGATCACCGGGAGCAGCTTGTCCATGTCCTGTTCCAGCAAAGGGGAGGACATGGTCTCTTCCCGGGCCAGCATCCGGTCCGCATTGCCCCGGATGGTGTTGATTTCACCGTTGTGGGCGATGAGCCGGTTGGGATGCGCCCGCTCCCAGGAGGGATTGGTGTTGGTGGAGAAGCGGGAATGGACCAGAGCGATGGCGCTGGCATAGTCCGGCGCCTGGAGGTCGGGGTAGAAGGCCCGCAGCTGGCGGACCAGGAACATGCCCTTGTATACCACCGTACGGCTGGACAGGGAGACCACATAGGTGTTATCGTTGGACTGTTCAAACACCCGCCGTGCCACGTAGAGCTTTCGGTCAAAGTCCAGCCCAGGCTCCGTGCCGTCGGGACGCCGGACAAAGCACTGCTCGATCCAAGGCATTTTGTCCCTGGCCTTGCGGCCCAAAATATCCGGGCAAACCGGCACGGTGCGCCAGCCCAGAAAGGTCATGCCCTCCCTGGCCGCAATGAATTCAAACATTTTCTTGGCCTGGTTGCGCTTGAGCGCATCCTGGGGGAAGAAAAACATGCCCACCCCATATTCCCTGGCGCCGGGGAGGGAGAGGCCGAGCTCCTCCGCCACCCGGGCAAAGAAGGTATGGGAGATCTGGAGCAGAATGCCCACTCCGTCGCCGGTCTTCCCCTCGGCGTCCTTTCCGGCGCGATGCTCCAGCTTTTCCACGATTTTCAGCGCGTCATCCACCGTCTGGTGGCTTGGGCGGCCCTTGATATCCACCACGGCGCCGATTCCGCAGGCGTCATGTTCAAATGAAGGGTGATACAGGCCCCGCTGGGGATAACCCTCTGTGTTCATGTGCCAGTCCCCTTTCCAGGTTGTGTTGTGGCGCCTGCGGAAAAAAGCCGCCGGGACCTTCCGCGGGCATGGATGGGAAAGCGGCGGCAGCCGCGTCTGCGGACTGCCGCCGCGAGACCGCTTTGTCTCTTGCCGATTCAGATCAGCGCGCTCTCCAGAACCAGCTGGGCCGTCTGGACCAGCCGGGCGCCCCGGTCCATACTGGCCTTCTGGAGAAAGCGGTGGGCCTGGGGTTCGGTCATGCCGTGCCGGTCCATGAGCAGCTGCTTGGCCTGGAGGATGAGCGCCTGCTCCTGGGAGGAGCGCTGTGGGACGGCGTGGAGCTCCGGGCTGTGTGTCATGCCGAGCAGCATTTGGACGGCGGCCACCAGATCCCGCCGGCTAACCGGCGTGGACAGCGGAAACAGTCCCTCGCCGTTCAGCAGCTCCAGCCGGTCCTGGGGTGCCAGCACCAGCAGGGAACAGGTGGGGGGGAGATCGCCGGCCAACAGCTCAACGGGCTGATCCCCCAGCTTATATCCGCATACCACCACGTCGATGTGGTATTTGGCCGCCGCCCGCCGTACCTGATCGGCGGAGGTGCAGATGAGGCAGGAGGCCGCGCCCGCTCCCTCCAGCACCTCCTTGACCCGCCGGTTGTGTGCCTCCCGGGTCAGCGCAAGGATGATCCGCTCCATTTCCCGTCTCTCCTCTCCGGGCGCCTGCCGTACAGTATACCCAGCCCGAGCGCTTCAAACTCCCCCGCGCCCCAGGCACCGCAGCTTTAGTAGTTGATGATGTATTTTTCCCGTTCCCAGGAGGAGACCCGGGTGCGGTACTCCTCCCACTCCTTCTTCTTGCCCTCGATGTAGTTGGATGCCACGTGCTCTCCCAGGGTGTCCAGAATGAGCGGATCGGCCTCCAGGGCGGCGATGGCCTCCTCCAGAGAGCCGGGCAGGCTTTCGATGCCGTGGGCCTCCCGGGTGGCCTGATCCATGGCAAAGATGTTCTCCGTCACCTCACGTGGAGGCGTCAGCCCCCGCTCAATGCCGTCCAGACCGGCGGCCAAACAGGCGGCCAGCTCCAGATAGGGGTTGCAGGCCGGGTCGGGGGAGCGCAGCTCTACGCGGGTGGACTGGCCGCGGGCGGCAGGGATGCGGATGAGGGCGGAGCGGTTGGAGGCCGACCAGGCCAGGTAGCAGGGCGCCTCATAGCCGGGTACCAGCCGCTTGTAGGAGTTGACCAGGGGGTTGGTCACCGCCGCCATACCCTTCACGTGGGCAAGAAGACCGGCGATGAAGCTGTACGCCTCCTTGGAAAGGCCCTTCTCCCCGTCGGGATCATAGAAGACGTTTTTGCCCTTGCGGAACAGAGACATGTTGGTGTGCATACCGGAGCCGTTGATACCGAAAATGGGCTTGGGCATAAAGGTGGCGTGAAGTCCGTTCTTCTGGGCCAGGGTCTTCACCGCCAGCTTGAAGGTCATGATATTGTCGGCGGTGCGCAGGGCGTCGGCATATTTGAAGTCGATCTCGTGCTGGCCCTGGGCCACCTCGTGGTGGCTGGCCTCGATCTCAAAGCCCATCTGCTCCAGAGCCATGCAGATCTCCCGCCGGGTGGATTCCCCGTGGTCCAGGGGACCCAGGTCGAAATAGCCCGCCTCGTCGTTTGTCTTGGTGGTGGGCTTGCCCTCGTCGTCGGTCTGGAAGAGGAAGAACTCCGCCTCGGGTCCCACATGAAAGGCGTCATACCCCATATCCGCCGCCTTGCGCAGCACCCGCTTGAGCACGCCCCTGGGATCGCCCACAAAGGGGGTGCCGTCCGGATTGTACACGTCGCAGATCAGCCGCGCCACCTTGCCGTGGCTGGGCCGCCAGGGGAAGACCACGAAGGAGTTCAGATCGGGATAGAGATACTGATCCGACTCGTCGATGCGCACAAAGCCCTCGATGGAAGAACCGTCAAACATGATCTGGTTATTCACTGCCTTCTCAATCTGGGAGGCGGTAATGGCCACGTTTTTCAGCTGACCGAAAATATCGGTGAACTGGAGGCGGATGAACTCGATGTCATCCTCTTTGACCATACGGATAATGTCTTCCTTGGTATACGCCATTGCAAGAAACCCCTTTCGTTCCTTCAAATAGAAAGAGGACAAAGACCCTCGGCACAGTATGCCGGGAACGTCTTTGTCCTCAACCATGTGGGCATTATAGCGCGTTGAAACAGGGAAGTCAAGAGGATCTGCATAATTCAACTCGATTTATTTCATTTGACAGGAAAACGACCGGCAAAACAGGCGAAATATGCAAGTTCAAACAAAAAGACTTTCGCCGTCTCGGGGTGAACGGTGCATTGCCTAATCCAGGTCCACCGGGTCCACCTCCACCGGATGGGTTTTGCGGTAGGCTTTTGTCCAGCGGGAGAGCTGGAACAGGGTCCACAAATCTGCGGCGCCGGAATAGAGCAGGGAGCCGCCGATGAGGCGCACCAGGGTGACGCCGGCCAGCATGGGGCGGAAAACCACCACCGCGCCCAGGGCCACCGTGATCAGGGACAGGACCAGGTACAGGACCCAGCCCATATGCTCCAGCCGGTGCAGCTCCAGCGCCCGTTTCAGGTTGAGCAGCCCGTCGATGAGAATGTAGAGGCCCAGAATCACCGTGAGGATGCTCTGGAACAGGAGGGGCTGGAGCAGCAGCACCGCTCCCACAGAGGCGGCCACAATCCCCAGGAACAGGGCGAGGAAACTGCCCGCCCTGCGCTCCGCCGCCCGGCAGAAGCCCACGATGGCACACACGCCGTACAGCAGCAGGATGCCGCCGGTGAAATAGCACAGTCCGTCCATCACCGTAGTGGGCCAGATGAGCAGCACCAGGCCCAACAGCACATAAAGGATGGAGAGCACCACAAAGCTGACGCTGAGGTTTTTCAGCCGCTCTCGCATCATGCACACCTTCCTTTCCCGGCGGGCTTACTGCCAGCCCTTGCACACGTCGATCCACCCGCTGCTGCCCGCCAGCTCCTCCAGCTCGCCGCAGTTGAGACGCACGGCGGAGGCGGCGTTGCCCGCCGCGGGGTAAATGGTCTCGAACCGTTTCAGGGACACATCCAGATAGGTGACCACTTTGGGGTGGGTGATGGCAAAAGGACACACCCCGCCGATGGTGTGGCCGGTAAATTCCACCACCTGGTCGGGGGTGAGCATGGTGGCCTTGTGGTGGAATTGGGCCTTGAATTTGGTGTTGTCGATTTTGGCGTCTCCGGCGCACACAATGAGGATGGCTCCGTCCTCATGGACGAAGGAGAGCGTTTTGGCGATGTGGGCGGGCTCACAGCCCACCGCCTGGGCGGCCAGCTCCACCGTGGCGCTGGACACGTCAAATTCCCGGACCCGGTCCTCATATCCCCGCTCCCGCAGGTAGGCCCGGCAGTTTTCAATGGACATAGGTTTTATTGACCTCCCTTTTTGGCTTCCGCCTTGCTGAGAAACCGATCCACGGCAATGACAAACCGCTCATGGGTACCGCCGCCGATGGGGCCGGCCTCGTCAAAGGCCTGGACGGCAAAGGTAAGTTTTTTGCCCTCCACGGCGGTGAGCTCCGCCTGAGCCCATACCTTCATGCCCACGGGAGTGGCGGCGTCGTGGGTGACCTCCAGACGGGTACCCACGGTACCCTGCCCCTCCTCCAACTGGGCCTGCACCGCATTGACGGCGGCGTTTTCCATCAGAGCGATCATATAGGGCGTGGCAAACACGGGAACCAAGCCGCTGCCCACGGCTGCGGCGGTGTGTTCCGCCGTCACCACGGTTTCAGACCGCCCCTTGCATCCCACAGTAAGAGACATTTTGTTCAAACTCCTTTCCGCTCCAGCATCCGCTTCAGGTATTGCCCGGTATAGCTCTCCGGGCAGGCGGCCACCTCTTCCGGCGTTCCAACTGCCACGACGGTGCCGCCGCCGGAGCCCCCCTCGGGACCCAGATCAATGATATGGTCGGCAGTCTTGATCACATCCAGATTGTGCTCAATAACCACCACTGTGTTGCCTGCCTCCACCAGCTTTTGCAGTACCTCAATGAGCTTGTGCACATCGGCGGTGTGCAGGCCGGTGGTAGGCTCGTCCAGGATATAGATGGTCTTGCCGGTGGAGCGCTTGGCCAGCTCGGTGGCCAGCTTCACCCGCTGGGCCTCGCCGCCGGACAGCTCGGTGGAGGGCTGGCCCAGCTTTACATAGCTCAGGCCCACCTCGTACAGGGTCTGGAGCTTGTTGTACAGCCTGGGCAGGTGCTCGAAGAAGGGGAGGGCCTCCTCCACCGTCATATCCAGCACCTCATAGATGTTCTTGCCCTTGTAGCGCACCTCCAGGGTCTCCCGGTTGTACCGCTTGCCCTTGCACAC